>NZ_JCALEC010000010.1:0-175194 GCF_059813185.1 Mycobacterium sp. NGS18
AGCGGCGGATCACCCCGCGCGAAATCAGCCGCCGCTACCGGCTGGCCGCCCGCATCCGGCACCGCCGGTCGCTGACCGGCGCCCAGATTCCCCCCGAGCTGCCCGCCTTGGCGAAGGCGGTCGAATCCGGGGCGGTTGGGGAGGATCACATCCGGGCGGTCTGCCAAGCCGTCGACGTCCTGCCCGCCTCGGTCGCCCCGGATGAAATCGCCGAGGCCGAAGCCGCCCTGGTCGCCTACGCCACCCGGGTGGATTCGGGCGTCGTGGCCAAACTCGGGCAGCGCATCGCCGATCACCTCAACCCCGACGGATTGTTCAGCGACGAAGACCGCGCCCGGCGCCGCGGCCTGGTCCTGGGCCGCCAAGGCCCCGACGGCATGTCGAAACTGTCCGGGCTGCTCGATCCAGAGGCCCGGGCCTACTTCGAAGCCATCGCCGCCGCGGTCCGCCCGGGCCGCCACCAACCCGGGGACGCTCCCGGCCGTGATGAGCGCAGCGATGCCCAGCGCCGCCACGACGCCCTAACACTCGCCCTGGCCACCGCCCTCTCCTCCCAAGGCCTGGGCACTCACCGCGGGCATCCGGTCACCGTGGTGGTCACCACCACTTTGGCCGAACTCAACCAAGCCGCCCACGCGGCCCTCGACCCCACCATCGCGATGCCGCCACCGGCTACCACCGGCGGCGGATCCCGGCTGCCGATGCGCGAGCTGATCCGCATGGCCACCAACGCGATTCACTACCTGGCCGTCTTCGACGACCACACCCAACGACCGCTCTACCTGGGCCGGCAAAAACGCGTGGCCACCGCCGACCAACGCCTGATCTGCTACGCCCGCGACCGCGGCTGCACCCGCCCCAACTGCCTGCAGCCCGGATATCACTGCGAAGTCCACCACGGCCAACCCTGGGCCCAAGGCGGCCGCACCAACGCCGACAACCTCTACTTCGCCTGCGGCCCCGACCACACCGACACCACCGACGGCCGCCAACACACCACCGTCACCAAAACCGGCCGCCTCGCCTGGACCGACGGCACCAACCCACCAGAGATCAACCACGCCCACCACCCCGACGAACTCCTACGCGGCGACCCCGACCCACCCGGGGAAGACGTCGCCTGAGCAGGCGGGCTCAGGACTCCGCTTTGGTCAACTCGATGACAGGGATGAACCGATCAGTGCGCTCCCGGTAGGTGGCGAAACCCGGGTAGCGCTCAGCCTGGATCGCATAGAGCCGGTCGTGTTCTGCGCCGGTGATCTCGGTGGCGGTGACAGCAAAGGTCTCGGTACCGATCTCGGCCGTGGCCGACGGATTCGCCCGCAGATTGTGATACCAGCTGGGATGGTAGTCCTTGCCCTCGTTGGAGGCGAACACGATGATCCGCTCCCCCTCGGGGAGATACATCATCGGGCTGGTGCGCGGCTGCCCGGATTTGGCCCCGGTGGTGGTCAGCAGCAGGACCGGGGCGCCCTCGAACGGCCCGCCCAGTTTTCCGCCATTGCTCCGGAACTCCGCGATGTTGTGCCCATTGAATTCCAAGGTTCTCTTGGCGTCCACGGGTGCATCACCCCCTAGTCGATGCCGACGAAGTGCTCAATCACCGGCGGGGACTCGTAGAACTCGTGCAACAGTGCCCGCCACTGCTGAAATTCCGGTGACTTCCGGAACCCCTCGGTGTGTGCCTCGACAGTCTCCCACTGCACCAGCAGCAGATAAAGGCTCGGCGACTCGATCGAGCGGGACATCGAAATTCCCAGGAAGCCCGGCTGGGCCGAGATCAGCGGCCGCGCCTTGGCGAAGGCCGCTTCGAACTCGCCTTCGCGACCGGGGCGGATGGGCAGCACTCCATGCTCGACAATCACGCCCGCCAGTCTGCCGCAAGCCGTGTGTCGAGCATTACGCCCCTCCCCGCTTGTCTGTAACCGAGTTGCACAGATACGTTTTCTGCAACCGCCAGACACAGATAACTTGGGAGGCACCCGCGAATGGGCGCGATCGCAGCAGCAGTCGTCTTCGCCTGGTTGGGCATGGTGCTGGCGATCTCGTTTCTCGAGGCGCCGCTGAAGTTCCGGGCGCCGGGCATCACCCTGCACCTGGGTTTGGGCATCGGCCGGCTGGTATTCCGGGCGCTCAACGCGGTCGAGATCGTGCTGGCGGCGGTGGTCGTGCTCACGGTCGCCGCCGATCCCCCGGGACGGCTCGCGCCGGCGGCGGTCGGCATAGCGGTAAGCATGCTGGCTATTCAGTCGCTGTTCGTCCGGCCCCGGCTGCGCCGCCGCTCCGACGCGGTGCTGGCAGCGGCGGTCGAACCGGCCGGCGGGATGATCGAACGCTCACACGCCCACTACGCCTACGCCGGGCTGGAAGTGGTCAAGGTCGCCGCGCTGCTGACCGCCGGCGCCGCCCTGCAGCTGTGGTCAATCGCCGGTTAGCACCCAGGCCAGCGCCTGCTCGACGTCGTACACGCATTTCACCCCGGCCGGCCGGTCCGGGCGGCGCACAATGACCACCGGCAGCCCGAGTTCCTCGGCGGCCAGCATCTTCGGCCAGGTGTACTCGCCCCCGGAATCCTTGGTCACCACCACGTCGGCGCGGTGCTCACGCAGCAGGGCGAGTTCGCCGGCCAGCGCATAGGGCCCCCGGTCGGTGACCACCGTCCAGGTGGGCGGCATCGTCATCGACGGCGGGTCGACGACGCGCGCCAGCACCGCCGCCTCGGCCAGCTCCGGCAGATAAGACGCCAGCTGTTGGCGCCCGATGGTCAGCACCGGCCGCCGGCCCAGCCGGGCCGCGATAACAGCGGCTTGCTCGTGCGAGTCGGCCCACTGCCAGGACGGCCTGGCCCGCGCTGCCCAGCCGGGCCGCTCCAACCGCAGCAGTGGGCAGCCGGCAGCGGCGCACGCCGCGGCGGCGTTGGCCGACATGGTGCTGGCGAACGGGTGGGTGGCATCCACAACGGCGTCGTAGTCGGCCAATGCCGCACGCAGGCCGTCGATTCCGCCGAATCCGCCGATCCGCACCGCCCCGACCGGCAGCCGCGGATTGGCCACCCGGCCGGCCAGCGACGTGGTGACGTCGACGCCGGCGGTCACCAGTCGCTCGGCCAACGCCCGGGCTTCCGCGGTTCCACCGAGCAGCAGCAGGCGCATCACGGCGCCCCCGGCGGCAGGAACGGCAGATCCGGCGGCGGCCCGCCGCGCGCCAAGTCCAGCACGGCGTCGACGTCCAGGTGCTCCTCGATCAGATCGGCCAGCAAGTCGAGCCGGTGCTCCCGCGCGGCCGGAAACGACACCCCCGACGGTTCCAGGCCCAGGGTTTCGGCCAGGAACGCCGCGCGCGGCGCATCGCCCTCCAGCGCACCGTGCCGCATGGTGCCGAAGACCTGACCGGCACGGGCGCCGCCGGGAAATTCCTGAACGCCCTCACCGCGGGTGATCCGGCCGTGGTGGATTTCGTAGCCGCCCTCGGACAGCCGCAGCACTTTGTCTGCGCCGAAACAGGTTTCGAGGTCCAGCAGGCCCAACCCGGCCACCTCGCCCGGCGGTCCCTCCACGCCGTCGGGGTCGTGGATCGCCCGGCCCAGCATCTGAAAACCGCCGCAGATGCCCAGCACCGGCTTGCCCGCGGCGGCGTGCGCAGCGATCGCGGTATCCAGCCCGCGCGAGCGCAGCCAGGCCAGGTCGGACACGGTGGCGCGGGTTCCGGGCAGCACCACCAGATCGGCGTCGGACACCCCGCGCGGATCGGAGGCGAACACCACGTCCAGATCGGGTTCCACACCGAGCGCGTCCAGATCGGTGAAATTGCTGATCCGCGGCAGCCGGATCACCGCCACCCGTCGCGCGCCGGCGCGCACTGAGCGCCTGCCGTCCAAGTCAAGCGCGTCCTCGGAATCCAGCCACAGCCCCGGGTGCCAGGGCAGGGTGCCTAAAACCCGCCTGCCGGCGACACGTTGCAGGTCAGCCAGGCCGGGCTCCAGCAACCGCTGCTGGCCGCGGAACTTGTTGACGATAAACCCGGCCACCAGGGCCTGGTCTTCCGGCGAGAGCAGCGCGACGGTGCCGAAGAACGCCGCGAACACCCCGCCCCGGTCCACATCGCCGACGACCACTACCGGCAGGCGAGCATGCCGCGCCAGCCCCATATTGACGTAATCGCCAGCGCGCAGGTTGATTTCGGTCGGGCTGCCGGCCCCTTCGGCGATCACCACGTCGTAGCGCCCCGCGAGGTCATCGTAGGCGCGGTGGGCGCTCTCGGCCAGCGCGCGGCGGCCGTGCATCCAATTCGATGACGACAGCTCGCCCCATGGCCGGCCCATCAGTACCACATGGCTGCGCTGGTCACTGCCGGGTTTGAGCAGTACCGGGTTCATCGCCGGCTCGGGAACGGCCCGCGCGGCCATCGCCTGAATCCATTGCGCCCGGCCGATTTCGGTGCCGAGGCCATCCGCACCGACAACCACCATCGAGTTGTTCGACATGTTCTGCGCCTTGTACGGTGCCACTCTTACCCCGCGGCGTGCCAGCGCCCGGCACAGCCCGGTGGTGACCACGGTCTTGCCGGCGTCGCTGGTGGTCCCGGCGATCAGCAGCCCCGCCATCAGGGCCTGCGTACCAGGAATACGTCCATCACCCAGCCCGCTTCGGCTTTCGCCGCACGGCGGGCGGCCGCAATCTCGCCGACGACGTCGCCGACCCGGCCACGCACCAAGCGCTCCCCCGCCGCACCGAGGTTGGCGCCCCACCAGATCGTCCAATCCGCCACCACGGAAAGGTCCAGCCCATCGGGGTTGAGCATTGCGACGATGTTGTCCTGCCCCGCGGCGATCGCCTCGCCCAACCGCCGCCCGGTGGTGATGTGCACCGGCCGGCCCACCTCGTGCAGCACGATCCGATGCCGGGCGGCCAGCAGTTGCGGGGCGCTGATGCCCGGCAGCACGTCGTACTCTAGTTCTACGCCAAGGGCTTTCACCTGCTGAACAACGCGGATGGTCGAGTCATAGAGCGCCGGGTCGCCCCAGACCAGGAAGGCTGCGGTGCCTCCCCGTTCCCGTAAGACATCGGCGTAGCGCTGCGCCCGGGCCGCATGCCAGTCGGCCACGGCCCCCGCGTAGCCCGGTCCGCTCAGATCCGCTGACCGGTCGCGCGCAGGGTCCGAGACCGTGACGATCGGCACCGACTCGGCATAGGCGTCGACGACAGTCCGCCGCAACGCCAGCAGGCCGTCCTCGGCTCCCTTCTCGGCGGCCAACACATAGTCGACCGACCGCAGCGCGTCGGCCACCTCGGGCGTGACGTGCCGCGGGCCCATCCCGATGCCGAGAATCCAAACCTTCACCGGTCCTCCAGGTCGCCTTCGACCTCCAGGTAGGCCTGTTGCAATGCTGCCATGGTCTCCGGATCAGGCTCCGCCCACAGCCCCCGGTCGGCGGCCTCCTTCAGCCGCTCCACGATGCCCTGCAGCGCCCAAGGATTGGACTTGTCGAGGAACTCGCGGGTGGTCGGATCGAGCACGTACTCGGCGGCGAGCTTCTCATACATCCAGTCATGCACCACCCCGGCGGTGGCGTCGAAGCCGAACAGGTAGTCGACGGTGGCAGCCAGTTCGAACGCGCCCTTGTAGCCGTGCCGGCGCATCGCGGAGATCCAGCGCGGGTTGACCACCCGGGCCCGAAACACCCGGGCGGTCTCCTCGGCCAGGGTGCGGGTGCGCACGGCATCGGTTGACGTCGAGTCGCCCACATAGGCTTTCGGGTCGGAGCCGGACAGCGCCCGCACCGTGGCGATCATGCCACCGTGGTAGACGAAGTAGTCGTCGGAGTCGGCGATGTCGTGCTCGCGGGTGTCGATGTTCTTCGCGGCCACCTTGATCCGGCGGTAGTTGGTGCGCATGTCATCGGCGGCCGCAGCACCGTCCAGCCCACGGCCGTAGGCGAATCCACCCCAGGCGGTGTAGACCTCGGCCAGGTCCTTGTCGTCGCGCCAGGTGCCGGATTCGATCACCTGCAAAATGCCGGCGCCATAGGAGCCCGGCGCGGAACCGAAGACCCGGGTGGTGGCCCGGCGCAGGTCGCCGTGGGAGGCCAGGTCGGCGCGGGCGTGAGCGGCGACGAAGTTCTGATCGTCCGGCTCATCGAGGGTCGCCACCATCTGCACGGCGTCGTCGAGCATGGTCACCACGTGCGGGAAGGCGTCTCGGAAGAAGCCCGAGATCCGCACCGTCACATCAATTCTGGGCCGGCCGAGCTCTTCGGTCGAGATCACCTCGAGCCCGGACACCCGCCGGGAGGCCTCGTCCCAGTCGGGCCGCACCCCGAGCAGCGCCAGCACTTCGGCGACATCGTCGCCTGACGTGCGCATCGCCGAGGTGCCCCACACCGACAATCCCACCGACTCCGGGTAGCGGCCGGTGTCATCGAGGTAGCGCCGCACCAGCGAGTCCGCCATCGCCTGCCCGGTCTGCCAGGCCAGCCGCGACGGCACCGCCCGCGGGTCGACGGTGTAGAAGTTGCGTCCGGTGGGCAGCACGTTGACCAGGCCGCGCAGCGGCGACCCGGATGGCCCTGGGCGCACGAAGCCACCGGCCAGCGCATGCAGCACCGAGTCCAGCTCGGCCGCCGTACCCGCCAGCCGCGGAACCACCTCGGTGGCAGCGAATCTCAGCACCCGGCGTACCTCGGGATCGGGATGCAGCGAATCGGCCGCTCCGGCCTCCCAGCCGGCCGACTCCATGGCTTCGACCAGGTGCCGGGCGCGCTCCTCGATCTCATCGACCGCCGAACCCGCCGCGTCGTCTTTCAGGCCGAGCGCGGCCCGCAGCCCGGGCACCGCGTGGTCCACTCCGCCCCACACCTGCGGGGCGCGCAGGATCGCCAGCACCAGGTTCACCCGCTCGGGACCGGTCGGGGCACCGCCGAGCACGTGCAGCCCGTCGCGGATCTGGGCGTCCTTGATCTCGCAGAGCCAGCCGTCGACGTGCAGCAGGAAGTCGTCGAACTCCTCGTCCTCGGGCCGCTCGTCCAGGCCCAGATCGCGGTGCATCTCCGCGGCGCGCATCAGATTCCAGATCTCGCCGCGGATCGCCGGCAGCTTGCCCGGATCCATGGTGGCGATATTGCCGTACTCGTCGAGCAACTGCTCCAGCCGCGCGATGTCGCCGTAGGACTCCGCGCGCGCCATCGGCGGGATCAGGTGATCGACGATGGTGGCGTGCGCGCGGCGTTTGGCTTGCGCGCCCTCGCCCGGGTCGTTGACCAGGAACGGGTAGATCAGCGGCAGGTCGGCGATCATGGCGTCGGTCGCGCACGCGGAAGAGAGCGCCGCGGTCTTGCCGGGCAGCCATTCCATCGAGCCGTGCTTGCCCAGGTGGATCACCGCGTGCGCGCCGAAGCCGTGTGCCAGCCAACGGTATGCGGCCAGGTAGTGGTGGCTGGGTGGCAGCTCCGGGTCATGATAGATCGCCACCGGGTTCTCCCCGAAGCCGCGCGGCGGCTGGATCATCAGCACGATGTTGCCGGATCGCAGTGCGGCCAGCACGATCTCGCCGGCCTCGTTGACGAACAGCTTGCCCGGCGCGGGGCCCCACGCCCGCGCCATCTCCTCGCGCAGCGAGTCCGGCAGCTCCGCGGTCCACTGCGCGTACTGCTGCGCGGTGACCCGCACCTGCGCCTCGGTCAGCTGCACCGCGGTCAGCCAGTCCTCATCCTGGCCGCCCGCCTCGATCAGGGTGTGGATCAGCCGATCCCCCGCCTCGGTTTCGTCAGCAATGCCCAGTACCCCGAAACCGTCGCCGACGTCATACTCCGCGTCGGCCAGCCGGTGCAGCAGCCGCACCGCCGACGCCGGAGTGTCCAGACCGACCGCGTTGCCGACCCGGGAGTGCTTGGTCGGATAGGCCGACAGCACCAGCGCCAGCTTCTTCTGACTGTTCGGAATGCGCCGTAACACAGCGTGATTGACCACCACACCGGCCACCCGGGCGCAGCGTTCGGCGTCGGCGGCGTAGTGCGGCAGCCCGTCGTCGTCGATCTCCTTGAACGAGAACGGCACGGTGATGATCCGGCCGTCGAATTCCGGGATCGCGATCTGGGTGGCCGAATCCAGCGGGGTGACGCCGTCGTCGTTGGCCGCCCAGTCCGCCTGCGACGAGGCCAAGCACAACCCCTGGAAGACCGGAATGTCCAGCGCGGCAATCTTTTCGATGTCCCACGCACCGTCGTCGTCGCCGGCGCTGACGGTCGCGGTCGCGTTGATCGCCCCGCCGGCCGCCAGCATGCAGACCACCACCGCGTCCAGTGTTCCCAATGCCGCGAACAACTCGTCGGGGGCGTTGCGCAGCGATGCGGCGAAGATCGGCACCCCGACCGCCCGGCCGGTGGCATCGATCGCGTCGGCCAGCGCGTGCGCGAATCCCGCGTTGCCGCTGACCTCGTGGGCCCGGTAGTAGAGCACACCGACCCGCACCGCATCGGGTGCCTCAACCGGCTCCCGAGACCCATACCCCCATTCCGGGACCACCGCCGGCTCCTCGAAACCCTCCCCGGTCAAAAGCACCGTGTCGCACAGGAAGGCGTGCAGCTGGGCGAGGTTGGCCGGCCCGCCCTCGGCGAGATAAGCGTGCGCTTGGGCCGCCAGCCCGATCGGAACCGTCGAGCACTCCATCAGCTCGGCGTTGGGCGAGCGCTCCCCGCCGAGCACCACCAGCGGCAGACCGGTCGCGCGCAGCAACTTCAGTTCGTCGGCGATCTCCGCCGAGGAACCCAGGATGCGCAGCACCACGACATCAACGCCGCCATCGATCAGCGGTTCGATCTCCTGGCGCGCCGGGTTGCCCAGCCGGTAGGCCGCCCCGCTGGCGCGTGCGGACAGCAGGTCGGTGTCGGATGTGGACAGAAGCGCAATGCGCCGCATAAGCCGGGCCTCCTGAGGGGTTCGCGCCCCTCGTCGTCGGATGTCCCGCAGCCGTATCTGGCTCGGGGAGCTGTGCCTGTCAGCGCCCCTCACAGTGGCGGAACCGCCCCGGAATTCCACCGGGTTCCTGACACCACGAGACGGCGGCCAGCCTAGCGCAGAGCGCCGTGCAAGAATGTCGCCGGTAAGGCGATGACAACACAGTGAGGAAGCCGGTGTGAATCCGGTGCGGTCCCGCCACTGTCATCGGGGAGTGACCCTCATCAGCCACGGCCCGCAACCGGTGGGGCTGGAAGGCGAGGCGAACAGTGATCCGAGAGCCAGGAGACTCACGTCATCGCGTCCTGCGAACCGGGGCGGTGTACCCCGAGGAAGCTGATGCACGCCCATGTCCCGTGCACTGCGGGTAGTCCCTGCGCTGGTCATAGCGCTGGCCCTGACGTTGGCCCCAGGGCTGGTCGGCTGCTCGGCCAATCACGCGACCCACGGGGCGGCCCGGCAGGACTGCATCACCGACTTCGACCCGCACACCGACTACTTTCCGGACAAATCGACGCTGTCCGAGGCCACCAACTTCCGCCTCGACTACCACCGCAGCTACCAGGTGCTGACCGTGCACCGGCCCTACCTCGGCGGCAAACCGGTCTCGTATGTCTTGGTGCGCTGCGGTGCCCCGGCCCCGGCGCTGACCGGCGAACTGGCCCGCGCCCAACAGATCACCGTCCCGGTGCACAGCCTGTACTCGGGTTCGACGACGCATCTGGCGATGATCACCGAGCTCGACCGGGCCGGGGTGGTCACCGGGGTGGCGAACCCCGCCGCGGTGGCCGACCCGCAGATCCGCAAGCGCATCGACGCCGACGAAACCGTCGGCTACGCCCCGGGAGGGCAGGTCAACATCGAAACCGTGCTGGCCGCCGGGCCCGACGTGCTAGTCACCGAGGGCATGGACGACCCCGGGCATCCCAAGCTACGCCAGGCCGGCATCCCGGTGCTCGCCGACGCCGAATGGCTGGAGCCCACCCCGCTGGGCCGGGCCGAATGGATCAAGGTGTTCGCCGCGCTGACCGGCACCGAACGGCAGGCCGCGCAGGTGTATGAGTCCATCCGCGACCGCTACCGCGCACTGGCCGCGCAGGCCGCGCGGGCCAAGCCCGTCGACGTGTTGGTCGGCACCATGTATTCGGGCAGCTGGTCCATGCCCACCGGGGCCAGCTACGCCGGCCGTCTGGTCGCCGACGCCGGCGGCACCTACCCCTGGCTGACCGACGGCGGCGCCGAGAACCGGCAGTTGAATTTCGAATCGGTCTACGCCCGCGCGGGAAGCGCGCCGCTATGGCTGGTCACCGACGACTGGAAAACGGTCGACGACGCGGTGGCGCGGGACAGCCGGTACGGCGAATTGACCGCGGTGCGCACCGGGCAGGTGTGGTCGGCCACGAAGGCGATCACCCCAGCGGGGGGCAACACCTACTGGGAACGCGGCACCGCCAGACCGGATCTGCTGCTGGCCGACCTGGTCGCGATCCTGCACTCGGAGCAGGCCCCGAACCACACTTTCGAGTTCTACCGGCAGGTGCACCGATGAAGGCGCGTACGACACTGGTGCTGGCCGGGCTGGCCGCCGCCGTCGTGGTGCTGGCCCTGCTCGGTCTGGCGCTCGGCCCGGTGCGGGTGCCGCTGGCCGACACCGTCCGCGTGCTGTTCGGCGCCGAACCGTCGGACCCGCGCTGGCAGGTGATCGTGACGAACATGCGGTTGCCGCGGGTGCTCACCGCGCTGGCCGCCGGTGCCGCACTCGGGGTCGCCGGCCTGCAGCTGCAGACCCTCTTCCGCAACACCCTGGCCGACCCCTACATCCTCGGGGTCAGCTCCGGGGCCAGCCTGGGGGTGGCGCTGGTGGTGCTGGCCGGCGGTGCGGCGGGTTTCAGCACCGCCGGCGCCAGCCGCGCCGGGGAGGTCACCGCGGCAGCGCTGGGCGCCGCGGCGATGCTGACGTTGGTGCTGGTGCTGTCACGCTGGACCCGCTCGGCGGCGACGCTGCTGCTGATCGGAGTGATGATCGGCGCGGCCAGCACCGCACTGGTGAGTCTGGCGCTGGTGTATTCCGACCCGCAGCGGGTGCAGCAGTACCTGCTGTGGGGCCTGGGCAGCTTCGCCGGCACCGGCTGGGCCGACCTGCGGTTGCTGCTGCCGCTGGTGGCCGTCGGTCTGGTTACCGCGGCGATGACGATCCGGCCGCTCAACGCCCTGCTGCTCGGCGAAAGTTACGCGGCCACAATGGGAATCAACGTGCATCGCGCCCGCATCGTCACGGTCGCCTCGGCGTCGTTGCTGGCGGGCGTGACGACCGCGTTCTGCGGGCCGATCGCCTTCCTCGGCCTGGTGGTGCCGCACGTGGCCCGCATCGCCGTCAGCACCTCCGACCACCGCGTGGTGCTGCCGACGGTGGTGTTGCTGGGTGCGGTCGCCGCGCTGGCGTGCGGCATCGTCAGCCAGGTGCCCGCCAGCAACCTGGTTATCCCCGTCAATGCCGTCACCGCGCTGGTGGGAGCGCCGGTCGTGATCACGGTGCTGCTGCGGGCCCGCCGCGGCTCGGGGATGCCGTCATGAACCCGGCGGTTCAGCGAGGCTCGACGGAGGAGAGGCGAAGCTGGGACCGCCGCATGATCCCGGCGGTTCAGCGAGGCTCGACGGAGGAGAGGCGAAGCTGGGACCGCCGCATGAACCCGGACCTCATGCCGTCCCCGGCGGCGGTTGAGCTGGCCGACCTGGCAATCGGCTACCGCAACCGGCGCCGATCCACCACCGTGGCAACCGGACTGGCAGCGCAGGCCCGTCGCGGTGAGCTGACCGTGCTGATCGGCCCCAACGGCGCCGGCAAGTCGACCCTGATCCGCACGCTGGCCGGGCTGCAGCCGGCACTCGGCGGCAGGGTGCTGCTCGACGGCGCCGACCTGACCGGGTTGCCGCGCGACGAGCTGGCCCGCCGGGTGGCGGTGGTGTTGACCGAGCGGATCGACCCGGGCCTGCTGTCAGCGCGGGCGCTGGTGGGGCTGGGCCGCATCCCGCACCTGGGGCTGGGGTCCCGGCTGCGCCCCGAGGACGACGAGATTATCGACTGGGCGCTGGCCGCGACCGGCGCCGAGCATCTGGCCGCGCGGCCGGCAGTCGAACTGTCCGACGGGGAACGCCAGCGTGTCCTGACCGCGCGTGCACTGGCTCAACAGCCCGGCCTGTTGGTGCTCGACGAGCCGACCGCGTTCTTAGACGTGTCCTCGCGGGCCGGGCTGTTCGGGCTGCTGCGCGAGCTGGCCCGTGACCAGCAGCTGGCCGTGGTGCTGAGCACCCACGACCTGGAATTGGCGCTGCGGGTGGCCGACCGAGTGTGGCTGCTGGATCCGGCGGGCACGCTGGTGGACACCGTCGGCGAGGAACTGATGCTGTCGGGACGTATCGGGGCGATGTTCGACACCGACACCCTGCGCTTCGACGCGTCCAGCGGCATGTTCGCGTTCGGCACCGAAGGCGGTGCGTGCCGGGCCGCCCGCATCGACGCTCCGGAGCCGTTGCGGGCCGCGCTGATTCGGGTGCTGTCCAGGGAAGGCTGGGACGTCGCCGAACCCGCCGAAATCCTGGTCAGCGCAACCGATCCCGGGGCGATCAGGCTGCGCTCGACGAGCGCGGCCAAGACCGCCGCGTTGCGCGACCTGCCGCACTTGCTGCGAACCCTGCCGGCAAGCCCGCAGCGCTGTGCGTCCACGGAGCAGGTCGTTTCGGCGCTGCACGAGTTGTCCATGGTCAGCCCGTATTTCGCGGTGTCCACCGGTCCCGCAACAGGCGCCGGCTGGCGCCCGGTCACCCAGCTCTACACCGATCAGACGCTGCTCACCGCGGCGATCGGCAATGTCCGGGACCGGATCGGGGCACCGGATCTCCGGGTTGCGGTCTCGACGTTCTTCCTCGGGTTCGCCGCGCGACTGTGGTCGATCGGGCTGGGCGCGCTCGCCGAGCACGGGCTGCTGCTGGATCTGTCCCCCGACGAGCTCTGGTACGCCGAATCCGACGGAACAGTCCGGCTGCACCTGCCGAATCCGGTGGCGTGGCAGGGAGACTGCCCGGAAACGCTGCTGGCCGACCTGGTCCTGGGCCGGCACTTGGGGCCGCTGGTCGGCGCGGTGCGCGAGCTGAGCCCCATCTCGGAGCGCCTGCTGCGCGGCAACGCCGCCTCCGCCGCGCTGGGGGCCGCCCGGGCCCTGGGAACCGAGCCGGGTTGGGACCTCGCCCGCAGGATATGCGACGACGAACGACTCGCCGACACCATCCGTTTCAACGGCTCCGGCACCGACTACCGGGGCACCACCTGCTGCCTGTTCTACCGCACGCCTGCCGGCGGGCTGTGCGGCGACTGCGCCCTCACCCGTAAACCCGAACTCACCAAGAACAGAAAGGTATCGCCATGACCGAGACCACCATCGTCGCCGATCCGCCGATCGTCGACACCGAAGACCGTGGCCGCGAACAACTGTGGCCGCTGCCCACCGATCAGCAGAGTCTGCTGGATCTGCTGCACCTGTGCTTCGACGAGTACTGGGACGAGATCTGGTTCGGCATCATCATGCAGGGCGCCGCCTGGGAGGTGGCCGCTCCCAACGCACCGCGCAAGATCGCGATGCTCGACGGTTATGCCACTGTCGATTTCGGCCGCTGGCACTTCCACCTGTGCATCGGCAAACACCGGGCCAGCGGCTCGGAGCTGGGCCGGATTCGCCGCTGCACCCGCGCCGAGCTGTACCGGCGGATCGGCAAGGACGGCAACCCGATGTCGTGGGGGGTGCGGCTCTACAACGGCCGCGATGAGCAGATGATGACGTTGATGCTGCCGAACCCGTTCCTCACCAACGACCAGCAGATGCGCGAGGAGCCCGAGTGGGGCCAGCTCGAGCTGTGGGACAAGCTGCGGGACAAGTATCTGGGCCTGGGCCCGGATCCGTTGGACCGCAGCGGGAATCGGATTCGCTGCGGCGGCTAACCCGGGTCACCCGGCCAGGTGTTGGGCATCATCGGGCTGACCGCGCCGCCGCCGAACCCGTCGTCGGCCAGCGCGGTCAGTCCGGCCGGGCGAGCGCCGGCCACCCGGTGCGATCCGCCGGCGAAGCCGCCGGCGCCCCGCTGCGAAGCAGTCGCCATAGCCGGCTCGGGCTCGAGATCCATGTACTCGTGCCCGCGCCCCAACATGCCGACCTTCGCCTTGCGCCGACGCCGCTGGGGCGCAGCCTGTTCCGCCGCCTCGGCTGCCGGAACGTCGGCGCTGTCCGGTTTCGGCACCGACTTCTTGCGGGCGCCGGTCCCCGAGGCCCGTCGCGCACCCATGTCCAGGCCGCCGACCAGGTACATGTAGGCCGGCATGGTCACCGACGGCGGGCCCGCCGGGGTCGGCGGCGGCGCTCCGGGCGGCGGAGCGGCGGTCACAGCCGGCGCCGCAGCGGGCGCCGGAGCCGGAGCCGGAGCCGGAGCCGGCGCGGGGGCCGGTGCAGGCGCCGGCGGCTGGGCCATCGCCAGTGCGGGTGAGGGCGGCGGAGCCGGGGGCGGCGGGACCGCGGCAGCCAGGTGGTGCGCCATCGCCCCGATCCCCAGGCCGCCGAGTACTCCCGCCGGAGCCAGCACGGCCGAGCCGGCCAGCACCGGCAGCAGCGCCGGGATCAGCACCGTCTGGGTGAGCAGGTAGTTGAGCGCCTGGACCGTGTTACCGATTGTGGCGCCGACGATCTCGACCATGGCCAACGGGATGACCAGACCGAGGCCCTGCGGGTTGAACAGGGCCGTGTACATGATCGCCAGCAGGTCGTCGATGATCACGATGCTGGTGAACGCGATGTAGGAACCCGGATCCAGCGGCACCGACAGGATGTAGGCCAGGTACGCCGGATTGAGGTAGCTCAGCGGATTGCCGGTCCAGCCCAACCACGATCCCGGTACCCCGGCCGGCGGCAGCCACGACGATCCGGAGAGGCTGGCGAACCACTGGGCCAGCGGGTCGGCGATGTCGGTGAACCCGATCTTCTCGAAGAACGCCAACAACTCCGCATACAGCGGGTATTGGCCGCTGTCGGGATAAGGCGGGCTGGGGACGAGTCCTTCGAGCCATTTCGCGAAGTCGAGGAACCACTGCGGCGGCTGGGGCGGAGTCGCATCGGCGCTTCCCGCCGTCTTGAGCACCGCGGGCGCCGGTTCGGTCTGCGGCGTCGATGCCACCGCGGTGGCCGCTGTCGCCTGGTAGGCGGTCATCACGGTGGCGGCCTGCGCCCACATCCGGGCGTAGTCGGCTTCGTTCAGCGCGATCGGAATCGTGTTGACGCCAAAGAAATTGGTGCCCACCAGCACCGCGTGGGTGACATGGTTGGCCGCCAGTTCGGCCATCGTCGGCATCGCTGCCAGTGCGCTGCTGTAGGCGGCGGCCGCGGTCTGCTGCTGGACGGCGGTAGCGGCCGCATCACCCCCGGCGCGCACCAACCACGCCAGGTACGGCGCGTTGGCGGCCATGAACGACTCTGCCGACGGGCCCTGCCACGCGCCGGCCTGGACAGCGGCCAACAGTGTGGTCAGTTCGTCGGCGATCGCCGCGTACTCAACGGATAACGAGGTCCAAGCCGCCGCGGAGGCAAGCAGCGGGCCGGCACCGGGACCGGCGGACAACAGGGACGAATGGATCTCAGGAGGCGACGCCACCCAGATAGGCGCGGTCAAAGTGATCAGCTCTCTCGGGGTACACCGCCCCGGGTCGCAGGATGCGACGACGTGAGTGTCCTGACTCTCGGATCAACGCTCGCCTCGCCTTCCAACTCCGCAAAGAGCCGTGGCTGTTGAGGGTCGCTCCCCGATCACAGTGGCGGGACCGTGCCGGATTTACACCGGCTTCCTGCACCGTCGTTGCCTTACCGGCGCATTATCGCACGCGTCAAGGCATCTGCTCGCGCTGCGCCCGGGTCCAGGTGCCCGGCGTCATCGGGATGATGGCGCCGCCGCCGAACGCATCCCCGGCCAGGGCGGTGAGTCCGCTGGGCAGCACGTCCGCCGGGCCCGCAGCGCTCGCGGCGTCTTCCAGATCCATGTATTCATAACCGCGGCCCAGCATGTCGGCCTTCGCCTTGCGGCGCCGGCGGGCCTTGGCCGGCTCCTCTGCGGCGGCCGCCGGGGCGGGCACCTCGGCGGCGTCGGGCTCGGGCGCTTTGCGGCGGCAGGCGCTGGTGCCCGCCGCGCGACGGGCCTGCTGGCCCAGGCCGGCAACCAGGTACATCGACGACATGCCGTCCACCGGGGTCAGCGGCGGGGCGGGCGGCGGCGGTGGCGCCCCCGGCGCGGCAGGCGCCGGGGCCGGCGCGGGGGCCGGGGCCGGGGCAGGAGCCGGGGCGGGCGCCGGGACCGGTGGCGTGGGCGCCACCGTCAGACCGGCGAACGGCGGCGGCGCCGGGATCAGCGGCACCGGCACGGCGTGCAGGGCGGCCAGACCGGACAGCCCCGCCAGCCCGGCCAGCGGCGCCACGGCCAGCGGCGCCAGCGCCGCGGTCATCATCGGCAGCATGACCGGGATCAGCACGAGGGCCTGCTCCAGCAGCGTTTTGAGCAGGGCGATCACGTCGGTGATGATGGTGCCGATCGCCTCCACGGCGGTGAACAACAGCGTCGCGGCGATGGTGCCCGGGTTGCCGGAGGCGAACGCCGCGGTGAGGTCGGCGGCGATGAAGGCGAACGTCTGCGACAGGTAGGCGGCGAACGACCCGAAGTCCATCGGGTAGCCCAGCGCGAACGCGATGTTGTAGGGGCTGAAGAAGCTCAGCGGGTTGCCCAGGACGGGCAGCCAGGGATCGAAGCCGGCGAAAATCGACTGGAAGTAAGGGTTGGCCGCCAGTTCGTTGATCATCGGCTGCAACACATTGTTGTAGAAATCGGTGTAGCCGCTGTTCTGCAGCCACTCCATGATGTCGTTCTGCCGGTCCGGCGGCAGCTGCGGTTGGCTGGCGTCGGCCGATTCGGCCTTGACGATCTGCGGCGCCGCCACCGTCTGCGGACTCGATGCCACCGCCCCTCCGGCGACAGCCTGATAGGTGGACATCACCGCGGCGGCCTGGAACCACATCCGGCCGTAGTCGGCCTCATTCAGCGCGATCGGGATGGTGTTGACACCGAAGAAGTTGGTGCCCACCAGCACCGCGTGGGTGGCGTGATTGGCCGCCAGCTCCGCCAGCGTCGGCATCGCCGCCAATGCGCTGCTGTAGGCGGTCGCCGCGGTCTGCTGCTGCGCGGCCATCGCCGCCCCGGCGGCACCGGCCTGGATCAGCCAGGCCAGATACGGCGCATTGGCCGCCACATACGCCTCAGCGGACGGGCCCTGCCACGCCCCGGTCTGCACCGCAGCCAGCAGCCCCGCCAGTTCGTCGGCAATCTCGGCGTACTCGGTGCTCAGCGCGATCCACGCCGCCGCCGACGCCAACAGCGGACCGGGACCGGGGCCGGCCGACAGCAATGTGGAATGGACTTCCGGTGGAGACGCTATCCAAATCGGCGTCGTCACGGTTGCCAGCTCTCTGGGGTCCCCGCCCCGAATCGCAGGATGCGACGACGTGAGTATCTGGCTCTCGGGGTGAATTCACGCCCGATCACAGTGGCGGGACCGCTCCGGAATTGAAGCGGCGGTCCCAGCTTCGGCTCGCCTTCGCCGACCCTTGGGGCCAACTCCGACGAGCCTCGCTGAACCGCCGGATTCGCACCGGCTTCCTACATCGTCATCGCCTTACCGGCGCATTGTCGCACGTCGCGCGTTAGCAAAACCCGCCGAGCGTGAAATTGTCTTCACGTTCGCGGGGAGGGCGTGTCAGGCCTTGCCGTCGATCGCGGCGTTCAGCGTCGGGCTGGGCCGCATCACCGCCGCCGTCATGTCGTAGTCCGGCGCGTAGTAGCCGCCGATGTCCACCGGCTTGCCCTGCACCACGGTCAGCTCGTCGAGAATGACGTCCTGGTTCTTGTCGAGGGCGTCGGCCACCGCGGCGAAGTGCTTGGCCAGCTCGGGGACCTCGGTCTGCGCGGCGAGTTCCTCCGCCCAGTATTTGGCGAGGAAGTACTGGCTGCCGCGGTTGTCCAGCTCACCGGTCTTGCGCGACGGGCTCTTGTTGGCGTCGAGCAGTTTGCCGATCGCCGCGTCCAGCGTCGCCCCCAGGACCTTGGCGCCCACATTGTCGGCCTTGACGCCCAGGTCGTCGAAACTGGCTGCCAGCGCCAGGAATTCGCCGAGCGAGTCCCAGCGCAGGTGGTTCTCCTCCACCAGCTGCTTGACGTGCTTGGGCGCCGAACCGCCCGCGCCGGTTTCATACATGCCGCCGCCGGCCATCAGCGGCACGATCGACAGCATCTTGGCGCTGGTGCCCAGCTCCAGAATCGGGAACAGGTCGGTGAGGTAGTCGCGCAGGATGTTGCCGGTGGCGGCGATGGTGTCCTGGCCGCGGATCAGCCGCTCCAGGGTGTAGCGCATGGCCCACACCTGCGGCATGATCTGGATCTCCAGGCCCTCGGTGTCGCTCTCGGCCAGGTAGGCCTTGACCTTCTTGCGCAGCTCCGCCTCGTGCGGACGCTCGGTGTCGAGCCAGAACACCACCGTCATGCCCGAGGCCCGGGCCCGCTGGACGGCCAGCTTCACCCAGTCCTGGATGGCGGCGTCGGTGACCCGGCACAGCCGCCAGATGTCGCCGGCTTCCACGTTCTGGGTCAGCAGCACCTCACCGGTGGCCAAATCGACGATGTCGGCGACACCGGCCTCGGGCACCTCGAACGTCTTGTCGTGGCTGCCGTACTCCTCGGCCTTCTGCGCCATCAACCCGACGTTGGGCACGGTTCCCATGGTGGCCGGGTCGAATTGGCCGTGCGTCTTGCAGAAGTTGATCAGCTCCTGATAGATGCGGGCGAAGGTCGACTCGGGGTTGACGGCCTTGGTGTCCTTCTGCCGCCCGTCGGCGCCGTACATCTTGCCGCCGGCCCGGATCATCGCCGGCATCGAGGCGTCCACGATCACATCCGAGGGTGAGTGGAAGTTGGTGATGCCGTTGGCCGAATCCACCATCGCCAGCTCGGGGCGATGCTCGTGGCAGGCGTGCATGTCCTCGATGATCTCCTCGCGTTGCGAGGCCGGCAGCGTCTCGATCTTGCTGTAGAGGTCGGACAGGCCGTTGTTGACGTTGACACCCAAGTCGTCGAAGAGCTTCTGGTGCTTGGCGAATGCGTCCTTGTAGAACACCTTGATGGCGTGACCGAACACGATCGGGTGGCTGACCTTCATCATGGTCGCCTTGACGTGCAGGGAGAACATCACGCCGGTCTTGCGGGCGTCCTCCATCTCCGCTTCGTAGAACTCGCGCAGCGCGGCCACACTCATGAACATCGAGTCGATGATGTCGCCGGCCAGCAGCGGCACCTTCTCCTTGAGCACAATCGTCTTGCCGCTCTTGGTCTTCAGCTCCATCTTGATGTCGCGGTCGCGGTCCAGCGTCATCGACTTCTCGCCGTGGTAGAAGTCACCGCCGCGCATGGTGGCCACATGCGTGCGCGACGCCATCGACCACTCGCCCATGCTGTGCGGGTGCTTGCGCGCGTACTCCTTGACCGCCTTGGGTGCGCGCCGGTCCGAGTTGCCTTCCCGCAGAACCGGGTTCACCGCGCTGCCCAGGCACTTGGCGTAGCGGTCGTGAATGTCGCGCTCGTCGTCGGTCTTCGGGTCCTCGGGATAGTCCGGCAGGTTGAATCCCTTGCCCTGCAGTTCCCTGATGGCGGCGACCAGCTGCGGCACCGAGGCGCTGATGTTGGGCAGCTTGATGATCGTGGTGTCGGGCAGGTGGGTGAGCCGACCGAGTTCGGCGAGGTTGTCGGGCACCTGCTGGGCCTCGGTCAGGACGTCGGGGAACTGGGCCAGGATGCGCGCCGCCAGCGAGATGTCACTGGGCTTGACGTCGATTCCCGCCGGCCCGGTGAAGGCCTGCACGATCGGCAGGAACGAATACGTCGCCAGCAGCGGCGCCTCGTCGGTCAGCGTGTAGATGATGGTCGGCTGGTCGGCGCACATGGCTGTTCTCCCGGCGTCAGGGTTCGTGTGTGGTTGTGCTCCGCGTTGTACACGGCGGCCTCAGTATCTCGCACCGCGCAACGGCGGCCACCGGCGGTGAGCAGGTGGCGGCACCTCCACGGGATGAGATAGGCTGCGAAGCGGTCATGAGTGCCAGCGCTAAGCCCCGGCTTGCTGGCCGGCAACCCTCCAACCGCGGTGGGGTGCCCCGGGTGATTGACCGGGTTGAGTAGCCAGCACCGGCTACGCGGCAAGCGCGGGTCCGCCACCACGGGCCCCCCGAGTAGACAGGGGAACCTGATGCGTGCCTCCTTGTGCCCGCTCGCCCGTTGCTGTTGTCACTGACTCCACCTCTGCGCCAGCGATAACAACTCACGGAAGAAAGCATTCACACATGACCGCCGGTAACAACTGGTCGTTCGAGACCAAGCAGATCCACGTCGGCCACGCCGGTGACCCGGAGACCGGGTCGCGCGCCCTGCCGATCTACCAGACCACGTCGTACCTGTTCCGCGACACCGACGAGGCCGCGGCCCGCTTCGCGCTGGCCGAGCCGGGCAACATCTACACCCGGCTGACCAACCCGACCAGCGCGGTCATCGAGGAGCGCATCGCCGCGCTGGAGGGCGGGGTGGCCGCGACGCTGCTGTCCTCGGGACAGTCCGCCAGCACGTTCGCGATCTTGGCCCTGGCCGAGACCGGCGACCACGTCGTGGCCAGCCCGCGGCTGTACGGCGGCACCTACAACCTGTTCCGCTACTCGCTGCCCAAGCTGGGCATCGAGGTCAGCTTCGTCGAGGACCCCGACAGCCTGGAGTCCTGGGCCGCAGCGGTACGGCCGAACACCAAGGCGTTCTACGCCGAGACCATCTCCAACCCGAAGATCGACATCCTCGACACCCCGGGGGTCTCGAAGGTGGCCCACGACCACGGTGTGCCGCTGATCGTCGACAACACGATCGCCACCCCGTATCTGATCCAGCCGATCAGCCAGGGCGCCGACATCGTGGTGCACTCGTGCACCAAGTTCCTGGGCGGGCACGGGACCGCGATCGCCGGCGTGGTCGTCGACAGCGGCAACTTCGACTGGACCCAGGGCCGCCATCCGAGCTTCACCACCCCCGACCCCAGCTACAACGGCCTGGTCTACGCCGATCTGGGACCGCCGGCGTACGCGATCAAGATCCGTGCCCAGCTGATGCGCGACTACGGGTCGGTGGCCTCGCCGTTCAACGCCTTCCTGATCGCCCAGGGGCTGGAGACGCTGAGCCTGCGCATCGAGCGCCACGTCGCCAACGCCCAGCGGGTCGCGGAGTTCCTGGCCACCCGCGACGACGTGCTGAGCGTCAACTACGCCGGGCTGGCCGACTCGCCGTGGCACCACCTGGCGCAGCGGCTGGCCCCCAAGGGCGTCGGCGGTGTGCTGTCCTTCGAGGTGGCCGGCGGTGTCGAAGCCGGCAAGGCCTTCGTCAACGCGCTGAAGCTGCACAGCCACGTCGCCAACATCGGCGACGTGCGCTCACTGGTGATCCACCCGGCGTCCACCACCCACAGCCAGCTGTCCGGGGACGAACTGCTGAGCACCGGGGTCACCCCGGGCCTGGTGCGGCTGTCGGTCGGCATCGAGGGCATCGAGGACATCCTGGCCGACCTGGAGCTCGGGTTCGCCGCGGCCTCGGCCGAGCTCCGCAAGTCGTCGGCGCTGGCGGCGCGTTGAGGCGGTCGGCCATGACGATCTCCGACGTGTCCAGGCAGGTGCTGCCCGCCGAAGGCGAGACCGGGGTGGTCGGCATCGGCTCGCTGCGCTTGGAGAGCGGCGCGGTGCTCGACGACGTCAGCATCGCCGTGCAGCGCTGGGGCGAGCTGTCGCCGCAGCGCGACAACGTCGTCATGGTGCTGCACGCGCTAACCGGGGACTCCCACGTCACCGGGCCCGCCGGGCCCGGGCATCCCACCGCGGGCTGGTGGGACGGGATCGTCGGGCCGGGCGCCCCGATCGACACCGACCGCTGGTGCGCGGTGGCCACCAACGTGCTGGGCGGCTGCCGCGGCTCGACCGGCCCGAGCTCGCTGGCCCGGAACGGAAAGCCGTGGGGCTCACGGTTTCCCGCCATCTCCATTCGCGACCAGGTGGAAGCCGACATCGCCACGCTGGCCGCGCTGGGCATCACCGAGGTGGCCGCGGTGCTGGGCGGTTCGATGGGCGGCGCTCGCGGCCTGGAGTGGATGATCGGCCACCCGGACAAGGTGGGCGCGGGCCTGCTGCTGGCGGTCGGCGCGCGCGCGACCGCCGACCAGATCGGCACCCAGAGCACTCAGATCGCCGCGATCAAGGCCGACCCGGACTGGTGCGGCGGCGACTATCACGGCACCGGCCGCAGTCCCGAGGCCGGGCTGGCGGTCGCGCGGCGCATCGCGCACCTGACCTACCGCGGCGAGGCCGAGCTGGACCGGCGGTTCGCCAACGCCGCCCAGGAGGGCGAGGACCCCGCTGCCGGCGGCCGCTATGCGGTGGAGAGCTACCTGGGTTACCAGGGCGGCAAGCTGGTGTCCCGGTTCGACGCCGGCAGTTATGTGACGCTGACCGATTCGCTGTCCTCCCACGACGTGGGCCGCGGCCGGGGTGGCGTCGCGGCGGCCTTGCGCGGCTGCCCGGTTCCGGCGGTGGTCGCCGGGATCACCTCCGACCGGCTGTATCCGCTGCGCCTGCAGGCCGAGCTGGCCGACCTACTGCCCGGCTGCGACGGTCTGCAGGTGCTCGACTCCGAGTACGGGCACGACGGCTTCCTGCTCGAGACCGATCGCGTCGGCGCGCTGATCCGTCAGACCCTGGACTTGGTGGGCCCGGCCGGGGACCGCCGGCGGTGAGCCCCGAGGCGCGGCACGACCGATCGCTGTCGTTCGGCTCGCAGGCCGCCGCCTACGAGCGGGGCCGCCCGTCCTATCCCCCGGAGGCCATCGACTGGCTGCTGCCGCCGGGCGCCCGTGACGTCCTCGACCTGGGCGCCGGCACCGGAAAGCTGACCGCCCGGCTGGTGGAGCGCGGCCTGGACGTGGTGGCCGTGGACCCGATCGCCGAGATGCTCGAGGTGCTGGCCGCGGCGCTGCCGGGGACCCCGGCTCTGCTCGGGACGGCCGAGCAGATTCCATTGCCGGACAACAGCGTGGACGCCGTGCTGGTGGCCCAGGCCTGGCACTGGTTCGATGCGGCGCGGGCCATCCCCGAACTGGTGCGGGTGCTGCGGCCCGGCGGCCGGCTGGGCCTGGTGTGGAACACCCGCGACGAACGGCTGGGCTGGGTCAAGGAGCTGGGCACGATCATCGGCCGCGAGGACGCCCGCGACGCGGTGGATGCCGGCGTGCACCTGCCCGAACCGTTCGGCGACATCGAGGGCCACCAGGTGGAGTGGACCAACTACCTGACACCGCAGGCGCTGATCGACCTGGTCGCCTCCCGCAGCTACTGCATCACCTCACCGGACGCCGTGCGCACCAAGACGCTGGACCAGGTCCGCGCGCTGCTGGCCACCCATCCGGCGCTGGTCGGTGCGACCGGTCTGGCGCTGCCCTACATCACGGTGTGCGTGCGGGCAACGTTGTCGGACTCCTGAAAACCAGTCGACGCTCCGCACTGTGCAGCAAGCGTGACCTGCCCGTGTCACCGTCGTGACTGCGCTGCTGCAGTGTTCTTAGCGACGGGCGGCCATCGAGCCGCCCGCAAACCGCAACGGATGGGGGACCGACATGGAGTTCAGCCGCGCGAGGACGGCGGTGCCGACGGCGACGGCGATGACCGCGGCCGGGACGGTATGGGCGGGCCTGATCGCCTCCGTGTGGCTGGCGGCGCCGGCGCAGGGCAGTCCGGTGGACACGTCGTTCCTGTCCGATCTGACCGGGGCGGGCGTCCCGGTCGGCGACCCGGACGCGACCGCGGCGCTGGGCCAGTCCGTCTGCCCGATGCTCACCGAACCCGCCGGCACGGCCGCCTCGGTGGCGGCGCCGGTCGCCGGCGGCCTGGGCGGCGGTCCCGCGATGTCACCGGAGATGGCGCAGCTGTTCACCCAGATCGCGGTGCAGATCTACTGCCCGCAGATGCTGTCGCAGCTGGCCAACGGCCAGGTGCCGGAGCTGCCGATGGTCCCGGGCATGCCGGGCGGCGGCATTCCGGGGCTGCCCGGCGGGATTCCCGGGCTGCCCGGCGGGATCCCGGCCATCCCGGTCGCTTAGCCGGTAGCGCCGGCGAGGGGCCGGCGCTGCCGTTGATGGCAGCGTTGTTTTACGCGAGCTGTTGTTTACCCGGGACGACAGCGGGTATGCGGGTTCGGCCGACTGGGGAGGGACGGCCTTCGGGCGGCACTGACAAGCCCCCGACGGACCGAAAGGCCACCCCTCATGAGCGACCGGCTGACCCCGCATTTCGAAGACGTACAAGCCCATTACGACCTGTCCGACGACTTCTATCGGCTCTTCCTCGATCCGTCCCAGACCTACAGCTGCGCCTACTTCCGGCGCTACGACATGACGCTGGAGGAAGCCCAGCTCGCCAAGATCGATCTTTCGCTCGGCAAACTGGGACTGCAGCCGGGCATGACGTTGCTCGACATCGGCTGCGGCTGGGGCGCCACCATGCGCCGGGCCATCGAGAAGTACAACGTGAACGTGATCGGCCTGACGCTGAGCAAGAACCAGGCCGTCCATGTGGAGTCGACCTTCGCCGCGATGGACACCCCGTGCAGCAGACGAGTGCTGCTGGCCGGTTGGGAGGAGTTCGACGAGCCGGTCGACCGGATCGTGTCCATCGGGGCGTTCGAGCACTTCGGCTACGACCGCTACGACGATTTCTTCAAGATGGCCTACAAGGCGCTGCCCGATGACGGGGTGATGATGCTGCACACCATCTGCGGCTTGTCCCCGCAGGAAATCGTCGAACACAATATGGCGCTGACGCCCGAGCTGGCCGAGTTTCAGATCTTCCTGATGACCGAGATCTTCCCCGGCGGTGAGCTTCCCTCGGTCGGTCTGATCAAAGAACATGCCGTCAAGATGGGCTTTACCCCAAACCGCATCCAGTCACTGCAGCAGCACTACGCGATGACCCTCGATCACTGGGCGGAGGCGTTGGAGGAGCACGAGTGCGAGGCGATCGAGCTGCAGTCCGAAGAGGTCTACGAGCGCTACATGCGTTACCTCACCGGCTGCGCCCGGGAGTTCCGGGAGGGCCGCTTCGACGTCAACCAGTTCACCCTGGCGAAGTAGCGCAAGCGCAGGATCAGCTGGTGCCCAGCGGGTCGATGGTCGCGGCGATGTAGAGCATCACCGTCGACATGGTGGCCATGGTCGCGAAGTCCAGACCCCGGTCGCGCAGCACCAGCAGCCCGGCCCGATCCGGCGACAGCACCAGCCGCAGCGCGGCGGCCACTCCGGTGCCGATCCCGATCAGCAGCGCGCCGCGGCGCCAGAAGTTGGCCCCGGCCAGCACGAACGCCGCGAAGAAGATCAGGCTGACCACCACGATCGGCCACTGGGCGGCGAGCACCCGGCGCACGTGCGTCACAGTGCGCTCTCGACCCGTTCGACGACGTTGGTCAGCAGGAATGCCCGGGTCAGCGGGCCCACACCGCCGGGGTTCGGCGAGACGTGCCCGGCCACCTCCCACACGTCGGGGTGCACGTCGCCGACCAGCCCGGCGTCGGTGCGGCTGACACCGACGTCGACGATGGCCGCCCCCGGACGCACCATGTCGGCGGTCAGCATGTGCGGCACCCCGACCGCGGCGACGATGATGTCGGCCTGCCGGGTCAGTGCCGGCAGGTCGCGGGTTGCGGTGTGGCACAACGTCACGGTGGCGTTTTCCGAGCGGCGGGTCAGCAGCAGTCCCAGCGGGCGGCCGACGGTCACGCCGCGCCCGACCACCACGACATGAGCGCCGGCGATCGGCACGTCGTAGCGGCGCAGCAGGTGCACGATGCCGCGCGGCGTGCACGGCAGTGCCGCCGGCGTGCCCAGCACCAGCCGGCCCAGGTTGGTCGGATGCAGTCCGTCGGCGTCCTTGGCCGGGTCGACGCGCTCCAGCGCGGCGTTCTCGTCGAGCTGCTTGGGCAGCGGCAGCTGCACGATGTAGCCGGTGCAGTCCGGGTTGGCGTTCAGCTCGTCGATGGTGTCGTTGAGCTGCGCCGTGCTGGCGTCGGCGGGCAGGTCGCGGCGGATCGAGGTGATGCCGACCTTGGCGCAGTCAGCGTGCTTGCCGCGCACGTAGGCATGTGAGCCGGGGTCGTCGCCGACCAGGATGGTGCCCAGCCCGGGCGTACGGCCCGCGGCGGCCAGCGTGGCCACCCGGGCTTGGAGGTCGACGAAGATCTCGTCGCGCGTCGCCTTGCCGTCCAACGTGATCGCACCCACGCGGACAGTCTGGCATGACCACCCGCGTACTCTCCCGATATGCCCGCCCCCGACGTCTTCAGCCCCGCCAAGCTCGGCCCGATCACTCTGCGGAACCGAGTCATCAAGGCGGCCACCTTCGAGAACCGCACACCCGGCGCGCTGGCCTCCGACGACCTGATCGAATACCACCGCCTGCCGGCAGCCGGCGGGGTGGGCATGACCACGGTCGCCTACTGCGCGGTCTCCCAAGGCGGCCGCACCTCCGATGACGGGCTGTGGATGCGTCCGGAGGCCGTTCCCGGGCTGCGCCGTCTCACCGACGCCGTGCACGCCGAGGGCGCGGCCGTCAGCGCCCAGATCGGCCACGCCGGCCCGGTCGCCGACGCCCGCTCCAACAAGGCCCGCGCCCTGGCCCCGGTGCGGTTCTTCAACCCGATCGGCATGCGGTTCGCCAAGAAGGCCAGCCGCGACGACATCGACGAAGTCACCAAGCAGCACGCCGACGCCGCCCGCTACGCCCTCGACGCCGGCTTCGACGCCGTCGAGATCCACCTCGGCCATAACTATCTGGCCAGCTCGTTTCTTTCTCCGCTGATCAACCGTCGCTCCGACGAGTTCGGCGGCTCATTGGCCAACCGCGCCAAGGTGGCCCGCGGGATCGTGCAGGCGGTACACAAGGCGGTGGGCGGTCAGATCGCGGTGACGGCCAAGCTGAACATGTCCGACGGCGTGCGCGGCGGCATCAGCCTGGACGAGTCGCTGACCACCGCGAAGTGGCTGCAGGACGACGGCGGCCTGGACGCCCTGGAACTGACCGCCGGCAGCTCGCTGGTCAACCCGATGTACCTGTTCCGCGGGCATGCCCCGGTCAAGGAATTCGCCGGCGTCTTCCCGCCGCCGCTGCGCTGGGGCATGCGCATGACCGGCAACAAGTTCCTGCGCGAATACCCCTACCAAGACGCCTACCTGCTGAACGACGCCCGGCTGTTCCGCGCCGAGCTGTCGCTGCCGCTGATCCTGCTGGGCGGCATCACCAACCGCGAGACCATGGATCAGGCGATGGCCGAGGGCTTCGAATTCGTCGCGATGGCCCGCGCGCTGCTGGCCGAACCGGACCTGATCAACCGGATCGCCGCCGAGCCGGCGACTTTGTCGGAATGCATCCACTGCAACCAGTGCATGCCCACGATCTATCAGCGCACCCACTGCGTGGTGACCGGCGCGCCGGACTCGATCCACTGACGATCTCGACTCGCGGCCCGGCGGACAAACCACCTCTTCCCTCCGCCCGATACAGTTGATCCGATGAGTCACCCTGTTCCGCCGGTGCTGACCGTGCGCTACGACGGGTCGCAAGGCACGTTCTCCGCAGGCCACGATGTGGTCATCGGGCGTGACCTGCGCGCCGACATCCGCATCCCCCATCCCCTGGTTTCGCGCGCGCATCTGCTGCTGCGCTTCGAGCAGGGCAGATGGCTGGGAGTCGACAACGGCTCACTGAACGGCATCTACGTCAACGGCCAGCGGGTGCCGGTCGTCGAGGTCCGCGACGGTCAGGCCGTCAATCTCGGCAACCCGGACGGGCCGCGGGTGTCCTTCGAGGTCGGGCGGCACCAGGGTCAGGCCGGCCGTCCGCCGCAGACCGTCTCGATCCAGCTGCCGCCGCCGGGCCAGCCCGGAATCGCCCGCCCGGGCCGGCCGCTGCAGCCGCAGGGCCGCCCATCGCATCCCGACCCGGTGCTCTACCCGGATCCGCGTTCGGCCGGGCAGCCCGGCGTGCAGCAGCCGTACCGGCCCGCCCCGCCGCCGCCGCAGCCGGCGCCTCCCACTCACTGGCAGCCGGCCTACCCCGGCAGCCTGGCCGGCCCGGGCGGCCCGCCGGGCGAGGCCGCGTTGCGGCCCGGCTATCAGCCTCCCGTCCAACCACCCGCGCCGCCGTCGTCGCCGGCCGAGGTGTTTCCACTGCGGCAGCCGTCCACCCGGATGGCGCCGGTGGCGGCCAAGCCCCCGGAAATGGGCAATCTCGCCACCCGGATGATCGACATCCTGCGGCCCGGTTCTGCCGCACCGCCGGAAGCACCGGCCGGTGCGATGACCATCGGCCGGGCCACCGACAACGATGTCGTCATCTCCGACGTGCTGGCCTCCCGGCACCACGCGATGCTGATCTCGACCCCGCTGGGCACCGAGATCCGCGACAGCCGCAGCATCAACGGAACGTTCGTCAACGGCGTCCGGATCGGCTCGGCGATCCTGTCCGAGGGCGACGTGGTCACGATCGGCAACGTCGACCTGGAATTCACCGGCGGCAGCCTGCTGCGCCGCACCGAGGCCGCCTCGAAGTCTGGCGGGCTTGAGGTCCGGGACGTCTGCTTCGACGTCGAGGGCGGCAAGCGACTGATCAACAACGTCACGATGACGGCCCGGCCGGGCACCCTGACCGCGCTCATCGGCGGCTCGGGCGCCGGCAAGACGACGCTGTCGCGGCTGATCGCCGGCTACACCAAGCCGACCGCGGGTTCGGTCACCTTCGAGGGCCACAACATCCACACCGAATACGCCTCACTGCGCAGCCGGATCGGGATGGTGCCGCAGGACGACGTGGTGCACCGGCAGCTCACCGTCAACCAGGCGCTGGGCTACGCCGCCGAGCTGCGGCTGCCCCCGGACAGCACCAAAGCCGACCGGGACCGGGCGGTGGCCCAGGTCCTCGAGGAACTCGAGTTGACCAAGCACGCCGACACCCGGGTCGACAAGCTCTCCGGCGGCCAGCGCAAACGCGCGTCGGTGGCCCTGGAGTTGCTGACCGGGCCGTCGCTGCTGATCCTCGACGAGCCGACCTCGGGCCTGGACCCGGCACTGGACCGCCAGGTGATGCTGATGCTGCGCGGGCTCGCCGACGCCGGTCGCGTGGTGCTGGTGGTCACCCACTCGGTGTCCTACCTGGACGTCTGCGACCAGATTCTGCTGATGGCACCCGGCGGCAAGACCGCGTACTGCGGCCCGCCCAAAGAGGTCTTCCCGGCGATGGGCGCCGACAACTACGCCGACATCTTCGCCAACGTCGGCGCCGACCCCGACGAAGCCAACCGGCGGTTTTTGGAGCGCGAAGGCGGCCACCAGGGCACCGCCGCCCCGGTGCCCGCGACGCCGCCGACCGATTTGGGCAGCCCGCCACCGGAGAGCCTGCGAAAACAGCTGTCGACGATCGCGCGCCGCCAGGTCCGGCTGATCGTCTCCGACCGGGGCTATTCGATATTCCTGGGGGTATTGCCCTTCATCGTGGGTGCACTGTCGCTGACGGTGAAAGGCAAAGGCGGGCTCGGCATGCCTGGGCCCGACGCGCCGACCGAGCCGCAGTACATCATGGTGCTCCTCATCATCGGCGCGGTCTTCATGGGCACCGCGCTGACCATCCGAGATCTGATCGGGGAGCGCCCGATCTTCAAACGAGAACAGGCCGTCGGCCTGTCGACGGTCGCCTATCTGCTGGCCAAGGTCGGGGTGTTCTGCGCGTTCGCCACCGCACAGGGCGCGATTGCCACCATGATCGTGATTCTGGGCAAAGGTGGACCGACGCAGGGCGCGGTGATGTTCGGCAGCGCGAATTTCGACTTGTTCCTCGCGGTCGCCGGAACCTGCGTCGCCTCAGCGATTCTCGGACTGGCGCTGTCGTCGTTCGCGCAGTCCAACGAGCAGATCATGCCGATGCTGGTGGTGTCGATCATGTCGCAGCTGGTGCTGGCCGGCGGCATGATCCCGGTGACCGGACGGATCGGGCTTGCCCAGGCCGCCTGGGTGACGCCGGGCCGGTGGGGCTACGCCGCGGGCGCGTCCGCGATCGACTTCAACAAGCTGGTCAACGTGCCGCAGATCCCCAAGGACCACCTGTGGGACCACACCAAGGGCATCTTCTTGCTCGACATGGGGATGTTGGCCCTGCTGTCGGTGTTCTACACCGTGGTGGTGTGGTGGAAGATCCGGCTCAAGCGCTGAACTCAGCGCTGGTCGGGCTCGCTGTCCAAGCGCAGACCGTGGGCGAGCGCATACGCCATCGCCTGGCCGATATCGATGCGCGCGCCGGTCAGCGACGCGGTGGTCCACAGCGTCGCGTCGACCCGCGCCCCGCGCAGGTCCGCCTCGTCCAGCCGGGTGCTGCTGGTACGGGCGCCGGTCAGATCGGCCCCGCGCAGCACCGCTTTACGCAGGTCGGCCTCCACCAGATTGGCTTCGCGCAGCCGGCAGCCGCTGAGGTCCACGCCGCGTAGGTCGCTGCCACCAAGCCCGGCCAAGGTGAAGTCCACATCCTCGAGCACCACCGGCCGCATCCGGCACTGCACGAATGACGAGCCCAGCATGCTGCACTGGGAGAACTCGCTGTGCCACAACGAGGTCCGTTCGAATCGGCAGTTGCGGAACGCCGAACCGCGGTGCTGCGACTCGGCGAAATTGGCGCCGCTGAAATCGCAGCCGTCGAACACCACCCGCTCGGTACGCAGTCGCGAGAGGTCCTCGTCGCGAAAGTCGTGGCCCGCGAATTCACGCCCGGACCACAGCGGTGCCTCGCTCAACCGTTGGAGACCAGGCTGGCCAGCGCGTACTCGCTGATGGCGATCAGCGCGTCGCGCGCGGACCGCTGGTCGCGCGCGTCGACGGCGATCACCGGGATGTGGTCCGGCAGGGCGAGCGCCTTGCGCACGGCGGCGACCGGGTAGCGCGGGGCGCCCTCGAACTCGTTGACCGCGATCAAGAACGGCAGGTTGCGGTGCTCGAAGAAGTCGACCGCGGCGAAGCTGTCCTGCAACCGCCGGCAGTCGGCCAGGATGATCGCACCGATCGCGCCGCGCACCAGGTCGTCCCACATGAACCAGAACCGGCGCTGACCGGGCGTCCCGAACAGGTACAGCACCAGGTCATCGGCGAGCGTGATGCGGCCGAAGTCCATCGCCACCGTGGTGGTCCGCTTGTCCGGGGTGGGCTCCAGGGTGTCGACGGCCGCCGAGGCATCGGTGACCAGCGCCTCGGTACGCAACGGCATGATTTCGGAGACCGTGCCGACGAACGTGGTCTTGCCGACCCCGAACCCGCCCGCGATGACGATCTTCGTCGAGGCTGAGTCCTGCTCGCGGCGCGGGCTATCCGAGCGCTCGTAGGCCACGCAGCGTCCTTCCTATCAGTTCTCGGCGTTCGTCCCGGGTGGACGCCTCGTTCAGCGTGCGACGCACCCGAAGGTAGCCCGAGGTGATCAGATCCCCCACCAGGACGCGCGCAACACCCAACGGCAGGTCCAGCCGAGCCGAGATCTCGGCGACCGAAGGGCCCGTCCGACACAGTTCGACGATCCGGCCGCGTGGGTCGCTGGCCGGCCACTGGTTGGGTTCCGCCGGCCGCAAGGTCTGCACCGGGGCTTCCAGAGGAAGCCTGACGTCGGTATGGGTCCTACCGGCGGTCAGCGTATACGGGCGTACCAGGTGCGCTTCGGCCTCCGGGCTGTCGGCGCGCTCAGGACTGTCCATGTCACCGGGTCCTTACGAGCGCCGGCCCGGTGCCGACGACGCATTGCGGCGCGCCGACTGCACCACCGCGCCGACCCGTTCCACCAGGACCGCCATCTCGTAGCCGATCTGACCGATGTCGCAGGAGGAGCTCGCCAGCGTCGCCAGGTGCGAACCGTCGCCGACTCGCATCAGCAGCAGGTAGCCGTGCTCCATCTCCACCACCGACTGCAGCACCCGCCCGCCCTCGAACAACTGAGCCGCTCCACCGGCCAGGCTGGCCAATCCGGACGCCACCGCGCCGAGCTGGTCGGCCCGCTCCTTGGGCAGGTGCTCGCTGGCCGCGACCGTCAGTCCGTCGACCGACACCAGCACAGCGTGCGACACCCCCGGCACCTCGCGGGCGAAGGTGGTCACCAGCCAGTCCAACGAGCCTTCGGGGGCGCGCCGCTGGTCACTGGGTTCGGTGGGGAAAGTCATTGCTGATTATGTCCCTGGTCGGTGTCGAGGCCAGTCTCGAGGCCGGTGTCCCGGGCGTGCGACCTCGCGGCGCGCACCCCGCTGAAGTGGCTGCTGATCGAGGCGCGGATCGCCGCGGGATCCCGCTCCGGCGCCTCGTGGGCGGGCCCGCGCGGCACGCCGTTGGATGCTACCGGCTCGTCGGTGCCGCCCGGACCGTCCGGGCCCTGCGGCGGCGTCTCGGCTTCGGCCGAGCCGGGCACCAGTCGGGCGCCGGGTTCGCGGACCGGCAGGCCGTGTTCGGTGTGGGCGGCGACGGGGATGTTCTCCACTTCGGCGGCCACCGACCAGCCGCGGTCCCACACCGACTGCCAGTCCAGGTCGGCGCGCAGACTGGGGTCATTGGGATCGGCACCCAACGCTTCGGAGAGCATCCGCTGATAGATCGTGTCGGTGTCGGGGTCATCCTCGGTGCGCTCGACCCGGGCCCGCGCCGCGAAGTAGGCCGACGTGTCTGCCGGCGAGGTCTTCTCCACCACCGGCTCGGGCTCGCGATCGTCCTCTTCGGCCGATTCTGCGGGTTCCGCTGCAGGTTCTGCTGCAGGTTCTTCGGAGGCCTCCCACCAGGGCTGCGGCAGTTCGCGGCGGACCCGGCCGGCGTCGACCGGCTCGTGCAACGGCTGTTCGGTCGGCATGCCGGTGATGCCGCTGGAGCCCGGCGTGCGGCGCGGCAGCAGCGAGACGACGGGCCCGGGCTCGACGTCCTCGGGTGGCGCATATGGCTCGGGCTCGTCGGCCGGGTAAGGCTGGTAGTCCTGGTAGTCCTGGTAGTCCTGGGGTTCGGGCGGGTAGGACGGCACCGCCGGCGGGGCGGGGGGCGTCGGATACTGCGGCCGGGCCGGCTCGTCGGCCGGCCGGTGGGTCAGCAGGTGCGCCGGCAGATACACCTCGGCGGTGATGCCGCGCGAGCCCTGCGAGGCGGGGAACAGCCGGACCTCGATCCCGTGCCGGTGCGCCAGCCGGGAGATCACGAACAGACCCATGTGACGGGCGTTCTCCGGACTGAACTCGCCGCCGGACGCCAGCCGCATGTTGGCCATCCGCAGGTCGGCGTCGGTCATCCCCAACCCGGCGTCGACCACCTCGACCACCACCCCGCCGTCGTTCTCGAAACCGGCGACCACCCGCACCGGCTCCGTCGGCGCCGAGTAGCGCAAGGCGTTGTCGATCAACTCCGCGAGCAGGTGCACGCCGTCCGCCGCCGCGGCGCCGATCACCGTGATGTCGGGCACCAGCACCGTCTGCACCCGGTGATAGCCCTCCACCTCCGAGGCGGCGGCACTGATCAGCGTGGCCAGCGAGATCGGCCGGCCCCGCTCGTGCGGCACCCGGGCACCGGCCAGTACCAGCAGGTTCGCGCCGTTGCGCCGCATCCGGGCGGCGAGGTGGTCCAGCCGGAACAGGCTCTCGAGGCGGTCCGGGTCGTCCTCGTTGCGCTCCAGCCGGTCGATGAGCGCCAACTGCTGGTCGACCAGGGACCGGTTGCGCCGCGACATCGTCTCGAACATCTCGTTGACCAGGCGCCGCAGCCGGGCCTCGTCACCGGCCAACAACAGCGCCTGCGCGTGCAGCTCGTCGACAGCGTGGGCGACCTGACCGACCTCCTCGGTGGTGTAGACCGGCAGCGGCGCAGGCTCGCGTTCGTCACCGGCGCGCACCCGGGCGATCTCGTGTTCGAGGTCGGCATGCGCGACCTGCAGCGCGCTGTCGCGCAGCGTGCGCAGCGGCCGCACCAGCGAACGCGCCACCAAATACACCGCCAGCAGCGTGGCGACGATGGCGGCCAGCACCAGCGCGATGTCGCGGATGGCGGCGGCGCGCCGGTCGGCGGCGCGGTCCTCCACCGCCTTGGTCACCGCCCCGGTGTTCTCGGCGATCAGCCGCGCGGCGATCTGGTCGGTGGTGCGGAGGGAGTCGCGCAGCACCGGGTTGTTGGGCAGCACCTGCTCGGGGTCGGACATGATCGCCATCCGGGTCACCAGCTGCTGCTGCAGGCTCTTGGCCTCCGGGGAGTCGACGCCGAGTACCTCGCTCATCCCGAACAGCGTGGACGGCTCCGTGCCGGCCAAGGTCATCATCGAGGTGCGCAGTTCCGGGTCCGGAAGCTCCCCGCCCCGGTTGACCAGCAGTTCCTGCATCATCATCTGACCGCGGGCGCCGACGGCGCGGCTCAGGCCCTCGGTCTGCGACCGGATCCGTTCACTGTCCAGACGCACCGACCCGTTGATGGCGTCCTCGGCGGTCAGCAGGATCGGCGCGTAGCCGGTCACCTCGTCGCGCAGACCGATGCCGATGGTCGACACCCGATCCAGCAGCCCCGCGCCACGCTCGATGAGCGTGCCCACCCCGGAGCGCACGTCGGTGGCGACGTCGGTGTGCGACAGCCGCGAGGCCAGCTCGTACTTGCGGTTCTCGAAGTTCTTCCTGGCACCCTCGGCGTCCCCGTCGGAGGAGACGGCCACCAGCGCATCGCCGAGCGCCGACATGTAATTGGTGATCGCCGGGACCATCTCGGCGCGGTCGGCGACCAGTTGGAGCTGGTTGGCCTCCGACAGCGCGCTGGAGACCCGGAGCCCGCCGAAGACCGCGGCCAGCAGCATCGGCAGCAGGGCGATCGCCAGCACCTTCCACCGCACCGGCCAGTTGCGCACCGACCACCGCGACGGGCGTTTCACCGCCAGCGCGTCCGGCTCTTCCGCGTAGTCCTCGAATGCTGAGTCCACCCCGTCCGGGTGGTCGAAGAGCGTCACCGCTCGGCGGCCGGATCGCCGACCGCTCGGCTGAAATTCACCGTTTGCGCCTTCTTCATCGGAGCTTCCGGCGTATCGCACCCGCTGAACCCTGAGCGGTGTGAGACCCGCCTTGATCTAGGCCGTCCCTACGTCGGCAATTCGACGAGTATGACAGTCCGCGCGTGCCACCACCATAGCCTTTACCGAAAAGGCACAGCTCCTGAGATGGTTTCGTGTCCGGTGGCCGCTCCCCCGGGCTGAGCCTCAGGCCGTAACCTCAGCTGCGTGTTTCGGGTGCTGTTCTATTCGCCGCGCATCCCGCCCAATACCGGCAACGCCATCCGGATGGTCGCGGCCACCGGCGCAGAGCTGCATCTGGTGGAGCCGCTGGGCTTCGACCTGTCCGAGCCCAAACTGCGCCGCGCCGGGCTGGACTATCACGACCTGGCCGCGGTCACCGTGCACCCGTCCTTGCCGGATGCCTGGGCCGCCCTGATGCCGGCCCGGGTGTTCGCCTTCACCGCCCACGCGCAAACCTCGTTCGCGCAGGTGCGCTACCAAGCCGGCGACGTGCTGATGTTCGGCCCGGAGCCCGACGGCCTGGATGCGGCAACGCTGGCCGATCCGCACGTCACCGCGCAGGTGCGTATCCCGATGCTGCCCGGCCGGCGCTCACTGAACCTGTCGAATGCCGCCGCGGTCGCGGCTTATGAGGCCTGGCGCCAGCACGGGTTCGCCGGCGGAATGTGACGCGGTTTCACTAGAGCCTTATTGGTGACCCGCTGCGCCCGGCTCCGCCGCGCTTGCGATCACCAAGTATCCCAGTGCGCCACCTGCTCGGCCGGCAGTCGCTTGGCCGGCTTGAAGTCGGTGCCCTGGGTGTAGGCGATCGGGAACAGCCCGCCCTGGCTGTACTCCTCGTAGGGGATGCCGAGCACCTCGGCGGCCTGCTTCTCGCCGTCCTCGAGCAGGTGCAGCGTCGTCCAGCAGGAGCCCAACCCGCGGGAGCGCAACGCCAGGCAGTAGCTCCAGGCGGCCGGGAACAGCGACGCCCAGAACGACGCGCTGATGCCCAGCGACGCCTTCTCCGGCCGACCCTCCAGACACGGGATCAGCATCACCGGCACCTCGTGCAGGTGCTCGGCCAGGTATTTGGCCGAGCCGCTGACGAGGTCCATCCGCTCACTGCGGACGTCGCCCTCGCCGTAGTCGGGCCGCAGCCGGTCCAGATACGGCAGGGCGTTGGTGCGGTAGATGTCGGCGATCGCCTGCTTCTTGACCGGGTCGGTGATGAACATCCACTGCCAGCCCTGGGCGTTGGAGCCGGTGGGGGCCTGCAGGGCGATCTCGAGGCACTCCATCAGCACCTCGCGCGGAACCGGCTTGTCGAGGTCGAGTCGCTTGCGGACCGATCGGGTGGTGGTCAGAACTTCGTCTGCGGACAAGTTGAGGTTCATCTGTGCAGGCTAACTGCTAATTCTGCCGAAGTTTCACACCGCGCGATATCGCGGTGGTGCCGGCCTTCATCAGCAGGCGTTTGACCCGCATGGCGCCCGCTCCCGCGGTGGAGGCCAGGATCGACCGGTCCGACGGGACGAACTCGAGCGGATCACCTTCGCGCAGTTCCCCATTGCGGACCACCGTGCCGTAGACGCCGAGGCAGTGATTGGTGTGGGCGGCGATGCTGCGGGTGATCTGACGGTCGCGACCCAACTCAGGCTGGGGGTGCGACGGCATCACGCAGCGGACGGTGGGCAGCAGCGGTTTGACGGCGGCCAGCGGCGCCTGCAATGTGCCTCCGCACCAGTCGGTCTCGGGATGGCCGGAAGCCCCGGAAGTGCTAGCCGCATCTACCAGGACCGTGGGGCGAAAGCGCCGAACGTCGAAGTCGGAACCCGGGGTCAGCCCGGCCATCGTGCGCAGGGTCTGCTCGGTGACCACGTGCACCGGATAGGCGTCGACATAGCTGCCGACCGGCGTGATGTAGCGGCTCAGCTCGGCGAGCTTCTTGACCGGAAACATCGACAGATCCGGCAGGGGTTCGTCCTCGTCGAGACCGAAGTACTGGTGCAGATCGGCCGCGCTCGCCATGGACCCGCGATACTGGTCGCGGTCCTCGATCGGCGGCAGCGGCCGCAGTTCGACGTCTCGGTCGAGGTACGCCGAGAGCGCGGCGTGGACCTGCGGGTCGGAACTGGAGATCTCGCTGCCGTCGGGGAATTCGATGACCACCTCCGGTGCGTGGCCGGGACCGGCTTCCGGTGGCGGCGGCAGCGCATAGCGCGCTGTGCACAACAACAGCCCCGCCAGGCGCTTGGCGCTGGTGGTCGCATTCTTCTCCAGGTCGCGGACCGCCCACGTCCGGTCCGCGTGCAGGCCCAGCTTGCCGACCCCGGCGGTGGTGACGCGCTGTCCGGCCATGGATTTCACCGGGTAGCGCCAAATGCCGGTGATTCGACCGACCTCGCCCATACTCTGCAGAGCTTAATCGGCCGGCGATGGGTTTCGGGGCAGGTCCGGCGTCACCGGAAGTCGCGGGAGCGCGACGCCACCACCAACTCGAGTGCGCCCAGTCGCTCGGCCAGCACGGTGACCGCCCCGCTGGCGTTCTGCACCCGCCCGCGGATCAGCAGTGCCGTCGCGGTCTGCGCCAACCGGCGATGGCGCGTCCACACCCCCGGCGTGCACAGCACGTTGACCATCCCGGTCTCGTCCTCGAGGTTGACGAACGTCACCCCGCGGGCGGTCGCCGGCCGCTGCCGGTGCGTCACCGCACCGGCCACCAGCACCCGGGTGCCGTCCGGGACGGCGGTGAGCTGCCCGGCCGGGATGACCCCGGCCGCGTCGAGGTCGGCGCGCAGGAACTGGGTCGGGAAGCTGTCCGGCGACACCCCGGTGGCCCACACGTCGGCGGCGGACAGTTCGATCTCGCTCATCCCGGGCAGCGCCGGCGTGTGCCCATCCCAGCCGGACACCCCCACCCCGGGCAACCGGTCCGGCCGCTGGCCCGCCGCCGCCCCGGCCGCCCACAACGCCTCGCGCCGCGACGTGCCGAAGCAGCCGAACGCGCCGGCGGTCGCCAGCGCCTCGGCCTGCGGGCCCGAAAGCTGCACCCGGGCGGTCAGATCCAGCATCGAGGCGAACGGACCATGGGCCTCGCGGTCGGCCACCAGCCGCTCGGCGAGGTCGTCACCGATGCCGCGGACCGCGCCCAACCCGAGCCGGACCTGGGTGCCGTCGCGCTCCAGCGTGGCGTGCGCCAGGCTGGCGTTGACGCACGGGCCGTGCACCACGACGCCGTGCCGGCGGGCGTCGGCGACCAGCGACTGCGGTGAATAGAAGCCCATCGGCTGCGCCCGCAGCAGTGCGGCGCAGAACGCGGCCGGGTGGTGCAGTTTGAACCAGGCCGAGTAGAACACCAGTGACGCGAAGCTCATCGCGTGGCTCTCCGGAAACCCATAGTTGGCGAAGGCTTCCAGCTTTTCGTAGATCCGGTCGGCGGTCGCGCCGGTGATGCCGTGACACTGGGCCATGCCGCTGTAGAACCGGTCCCGCAGCCGGCGCATCCGCTCCGGGGAGCGCTTGGAGCCCATCGCGCGGCGCAGCTGGTCGGCTTCGCCCGCGGTGAATCCGGCGCAGTCCACCGCCAGCGTCATCAGCTGCTCCTGAAACAGGGGGATTCCCAGGGTTTTCTGCAGTGCCCGCTCCATGCAGGGATGCTCGTAGGCCACCGGGTCGATGCCGTTGCGGCGGCGAATGTAGGGATGCACCGACCCGCCCTGGATCGGACCGGGCCGGATCAGCGCCACTTGCACCACCAGGTCGTAGAACACCCGGGGACGCAGTCGCGGCAGGGTGGCCATCTGCGCGCGCGACTCCACCTGGAACACCCCGACCGAGTCGGCGCGGGACAACATCTCATACACCGCCGGCTCGGACAGATCGATTGCGGCCAGGTCCACCTCGATGCCCTTGTGCTCGGCCACCAGGTCGATCGCGTAGTGCAGCGCGGAGAGCATGCCCAGACCCAGCAGGTCGAACTTCACCAGACCGATTGCCGCACAGTCGTCTTTGTCCCACTGCAGCACACTGCGACCGGGCATCCGCGCCCATTCCACCGGGCACACGTCGGCGATCGGGCGGTCACAGATCACCATGCCGCCGGAGTGGATGCCCAGATGCCTTGGCAGGTCGGCGATCTGAGTGGCCAAGTCGATCACCTGCTCGGGTATGCCTTGGATATCGGCGTCATCGGCGCGGCTCAATGCGCCCCACCGGCCCAGCTGCTTGCTCCAGGCGTCCTGCTGGCCCGGCGAGTAGCCCAGCGCGCGGGCCATGTCCCGCACCGCGCTGCGACTCCGGTAGGTGATGACGTTGGCGACCTGGGCGGCGTGGTCGCGGCCGTATTTGTCGTAGACGTACTGGATCACCTCTTCCCGGCGATCCGACTCGATGTCGATGTCGATGTCGGGCGGGCCGTCGCGGGCCGGGGACAAAAACCGCTCGAACAGCAAACCATTGGCCACCGGGTCGACCGCCGTGATACCGAGGGCATAGCAGACCGCGGAGTTGGCCGCCGATCCCCTGCCCTGGCACAGGATGTCGCTGTCCCGGCAGAACCGGGTGATGTCGTGCACCACCAGGAAGTATCCCGGAAACCCCAGCTGCGCAATGACTTCCAGTTCGCGATCGATCTGGGCATACGCTTTTCGAGCCCGTGGCCCGTGCCCGGGCGGGCCGTAGCGGCCCGCGGCGCCGGCCAGGGTCAGCTGCCGCAACCAGCTGTCCTCGGTGTGGCCGTCCGGAACGGCAAACGGCGGCAGCTGCGGGGCGATCAGCGCCAGCGAGAACGCGCACTGTTCGCCGAGTTCGGCCGCGGCCGACACCGCCGACGGGTGTGCCGCGAACAGCCGGGCCATCTCCGCGCCGGAGCGCAGATGCGAGCCGCCCAGCGGGGCCAGTCGGCCGGCGGCGGCATCCAGCGACTGCCGGGCCCGGATCGCCCCCATCGCCATCGCCAGCCGGCCCCGGTCCGGCCCGGCGAAATGCGCTGCGGTGGTGGCCACCAGCGAAACCCCGAACCGGGGCGCCAGCGCCGCCAGGGCCGCGTTGCGCTCGTCGTCGTAGGGATCGCCGTGCCGGGTCAGCTCGACACTGACCCGCTCGGCCCCGAACCGGTCGACCAGGTCGGCCAGCGCCGTCGCCGCCGCGTCCGGACCACCGGCGGCCAGCGCCTGGCGGACGTGCCCCTTGCGGCATCCGGTCAGGATGTGCCAGTGCCCGCCCGCCGCGCCGGTCAGCGTATCCAGATCGAAACGCGGCCTGTCCTTTTCGCCGGCCAGGTGTGCGGCGGCGATCTGCCGCGACAACCGCCGGTAGCCCTCCGGGCCGCGGGCCAGCACCAGCAGGTGCGGGCCGGGCGGGTCCGGGTCGTCGGTGCGGGCCTTCTCCCCCAGCGACAGCTCGGCGCCGAAGACGGTGGCGATCTGGTGTCCCGCGGCGGTCAGTTCGGCGGCCGCCTCGGCGAACCGCACCACCCCGTACAAACCGTTGTGATCGGTCAGCGCGATCGCCCGCAGGCCCAGCCGGGCGGCCTCGGCGACCAGCTCCTGCGGAGTGCTGGCCCCGTCGAGGAAGCTGTAGGCCGAGTGCGCGTGCAGCTCGGCATAAGGGACCGTCGGGCCGGCCGGCGTGGGCCGCTCGGGTCGCGGCGTCGACCGGCCGTGATCGGCCGACACACCGGCCGGCTGATCGGTGTGACGAGGCTTACCATTGAGCACTCGCTCCATTTCCGCCCAGCTCGGCGGCCCACTGCCCCAGCCCACACCCACCACGATATCGAACGTGTGTGCGATTCACGCACCCGTGGGTGTTGGAAAGAACTTTGATGCACTAATCTGTGTCAGATTCCGGCACCACCCGAAAGGCAATTCTTGATGTTCGGCGTTGTCAGACGCGCGTGGTTACCGCTGCTCATCGTGTTGGTTCTCGTGGTGGGGGGGTTCGTCGTGCATCGCATTCGCGGCTATTTCGGCGGTGATGACAGCGGCAATAGCGCCGCCCCGTTCGAGGACACCAAGCCGTTTCACCCCAAGGTCGTGGTCTACGACATCTTCAGTCCGGACGGGACCTACGCCGACATCAACTATCTCGACTTGGAAGCTCTCCCGCAGCGGGTCGACGGCGCCGCCCTGCCGTGGACTCTCACCCTGTCGACCACCAACCCGGCGGTGAGCCCCAACATCGTCGCGCAGGGTGACGGCAGCACCATCGGCTGCCGGGTCACCATCGACGGCGAGCTCAAAGACGAACGAATCTCCAGCAGCCCCGTGAGCGCCCAGACCTTTTGCATTGTGAAATCAGGATGAGCAAACACCTCAACGACGACACCCCGACCGAGACGCTGCCGGCAGCGCAGCCGCCCCACCGCGGCGCCATAGCGACATGGGTCCGCCGGCTGGCGGTACCGCTCATCCTGGCCTGGTTGGCGATCACCGTGTTGGTGAACGTGATCGTGCCGCAACTCGACGAGGTCGGGGCGATGCGCGCGGTGTCGATGGCCCCCAAAGACGCCCCGTCGATGATCTCGATGATGCGCATCGGCAAGACCTTCGACGAGTTCAAGTCCGACAGCTCGGCGATGGTGGTGATCGAAGGCGACGAGCCGCTCGGTGACGACGCGCACCGCTACTACGACGAGCTGGTCGCCAAGATGGAGGCCGACACCGAGCACGTCGAGCACATCCAGGACTTCTGGAGTGACCCGCTGACCGCGGCGGGGTCGCAGAGCCCGGACGGCAAGGCCGCCTACGTGCAGGTGTACCTGGCCGGCAACATGGGCGAGACCCTGGCCAACGACTCGGTCAAGGCCGTCCAGAAGATCATCGCCGACACCCCGGCACCGCCCGGCGTGCAGGCCTACGTCACCGGCGGGGCCGCCCTCAACGCCGATCAGCACATCGCCGGCGACCGCAGCCTCAAGCTCATCACCTCGCTGACGTTCGTGGTGATCATCGTGATGCTGCTGAACTTCTACCGCTCGATCGGCACCGTGCTGCTGGTGCTGGGCATGGTGGTGTTCGAACTGGCCGCGGCCCGCGGCGTGGTGGCCGTGCTCGGCTTCTACAACATCATCGGCCTGTCGACGTTCGCGGTGAACCTGCTGGTGACGCTGGCCATCGCCGCCTCGACGGACTACGCGATCTTCCTGCTCGGCCGCTATCAGGAGGCGCGGTCGCTCGGCGAGGACAAGGAGTCGGCCTTCCACACCATGTATCACGGCACCGCGCACGTGATCCTGGGCTCGGGCCTGACCATCGCCGGCGCGACCTTCTGCCTGTCGTTCACCCGATTGCCCTACTTCAAGTCACTGGGTGTCCCGCTGGCCATCGGCATGGTGGTGGTGACGTTCGCGGCCCTGACCTTCGGCGCCGCGGTGGTGGCGGTGGCCAGCCGCTTCGGGATGCTCGAGCCCAAGCGGGGGATGCGGATCCGCGCCTGGCGGCGGCTCGGCGCGATGATCGTGCGCTGGCCGGGGCCGGTGCTGGTGGCCACCACCGCGGTCTGCCTGGTCGGGCTGCTCACCCTGCCGGGGTATGAGACCAACTACAACGACCGCGAGTACATGCCCAGCGACATTCCCGCCAACGTCGGTTACGCCGCCGCCGACCGGCACTTCTCCCAGGCCCGGATGAATCCGGAACTGCTGATGATCGAGTCCGATCACGACCTGCGCAACCCGGCCGACTTCCTGGTCATCAACCGGATCGCCAAGCGGGTGTTCGAGGTATCGGGTGTCGGACGGGTGCAGACCATCACCCGGCCGCTGGGCACACCGATCGAACACACCACGATCCCGTTCGCGATCAGCATGCAGGGCACCACCCAGCAGCTGAACATGAAGTACCAGCTCGACAGCATGCGGAACATGCTGAAAATGGGTGAGGACATGCGTGTCTCCGTCGACAGCATGAAGGCGATGCTCGAGGTGACCCGCGAGATGTCGGCGACCACCCACAGCATGGCCCAAAAGATGCACATCATGCTCGGCGACATTCAGAAGCTGCGCGACGAGATGGCCGACTTCGACGACATGTGGCGCCCGATGCGCAGCTACTTCTATTGGGAGCCACACTGCTTCGACATCCCGATCTGCTGGTCGATCCGGTCCATCTTCGACATGATGGACGGCATCGACGCGATGACCGAGGATTTCGAAAAGGTGCTGCCCGACATCGACAACCTCGACCGGCTGATGCCCCGGATGCTCGAGATCATGCCGCCGATGATCGAGACCATGGAAAACATGCGGACCACCCAGCTGAAGATGCAGTCCACCATGGAGGGCCTGCAGCTGCAGATGGAGAAGATGATGGAGGGCCAGAACGCCATGGGCAAGGCGTTCGACGACTCCAAGAACGACGACTCGTTCTATCTGCCGCCGGAGGCCTTCGACAACCCCGACTTCAAGCGCGGGATGAAGATGTTCCTGTCGCCGGACGGACATGCGGTGCGGTTCATCATCTCGCACGAGGGCGACCCGATGTCCCCGGAGGGCGTCAGCCACATCGAGCCGATCAAGCACGCCGTGCACGAGGCGCTCAAGGGCACCCCGCTGGAGGGCTCCCGGGTCTATCTCGGCGGCACCGCGGCCATGTTCAAGGACATGAAGGACGGGTCGGCCTGGGACCTGATGATCGCGGGCATCGCCTCGCTGTGCCTGATCTTCATCATCATGCTGCTGATCACCCGGGCGGTGGTGGCCTCGGCCGTGATCGTCGGCACCGTGCTGCTCTCCCTGGGCACCTCATTCGGGATCTCGGTGCTGGTCTGGCAGCACATCATCGGGCTGCATCTGCACTGGATGGTGCTGGCGATGAGTGTGATCATCCTGTTGGCGGTCGGCTCGGACTACAACCTGCTGCTGGTCTCCCGGATGAAGGAGGAGATGCACGGCGGGCTCAAGACGGGCATCATCCGCGCCATGGGCGGCAGTGGCTCGGTGGTGACCTCGGCGGGCCTGGTGTTCGCCTTCACCATGATGTCGATGCTGGTGTCCGAACTGCGGGTGATCGGCCAGGTGGGCTCCACCATCGGGCTGGGCCTGATCATCGACACGCTGGTGATCCGGTCGTTCATGACGCCGTCGATCGCCGCGCTGCTGGGCCGCTGGTTCTGGTGGCCGCAGCGAGTGTGGTCGCGGCCGAGTCCGGTGGCACAGCAGGTCTCGCCGACCGCACCCACCAGCCCGGTGTCCATCGACCGGGTCTGAGCCCGGCGGCTAGGACTCCGGGCGCACCACCAGCACCGGCGCATGCGCCGACTGCACCACCGCCAGGCTGACCGAGCCCAGCAGCATGCCGGTGAAGCCGCCGCGGCCGTGGCTGCCCACCACGACCAGCTGCGCCTGCTGCGACTGCTCGACCAGTTGGTCGGCCGGCCGGTCGCAGACCACCACGCGGCGCACCGTGACGTCGGGGTAGCGCTCCCGCCAGCCGGCCAGCCGCTCGGCCAGGGCCAGTTCACCGTCGGATTCCATTGCGGCCGCGTCGACCCCGGGGAAATCGAGCACGCCGGTGTCGTGCCAGGCGTACACCGCCACCAGCTCCACCCCGCGCAGCGACGCCTCCTCGAACGCCACCGCCGTCGCGGCCTCCGAGACCGGGGACCCGTCGATGCCGATCACCACCGGTGCGGTGTCGGAGCGCTCTTGCTCCTCGTGCAGGACCACGACCGGGCAGTGCGCATGCCGGACCAGTGACGAGCTGACCGAGCCGAGCAGGCTGCGACGCAGCAGCCCGTGTCCGCGAGATCCGACCACCAGCCGGGCGGCGTCGCGGCTCAGGTCCACCAGCACCGGAACCGTCGAGCCGACCACGATCTCGGCGTCCACCGGCAGATCCGCGCCCTGGGTCGCGGCGATCGCGACGGCTTCGCGCAGGTGGCGTTCGCCCTGTTCGTGCTGCCACTCGGTGTAGCCGGGCGGCATCGGCGTCTCGGGGAACGTCATCACCACCGGCGGAGCCAGCACATGGACCAGGGACAGCGGCAGGTTGTGCAGGACGGCATCGCGGGCCGCCCACTCGACCGCAGCGTTCGACGACGGCGATCCGTCGACACCGACGAGGATTCCAGGGTTCACCCCTCCACGCTAAGCGGTGTGACACCGTGGTGCCTAGCCACCGTTGAACTCAAGGAAGGCGGTCCGCACGTTGTCCATCACGATCGATCCACGCCGGCACGACGCGGTGCTGCTGCGCCTCGACGACGGCGCTGCGGCGCTGACCGCGCGGCTGCAGCAGGCCGGGGTGCGGGCGCAGCCGGTGGCATCGAGCGCCGAGCTGGTGTCCGCGGCCGCCGAATTGCGGGTGCGGCCGGGCCGGTGCGTGGTGCTCACCGACTCGGAATCGGACGTAAACACGGCTCGCAGTGCGGGTTTCGCCCTGGTGATCGGCGTCGGGTTCGACGGCGCCGACGCGGCGGTGGCCGACCCGGACCAGGTCGCGGTGCGCACCGGCGACCGGCCGATGTCAGCGTTGCCCGACGCGATGACCGCCCCGGAGCTGGGCGAGCTCACTCGCCCGGCGGTGTTCTTCGACTTCGACGGCACGTTGTCGGAGATCGTCGACGATCCCGACGCGGCCCGGCCGGTTGCCGGCGCGCTGGATGCGTTGGCCGCGTTGGCCGCCCGCTGCCCCGTCGCGGTGCTGTCCGGCCGCGATCTGGCCGACGTGCGCGAACGGGTCGGACTGGACGGGATCTGGTATGCCGGCAGTCACGGCTTCGAGATGACCGGACCCGACGGTGCCCATCACCAGAACGATGCCGCCACGGGCGCGGTGTTCCTGCTGTCGGCGGCGGCCGGTTCACTTCACGGTCAGCTCGGCGAAATCCCAGGAGTCATGGTGGAGCACAAGCGTTTCGCGGTCGCCGTGCACTACCGCAACGCCGCCCGGGATCGGGTCGGAGAGGTGCTGGCGACGGTGCGCGAGGCCGGCCGGCGGCGTGGGCTGCGGGTGACGACCGGGCGCGAGGTGATCGAGCTGCGCCCGGAGATCGACTGGGACAAGGGCCGCACGCTGCACTGGATTCTGGAGCAGTTGGAGCCGGTGACGCCGCTGTTTCTCGGCGACGACATCACCGACGAAGACGCGTTCGACGCGGTGGCCGAGTTGTCGGGTGCCGGGATCGTGGTGCGGCACAGCGATGACGGCGACCGCGCCACGGCCGCCCGGTTCGCACTGGACAGTCCGGCCCGCGTTGCCGAGTTCACCGCCCGATTGGCGCAGCGGCTCGCCGGCGAGGAGGCTTAGAGCCCGTCGCAGTGAATACAGTGACAAACGGACCGAGCAATCAGTCCCGGTATTCGGCAGCCCCGTCGTCGAGCACCACCCGCGCATTGCCACCGTCGGGGCCGGCAGCCTCGGTGCGGAACACCGCCTTACCCGGCTCGGTCCGCCAGATCGAGGTGGTCAGCGTCTCCCCCGGGAAGACCGGGTCGGTGAAGCGCGCCGCGATCGCGCTGACCCGGTGGGCGTCACCGCCGCCGAGTTCGGCGACCAGCGCGCGGCCGGCGAAGCCGTAGGTGCACAGCCCGTGCAGGATCGGCTTGGGGAAACCGGCCAGCGTGGTGGCGAACCAGGGGTCGCTGTGCAGCGGGTTGCGGTCGCCGGAGAGCCGATACAGCAGCGCCTGATCCTCCCGGGTCGGATACGCGATGCGGGCATCGGGCTCGGAGTCGGGGATCTGCGGGGCGACCGGCCGCTGCCCCGGCTCCCCGCCGAAACCACCGGCCTTGCGGATGACCACGGTGGTCAGCGTCTCGGCGATCGGCTCGGAGGTCCTGGGGTCGGTGCCGCGTGCCCGCAGCATCACGACGGCGTTCTTGCCCTCCCCCTTGTCCTGGATGTCGGCGACCTCGGCGACCACCTGCAGGCTTCCGGAGGCGGGCAGCGGCGCGAACAGTCGTACCTCCTGGGAGCCGTGCAGCAGCAACGCCGGGTTGAACGTGCCGATCTTGCCGGCGGCCGCAAAACCCAGACAGCAGATGACGGCGTAGGTGGGCAGCACCTGCTGGGCAATGTCGTGGCTGTTCTCGGTGGTGAACGCCAGGTCGGCGGTGCCGGCGCCGACTCCGAGCGCATAGAGCATGGTGTCGCGATCGGTCCATTCGACCAGCACCGGATCGGTGGTCACGCCGATGGCTGTCGGGTCCAGTGCCATGGGTTCTCCTTACGGCGGTTGTCGGAGGCGATTCGCCCTCACCATTTCAGCAGAACCGGCCTCCTCGGCGCCGTCGACACGGCAGGCTGTCGCCATGGGGACGCGCATGGGGAACCGCAGCAGTAAGTTGTTCGCGATGGTGGCGGCCGCGCTCGCCGCGGCCCTGGTGCTCGGAGGCTGTTCGGGGACACCGCATACGCGCACCATCACCCTGACCTTGATCCGGCACGCGGAATCCGAAGCAAACGCCGCCGGGATCGTCGACACCGCGGTGCCCGGTCCGGGCCTGACCGAGAAGGGCCGCGCCGACGCCCAGGAGTTCGCCGGTCAGCTCTCGCGCAACCACTACGACGGCGTCTACGCCTCCTCGATGGCGCGCAGTCAGCAGACCGCCGCCCCGCTGGCGCGCGAGTTGGGCCGGCAGGTGCAGATCCTGCCCGGCCTGCGCGAGATCAGTGCCGGCTGGTTCGGCGACAAACCCGGCTCGGTGGCCCAGGCGCCGTACCTGCTGGCCCCACAAGCCTGGGTTCACGGTCAGCGGACCGCAGCCATTCCCGGTTCGATCGACGGCAACCAGTTCAACGAAGAGTTCAGCGCCGCGGTGCAACAGATCTACGACAGCGGCGATGCCAATCCGGTGGCGATCTCGCACGCGGCGTCGATCATGACCTGGACCCTGATGAACGTCAAGAATCCGCGTGACGAGCTGATGACCGACCACCCGCTGCCCAACCTCGGCCGGGTGGTGCTCAAGGGCAGCCCGGGCACCGGCTGGAAGCTGGTGGACTGGGACGGCATTCGCGCGTTCTGAGTTCAGGGCGCTGATGAGTGCGGCCGATGACTCCGATGATCGCCTGACCGACACCGGCCGGGTGGAGGCGTTCAGCGACGGCGTCTTCGCGATCGCGGTGACTCTGCTGGTGCTCGACCTCAAGGAACCGGCGCACGCCCCCGGGGCGCTGCTGGACGGGCTGATCCGGCAGTGGCCGGCCTACCTCGGCTATGTCGCGTCGTTCGGCTATGTCGCGGTGATCTGGCTCAACCACCACCAGGCGTTCAGCGCGATCAAACACGTCGACAAGGGCGTACATCTGGCCAACATCGCCCTGCTGTTCACCACCGCGCTCATCCCGTTTCCCACCGCGGTGCTCTCCCGCGCGTTCATCGACGGCGCCGACAGCGGCGACGCCCGCACCGCGGTGGCGCTGTACGCCGGAATCCTGGCGGCGATGTGCGCGAGTTGGCTGCTGCTGTTCGACCAGGTCAGCCGCCGCCCCGGCCGGTTGGCCGAGGACGATGTGGATCCGCGAGGGTTTGCGGCTCAACGGTTTCGGGCGATAGTCGGGATCATCGCCTACCTGGCGGCAGGCGTGATCGGTGTCGTGTGGTCGCCGCTGATCGCGCTGGCGGTGTTCGTCGTGATGCCGGCTTTCTATGCGGTCACTGTCCCGGGGATGGGCCGGCGAGACTCAACTCACCATTGACGTAGCCGATCGAAGCGACCACCATGGCCGCATGCGTTATGTCGTTACCGGCGGTACCGGGTTTATTGGGCGGCGGGCGGTGGCCCGAATCCTGGAGCACAGTCCCGATGCGCAGGTGTGGGTGCTGGTGCGCCGCGCCTCGCTGAGCCGCTTCGAGCGGCTCGCAGCCGACTGGGGCGAGCGGGTGAAACCCCTGGTCGGCGACCTGACTGCGGAGAACCTCGGGCTGACCGACACGGTGATCGCCGAACTCGGCGGCATCGATCACGTGCTGCACTGTGCGGCCATCTACGACATCACCGCCGGCGCGGCCGAACAGCAGGCAGCCAATGTCGACGGCACTCGCGCGGTGATCGGGCTGGCGAAACGGCTCGACGCCACCTTGGCGCACGTGTCCTCGATCGCGGTGGCCGGCGACTACGCCGGCGAGTTCACCGAAGACGACTTCGACATCGGACAACAATTGCCGACCCCGTATCACCAAACCAAGTTCGAGGCCGAACAATTGGTGCGCTCGACGCCGGGACTGCGCTACCGGGTGTACCGACCGGCGGTGGTGGTGGGCGATTCGCACACCGGCGAGATGGACAAGGTCGACGGGCCGTACTACTTCTTCCCGCTGCTGGCCAAGCTGGCGGCGCTGCCCCGGCTCACCCCGATGGCGGTGCCTCACACCGGACGCACCAACGTCGTTCCGGTCGACTACGTCGTTGATGCGCTGATCGTGCTGATGCACGCCGACGGCCCATCCCCCTCCTCCTGGGACGGGCGCACTTTCCACCTGACGGCGCCGAAATCCATTGGACTGCCCGAGATCTACCGGGCCGTCGCCCGAGAGGCCGGGCTGCCCCCGCTGCGCGCCACGCTGCCCGGCGCGGTGGCGGCCCCGGTGCTCAACGTCGGCGGGCGAGCGCGGGTGTGGCGCAACATGCTGGCCACCCAGGTGGGCCTTCCCGGCGAGGTCCTCGACCTGGTGAACCTGCGGCCGACGTTCGTCGCCGACGCCACCCACGCGGCGCTGAACGGCGCCGTCCGGCTGCCCGAGTTCGCCGACTACGCACCGAGGCTGTGGCGGTACTGGGCGGCGCACCTGGATCCCGACCGCGCCCGCCGCGACGATCCGGCCGGCCCGCTGGTCGGGCGGCACGTCGTCATCACCGGGGCGTCCAGCGGCATCGGCCGGGCTTCGGCGATCGCTGTCGCCGAGCGCGGCGGCACGGTCTTCGCGCTGGCCCGCAGCGGCGAGGCGCTCGACGAGCTGGTGGCCGGGATCCGGGCCGCAGGCGGGCAGGCCCATGCGTTCACCTGCGACGTCACCGACTCGGCGTCGGTGGAGCACACCGTCAAGGACATCCTGGGCCGGTTCGGGCATGTCGACTACCTGGTGAACAACGCCGGCCGGTCGATCCGCCGCTCGGTGGTCAATTCAACCGACCGGCTGCACGACTACGAGCGCACCATGGCGGTCAACTACTTCGGTGCGGTGCGGATGGTGCTGGCGCTGCTGCCGCACTGGCGGGAACGCCGGTTCGGCCACGTCGTCAACGTCTCCAGCGAAGGAGTGCTGGCCCACAGCCCGAAATACAGCGCGTATGTGCCCACCAAGGCGGCGCTGGACGCGTTCGCCGACGTGGTGTCGACCGAGACGCTGTCGGATCACATCACGTTCACCACCATCCACATGCCGCTGGTGGCCACCCCGATGATCGCGCCGACCGGAAAACTGGTTCCGATGGGGGCGATCAGTGCCGAGCACGCGGCGGCCATGGTGGTACGAGGTCTGATCGAGAAGCCGGACCGGATCGACACCCCGCTGGGCACTTTGGCCGACGCCGGCAACTACCTCACTCCCCGGCTGGCCCGCCGGCTGCTGCACCAGCTCTACCTGGGCTACCCGGACTCGGCCGCCGCGCGCGGGGTGGCGCCCACTGAAACCGTTGCATCCGTTGCGGCACAACCGGTACGCCGTCACCCGAAGCGGCCGGCCCGGGCGATCGCCCGGGTGCGCATGCCCCGCCCGGTCAAGCGGGCGGTGCGGTCGCTGCCCGGCGTGCACTGGTGATGTGAGCCTCCAGGTCTTCGCCGACGTCGACACCGGCGTCGACGACGCGGTCGCACTGGTGTATCTGCTGGCCAGCCCGGATACCGAACTCGTCGGTCTGGCCTGCACCGGCGGAAACGTTGCGGTGCACCAAGTCTGCCGCAACAACCTGGCCCTGCTGGAACTGTGTGAGGCAACCGGGGTTCCGGTGTCGCGGGGCGCCGACGCACCGCTGAACGGTCCGGTCCATACCGCGGAGAACATCCACGGGCCGCAGGGCCTCGGATACGCCGAGTTGCCGGCCGGCAGCGGCCGGCTCACCGGATACGACGCCGCCACAGCGTGGGTCGCTGCCGCACGGGCACATCCGGGGCAGCTGATCGGGCTGGCCACCGGCCCGCTGACCAACCTGGCCCTGGCGCTGCGGGCCGAACCCGCACTGCCCACGCTGCTGCGCCGGCTGGTGATCATGGGCGGCGCGTTCTCCGGCGAGCGGGCCGGTCGGTCCGAGTTCAACATCGGGTTCGATCCCGAGGCGGCCGCCGAGGTGTTCACGGCCTGGGCAGCTGTTGCACCGCAACGACTTCCGATCGTGTGCGGGCTGGATCTGACCCGTCAGATCGCGATCACGCCGGCAATCCTGGGTCAGCTGCCGGCACCGGCGGACAATCCGGTGGCCCGGCTGCTCGATGACGCGCTGCGGTTCTATTTCGAGGCGCACGATGCCCGCGGCCACGGATACCTAGCGTATCTGCACGATCCGCTGGCCGCGGCGATCGCGCTGGAGCCCGAACTGGTGACCACCCGCCCGGCCGCAGTACACGTTGAGGTCGAACCCGCGGCGGTGCGCGGGCGGACGATTCCCGACTGGGACGCCGCGCAGCCCAACGCGCTGATCGGTGTCGGTGTCGACCCGGTCGCGTTCTTCGACCGGTTCGTGCAGCGAGTCGGCGCATTAGCCCGCCGGCTGGGCTGAGTGCCTCCCCGCCCCATCCCCAACCCCATCCCGCCGAGCGTGTAACCACTGCGATTTGAGGCGCAGTTTTTCGCAGTGGTTACACGTTGGGCGAAGAAGGTGGGGCGGCCGAGTCGGCGCATTGGCCCGCCGGCTGGGCTGAGTGCCTCCTCACTCATAGCTGCCCTCCAGATACCAGCGCCGCAGCCGGTAGCACAGCAGCAGTGCCGCGCCGGGCGCGCCGTCATCCGGCGACTCCTCCAGCAGCGCCTGGACCCGGGCGGTGCGCCCCGATCCCGGGCCTTCCCGCTGCGGGTCCCACCACCGCTCGTCGACCGGCCAGGGCCCGGCCCACCAGCGCAGCCGGTCGTCACGACCCCGGGCGACCAGCCATACCGGGTCGGCGGAGAACAGCCCCCGGCCGGTCACCCGGATCGGATTCCGTTCGGCGTCAAGCAGTTCCACCGGGTCATCGAGCAGCACCGACGGCGACGGCTCGGGGAGCCGGCCGGGCCACGGCTGGCGCGGGTCGGCCAGTGGCACCGGCTCATCTCCCAGCGGGGTCAAGGTGATGCGCTCCGCCGGGCCGCGGCCACCGGACAGCACCGGCACCCGCACCGCCTCCGGGCCGAGCAGGCCCTGTACCCGCACCAGCGCCCGGCGGGCACGCAGCCGATCCTCCTCGCCGAGCCCTCCCCACAGCGGCAGCTGCAGCGCCTCGGTCGCCGAGAGCACCTCCACCGGCTGCAGCCGCAGCAGCGTGATCGGACCGGTGGGCCGGTCCCTGCTGACCCGGCTGTTCAGCCAGCCGTCCAGCTGCCAGCGCACCCGGTCGGCGGTGGCGTCCTCGGTCAACGGCTCGGCGCAGCGCCACACCCGGGTCAGCTCTTCCCCGGTGTCGGTGACGGCGTGAATGGCCAGCCGGGTGCAACCGACGCCGGCGGCCATCAACGTCCGGTGCAGCACACCGGCCAGTGAGCGGCCCGCGAACGCCGCGGCGTCGACCCGGTCGATCGGCGGATCGCAGTGCAGCACGGCATCGAGATCCGGTGCCGGCTCCCGCCCGGACGGCCCGCGTTCCGGCTCGCCGCGGGCGAACCGGTGCGCGATGAGCGCATCGGGACCGAACCGCGATGTCACGTCCGGGCGCGGTAACGCGGCGAATTGCCCGATGCTACGAATACCCAAGCGCCACAACAGATCGACGAGGCTGTCGCGCCCGGGCCCGGACAGGCTGGGCTCGGCGGCCAGTTGCCGGATCGACAACGCCGACAGGAATCGGGCGTCTCCCCTGGGCGGCACCACAGCACCAGCGCGCGCGGCGAGCACCGCGGCTGAGAGCCCATCGGCGATCCCCACCTGGCATTCGACATCGGCGGCGGCCACCGCGTCGACGAGGCGTTCGGCGGCTTGTTCCTCGGAGCCGAACGCCCGGACCGCCCCGCGCACCGACACCACCAGCAGCCCGGGCCGCAACACCTCGGCGGCCGGCACCAGTTCGTCGACCGCGGCCAGGACCGGCTCGAACAGCCGGGCGTCGCGGTCGGTGTCGGCGGCCACCACATGCAGCGGCGGACAGCGGGCCGCCGCCTCGCGGCGCCGCAGCCCGCGCCGCACCCCGGCCGCGCGGGCACCCGCCGAGCAGGCGATCACCCGGTTGGCCAGGGTGACCGCGATCGGTGCGGTGGCCGGTAGGCCCGCCGCGACCGCCGCGGCAACGGCGGGCCAGTCCATGCACCAGAGCGCCAGCACTCGGGAGTCAGCCATGAGAAGACCCGCTACCCGGCCCTGGTTCGCCCGGCCGCGCCCCCGCGGGCCTGCACCTCGAGCCGCACCGCACCGATCCGCCCGAAGCCTGGGCGTGCCGCACAGCCCCCGCTTATCACCTCGTAGCCGCTCACCCGGGCGTCCAGCCGAAGCGCCGCACCCTGCCAGTCACCGCCGGAGATCAGCAGGGCGCAGCCCCGGTGGCGGGCCCGTGCCAGCACCACCCGGGTGCGCGCCGGCGGTACGCAGCGGCCGCCCAGGCCGAGCGCCACCAGATCCATGCCGTCCATCAGCACCGTGGCCACCTCCACCGGATCGTTGCCGGGGTCGGGGATCACCGCGAGCCGGCTCAGATCGGCGCCCATCTCCGCTGCGGCCAGCAGGCCGGTGTCCGGCTGGCCGACGATGGCCGCGTTACCGCCGGCCGCCGTCACCGCGGCCACCATGCCCAGCGTCAACGAGCGGGCTCCCGACAGCACCGCCACCGTGCCCCGCGGCAATCCCGCGGGCAGCACCCCGGCCAGCAGCGGCGGGACCGGCAGCGCGGCCTCGAAAGCCTGGGCAGCCGGAGCAGCCGAGACCACTCCCCGCCGCCCGGCGCCTACTTTCCCGGCCACCGCCGCCATCTGCCGGCGCAGCTGTTCCAGCTGGTCAGCTCGATTTTCAGGGCTGCTGGGACGTTGCCCCAAGTCCACCGCCGCCGTCATGATCGCCTCCGGGAAAACTCGCCTCAGTTCGAAACTGTGTTCGATAGGCCCGAGTGAACACTTCCCCACCGACAACCGTCAAGCCGGGCCACCTCAGGGGGTATCACCGACCCCGGGAGTCACATCCGCACCGCGTCAGGAGGTGTGAGATCTTTCCGAAACAGCTAGCGCATGCGCTATCGCGAAGGGGCGCCGGCGGCCATCGCCCGATACCCTTCTCGCACGCTCGGGTACCGGGGCGCCCAGCCCGCGACCGCGCGGAAACGCGCGTTGCTGACACGTAGTGATCTGGTCATCGATGTGCTGCGATCCCCGAGCAAAAGGGCCAACCGGCCCGGCCCGGTGATCCGCGGTTTGGCGCCGACGGCCGCGGCCAGCGCTTGGGTGTGCTGCTTCTTGGTGACGGGCTCGTCGTCGACGACGTTGTAGGTACCGGCGCGGCATGTCAGAGCGGCGATCACGGCGCTGGCCGCATCAGGGAGATATATCGATGACAGGTAGGACGCGCGGCGGCCGGCCTGGAAAGCGATGTGGTGACGGGCCAGGCCCATGATCTGTTCGCTGTGGGCCGCGCCCGGCCCATAGAACAGGCCGAAGCGCAGAACCACTGCGTCACCGCCGGTTTCGGCGAATCGCCGGGCGCTGGATTCTGCGGCGTGGTTCCCCGATGCAATCGGATAGTGGTCCACGGCCGAGTCCTCGTCGAGCCAGCGGTCCCCGCCGTCGTGGTAAATCATCGCCACCGACTCCTGCACCACTCGCGGGACCGCTGCGGCCAGCGCTGCGTCGACGACCGTCGCCGACCCCTCGGTGCGTATCCGTTGGCATGCGGCCCAGGCGGATTGGAGAATGAACTGCTGCGGAGAAGGGAGCGCGGAGGCCATATTCACCACCGCGTCGTGGCCATGGAAGGCTTTGGCAAGTGCGTCCCGGTCGAACAAGGACACGCGAATTGGCCTGGCGCCCTGGCTGTCTAGAACCGACGCTTTGGTGTCGCTGCGGGCCATCGCCGTGACCTCGTGCCCGGCGGCGATCAACGCGGGCACCGTGTGGCTACCGATCGCGCCGGTGCCACCCGTGACGAACACGCGCACTGCTCGCACCTCCGTTGGTATCGGTCCCCACCGGAAACTCGTGATATCACCGGCGCAATCCGATTCGAACTCATCACACCCCAACTCCGCGGGTGCGCAAGTGACGGCTGTTACTCGCGGGCCCGGGGCCGGCGCGGCCTGGAAATCACTCCCACTCGATGGTCCCCGGCGGTTTGCTGGTGACGTCCAGCACCACCCGGTTGACCTCGGCCACCTCGTTGGTGATCCGGGTGGAGATGCGCTCCAGCACCTCGTAGGGCACCCGGGTCCAGTCGGCGGTCATGGCGTCCTCACTGGACACCGGCCGCAGCACGATCGGATGTCCGTAGGTGCGGCCGTCGCCCTGCACCCCGACCGAGCGGATGTCGGCCAGCAGCACCACCGGGCACTGCCAGATCTGATGGTCCAGACCCGCGCTGGTCAACTCCTCGCGGGCGATCGCGTCGGCCTGACGCAGCGTCGCCAACCGCTCAGAAGTGACCTCGCCGACGATCCGGATCCCCAACCCCGGGCCCGGGAACGGTTGGCGCTCAACGATCTCCTCCGGCAGCCCCAATTCGCGCCCGACCGCACGCACTTCATCCTTGAACAGCAGCCGCAGCGGCTCGACGAGAATGAACTTCAAATCGTCCGGCAGCCCGCCGACATTGTGGTGGCTCTTGATGTTCGCGGTGCCGGCACCCCCGCCGGATTCCACCACGTCCGGATACAGCGTGCCCTGCACCAGAAAATCTGCGCCTTTGCCGGCTTCGCCGGCATCCAGATCACGCACCGCGCCCTCGAAAGCGCGAATGAACTGCCGGCCGATGATCTTTCGCTTGCCCTCGGGGTCAGACACCCCCGCCAGCGCGTCGAGGAACACCTCCGCGGCGTCGACGGTGACCAGCCGTGCCCCGGTGGCGGCGACGAAGTCCTCCTGCACCTGCTCGCGCTCCCCGGCGCGCAACAGCCCGTGATCGACGAACACACACGTCAGCCGGTCACCGATGGCACGCTGCACCAGCGCCGCGGCCACCGCGGAATCCACTCCCCCGGACAGCCCGCAGATGGCGTGGCCGTCACCGATCTCCGAACGCACCTGCGCGATCAGCGCGTCGGCGATGTTGGCGGGCGTCCAGGCCGCGTCGATACCGGCGAACTCGTGCAGGAACCGGCTGAGCACCCGTTGCCCGTAGGGGGTGTGGATCACCTCCGGGTGGTACTGCACCCCGGCCAGCCGCCGGGCCCGGTTCTCGAACGCGGCCACCGGGGCGCCGGCGCTGGCGGCCACCACCGCGAACCCGTCCGGGGCGTCGGTCACCGCATCGCCGTGGCTCATCCACACCGGCTGGGTGACCGGAAGGCCCGAATGCAGTTCGCCGCCGGTCACTTTCAGCTCGGTACGGCCGTATTCACTGGTTCCGGTGCGCTCGACGGTGCCGCCGAGTGCGGCCGCCATGGCCTGGAAGCCGTAGCAGATGCCGAACACCGGCACCTCGAGGTCGAACAGCGCCGGATCGAGCCAGGGGGCGCCTTCGGCGTAGACACTGGCCGGCCCGCCGGACAGCACGATCGCCCGCGGGTTGCGCGCGGCGATCTCCTCGACGGTCGCGGTGTGCGGGACGACTTCGGAGAACACCCGCGCCTCGCGGACTCGGCGGGCGATCAGCTGGGCATACTGCGCACCGAAGTCGATGACCAACACGGGGCGAGACGATGGGGACGACACCGCAGAGAGTTTAGTGGCCGCAAAACTCAGCCGATCCGACGGCGGGCATGGTGGAGTGGACATCAGCCCGAGCCGGAAGGGGGCGCTATGGCGCTGGGACTGCCCGAAACGGTGCGCGCCTGCCTGTTCGACCTCGACGGCGTGCTCACCGACACCGCCAGCGTGCACACCCGGGCCTGGAAGGCCATGTTCGACGGGTATCTGTCGGCGCGCGCCGAGCGCACCGGTGCGCCGTTCGTGCCGTTCGACCCGGTGAACGACTATCTGCGATTCGTCGACGGCCGCAAACGCGACGACGGGGTGCGCACCTTCCTGGCCAGCCGCGACATCGTGCTGCCTGACGGCGCCGACGACGACCCGCCCGACGCCGAAACCGTGCACGGCCTGGGCAACCGCAAGAACGCGGCGTTTCAGGTAACGCTGCAGGCCGACGGGGTGGACGTGTTCGAAGGGTCCCGGCGCTACCTGGCGGCGGCCACCGCGGCGGGCCTGGCCACCGCGGTGGTGTCGGCCAGCGCCAACGCCGGCGAAGTGCTGGCGATCACCGGCCTGGACACGTTCATCCAGCAGCGCGTCGACGGCGTCACTCTGCGCACCGAACACATCGCGGGCAAGCCGGCCCCGGACTCGTTCCTGCGGGCGGCGCAGCTGCTCGATATCGCCCCCGCCGGCGCCGCGGTGTTCGAGGACGCGCTGTCGGGGGTGGCGGCCGGGCGGGCCGGCGGGTTCGGTTTCGTGGTGGGCGTCGATCGGGTCGGTCAGGCCGAAGACCTGCTGAGCCATGGCGCCGACGTCGTCGTCACCGATCTGGAGGAACTTCTGTGAAGGCAGGCCGATGATCCCTGAGGACTATTTTCCGATCGAACCGTGGCAGATCCGCGAGACCCGCCTCGACCTGGATCTGCTCGGGCAGACCGAATCCCTGTTCACGCTGTCCAACGGGCACGTCGGGTTGCGCGGCAACCTCGACGAGGGCGAGCCCTACGGCCTGCCCGGCACCTACCTGAACTCGTTCTATGAGGTGCGGCCACTGCCCTACGCCGAAGCCGGGTTCGGCTATCCGCAGGCCGGGCAGACCGTCGTCGACGTGACCAATGGCAAGATCATCCGGCTGATGGTCGACGACGAGCCGTTCGACGTCCGCTACGGCGAGCTGATCGACCACGAGCGCATCCTCGACCTGCGGGCGGGCACCCTCACCCGCCACGTGCACTGGCGCTCCCCGGCCGGCAAACAGGTCAACGTGCACTCGACCCGGCTGGTGTCACTGGCCCAGCGCAGCGTCGCGGCGATCGAATACGTCGTCGAGGCGATCGACGAATTCGTCCGGGTGACAGTGCAATCCGAGCTGGTCGCCAACGAAGACCAACCGCCGACCTCCGGCGACCCGCGAGTCGCGGCGATCCTGGACAACCCGCTGGAGGCCGTGGAGCGGGAGAACACCGACCGCGGGGCGGTGCTGGTGCACCGCACTCGGGCCAGTGAACTGATGATGGCCGCGGCCATGAATCACGAGATCGAGGTGCCCGGCCGGGTCCAGGTCAACACGATCGCGATTCCCGACGTGGCGGCCACGACCGTGGTGTGCGGGCTGCGCCCGGGGCAGAAACTGCGAATCGTCAAGTACCTGGCCTACGGCTGGTCCAGCGAACGGTCCCGGCCCGCGCTGCGCGACCAGGCCGTCGCCGCGCTGACCGGTGCCCTCTATAGCGGCTGGCAGGGCCTGCTCGACTCCCAGCGGAAGTACCTCGACGAGTTCTGGGACGGCGCCGACGTCGAGGTCGACGGCGACCCGGAGTGCCAGCAGGCGGTCCGCTTCGCACTGTTCCACCTGCTGCAGGCCAGCGCGCGCGCCGAGCGACGGGCGATCCCCAGCAAGGGCCTGACCGGTACCGGATATGACGGCCATACCTTCTGGGACAGTGAGAGTTTCATCATCCCGGTGCTGACCTACACCGCTCCGCACGCGGCGGCCGACGCGTTGCGCTGGCGGTCGTCGACACTTGATCTGGCCCGCGACCGGGCCACCGAACTCGGGCTGGCCGGGGCGTCGTTCCCGTGGCGGACGATCCGCGGCCAGGAGTGCTCCGGGTACTGGCCGGCCGGCACGGCCGCCTGGCACATCAACGCCGACATCGCGGCGGCGTTCGAGCAGTACCGGGTCGTCACCGGGGATGGCTCCCTGGAGGCCGAGTGCGGGCTGGCGGTGCTGGTCGAGACCGCGCGGCTGTGGCGGTCGCTGGGACACCACGACCGGCACGGGGTGTGGCACCTGTCGGGGGTGACCGGCCCCGACGAGTACACCGCGATCGTGCGGGACAACGTGTTCACCAATTTGATGGCCGCGCACAATCTGCGCACCGCCGCCGAGGCGTGCGCCCGCCACCCCGATGCCGCCCACGAGCTGGGGGTCACCACCGAGGAGATGGCCAGCTGGCGCGATGCCGCCGACGCCGCGCACATCCCCTATGACGAGGAGCTCGGCGTGCATCCGCAGTGCGAAGGCTTCACCTCCGCCGCGGAGTGGGACTTCGACACCCGGACCACCTATCCGCTGCTGCTCAACGAACCCTATGTGCGGCTGTACCCGGCCCAGGTGGTCAAGCAGGCCGACGTCCTGCTGGCCATGCACTGGCGCAGCCACGCGTTCAGCCCCGAAGAGAAGGCCCGCAACGTCGACTACTACGAGCGGCGCACGGTGCGGGACTCCTCACTGTCGGCCTGCACCCAGGCGGTGATGTGCGCCGAGGTGGGACATTTGGAACTGGCCCATGACTACACCTACGAGACGGCGCTCGTCGACCTGCGCGATCTGCACGACAACACCCGCGAGGGATTGCACCTGGCGGCGCTGGCCGGGACCTGGCTCGCGCTGGTGGCCGGGTTCGGCGGTCTGCGTGACGACGGAGGCGTGCTGGCGCTGAATCCCGCACTGCCCGACGGGATCTCACGCCTACGGTTCCGGTTGCGCTGGGGCGGGTTCCGCGTCACGGTCAGCGCCACCGACGACGAGGTCACCTACACGCTGCGCGACGGGCCCGAGGGCCGGCTGACGATCCACCATGACGGCAAGGAACTCGAACTGTCCACCCAGTCACCCACGACGGTGCCCGCCTGCCGGCGCGAACCGCTGCTGTCGACACCGCAGCAGCCGCCCGGGCGCGCACCCCGCCACCGGCACCACGTCGCGAGATGAGGCTCAGGCGATCCCCGAGGCCCAGCGCAGCGCGCCGACGGCCTGATCGGGTACCGCCGGGTTCTTCGGCGCGATCGGCTCCAGCCGCCGGTAGGGCTCGCCCTGGGCCGGCCGCTGGTCGGTCTCGCCCTTGTTCGGCCACAGCGACGCGGCCCGCTCGGCCTGGGCGGTGATCGACAGCGACGGGTTGACGCCGAGGTTGGCCGAGACCGCCGCGCCGTCCATCACCGCCAGCGTCGGGTAGCCGTACACCCGCTGGTAGGGGTCGATGACACCGTGTTCTGGGCTGTCGCCGATCGCCGCCCCGCCCAAGAAGTGCGCGGTGAGCGGGATGTTGAACAGCTCGCCCCAGGTACCCCCGGCCACGCCGTCGATCTTGTCGGCGATGCGGCGGGTGACCTCGTTGCCGACCGGGATCCAGCTCGGGTTCGGTTCACCGTGGCCCTGCTTGCTGGTGTAGCGGCGGAAGCCCAGCCTGCCGCGTTTGGTGAAGGTGGTGATCGAGTTGTCCAGGTGCTGCATCACCAGCGCGATCACGGTGCGCTCGCTCCACTGCTTCGGGTTGAGTAGCCGCAGGATGTGGCGGGGATCTTCGCGGGCCTGATCCAGCAGCTGCCGCCAGCGCGGGACATCGGTGCCTTGCGGACCCGCGCCGTCGGTCATCAGGGTCTGCAACAGACCCATCGCGTTGGAGCCCTTGCCGTAGCGGACCGGTTCGACGTGGGTGTCGGCGGTGGGGTGGATCGAGGAGGTGATCGCCACGCCGTGGGTCAGGTCCAGGCCCGCCTTGACGTCCAAAGTGGCTGCGCCGACGATGGATTCGGAGTTGGTGCGGGTCAGCACGCCGAGTTTGTCGGAGAGCTTGGGCAGCTTGTTCTTGTCGCGCATCTTGAACAGCAGCCGCTGGGTGTTGTAGGTGCCGGCGGCCAAGATCAGATGCCGCGCGGTGAAGGTCTTGCGATGCCGGCGTGCGCGCAGGCCGGTGCGCACCGTGCGCACCTGCCACAGGCCGTCGTCGCCCGGCTCGAACCCGGTCACCGTCGTCATCGGATGCACCTGTGCGCCAGCCGATTCGGCCAAATACAGGTAGTTCTTCACCAGGGTGTTCTTGGCGCCCCAGCGGCAACCGGTCATGCACTCGCCGCACTCGAGGCAGCCGGTGCGCTGCGGGCCGGCGCCGCCGAAGTACGGGTCGGGCACCGTCTTGCCCGGGGTCTTCTCGCCGCCTTCACCGAAGAACACCCCGACCGGCGTGGCCACGAAGGTGTCGCCGACGCCCATGTCGTCGGCGACCTGCTTGACGATGCGGTCGGCGTCGGTGAACGTCGGGTTCTTGACCACGCCGAGCATCCGCTGCGCCTGGTCGTAGTGCGGCATGAGCTCGGCACGCCAGTCGGTGATGTGTGCCCACTGCTTGTCGGCGAAGAACGGCTCCGGCGGCACGTAGAGGGTGTTGGCGTAGTTCAGCGAGCCCCCGCCCACCCCGGCACCGGCCAGCACCATGACGTTGTTGAGCAGGTGGATGCGCTGGATGCCGTAGCAACCCAGCTTCGGCGCCCACAGGAAGTCGCGCAGGTGCCACGAGTTCTTGGCGAAGTCGGGGTCGGCGTAGCGGCGTCCCGCCTCCAAAACGCCGACGCGATAACCCTTCTCGGTCAGTCGCAGGGCGCTGACGCTGCCACCGAAACCCGAGCCGATGATCAGGACGTCGTAGTCAGGTTGGTAATCCCGCTCCATAGCCAGCAAGTATGGGCTACCCGCCGGTAACTCGCTAGATAGGCTGCCCTTACCTGGACGTCAGCTCCCGACGGTCAGCCCGACCTTCTGGAACTCCTTGAGGTCGCAGTAGCCCGCCTTGGCCATCGACCGGCGCAGCCCGCCGACCAGGTTCAGCGAACCGAACGGGTCATCGGAGGGGCCGTCGAGCACCTGCGCCAAGCCCGGACGTTCGCCATAGGCGACCTGCATCAGCGCACCGCGCGGCAACGACGGGTGCGCGGCCGCCGACGGCCAGTACCAGCCGTCGCCCTGCGCCTCGGCCGCCGCCGCCAACGGCGTGCCCAGCACCACCGCATCGGCGCCGCAGGCGATCGCTTTGGCCAGGTCCCCGGACGTGTGGATGTCGCCGTCGGCCAGCACGTGCACGTACCGCCCGCCGGTCTCGTCGAGGTATTCGCGGCGAGCCGCGGCGGCGTCGGCGATCGCGGTGGCCATCGGCACCGAGATGCCCAGCACCTCATCGGAAGTGGTCACCCCCGAGGTGGACCCGTAGCCGACGATCACCCCGGCCGCGCCGGTGCGCATCAAGTGCAGCGCGGTGCGGTGGTCGATCACGCCGCCGGCCACCACCGGGATGTCGAGCTCGGAGATGAAGGTCTTGAGGTTCAGCGGCTCCCCGTCGTTGGCGACCCGCTCGGCGGAGATGATGGTGCCCTGGATGACCAACAGGTCGACACCGGCGGCCACCAGAACCGGGGTCAGCGCCGCGGCGTTCTGCGGGCTCACCCGCACCGCGGTGGTCACCCCGGCCGCGCTGATCCGCGCCACCGCGGCACCGAGCAGCTCAGGGTCCAGCGGCGCGGCGTGCAGCTGCTGCAGCAGCCGGATCGCCGCCTCCGGCTCCGGCTCCTTGGCCGCCACCTCGACGACCTGGGCGACCTTGGCCTCGATGTCGGCGTGCCGGCCGATCAGTCCTTCGCCGTTGAGCACCCCCAGACCGCCGAGGCGGCCCAGCTCGACCGCGAACTCCGGCGAGACCAGCGCGTCGGTGGGGTGAGCCAGCACCGGGATCTCGAAGCGGTAGGCATCCAGCTGCCAGGCCGTGGACACGTCCTTGGAGGAACGGGTGCGCCGGGAGGGCACGATGTTGATGTCGTCGAGCTCGTAGGTGCGACGGGCGGTGCGGCCCATGCCGATCTCAACCATGTCACGCATGACGGGTCAGCCTCGTTTCTGTTTTCGCTACGCGAGAATGTGCCGGGACGGACGTCTGCTCAGCGCACGTAGTAGTTCGGCGCTTCGACGGTCATGGTGATGTCGTGCGGGTGGCTTTCCTTCAGGCCCGCGGCGGTGATCCGCACGAACTGCGCCTGCTGCAGCGCTTCGATGGTCGCCGACCCGGTGTAGCCCATCGCCGCCCGCAGCCCGCCGGTGAGCTGGTGGATGACGGTGGTCAGGGGGCCGCGGAACGGCACCCGGCCCTCGATGCCCTCGGGCACCAGCTTGTCCTCGGAGAGCGCGTCGTCTTGGAAGTAGCGGTCCTTGGAGTAGGACTTGGCTGTGCCCCCGGAGCCCCTTCCGGCCATGGCCCCCAGCGACCCCATGCCGCGGTAGCTCTTGAACTGCTTGCCGTTGACGAAGATCAGCTCGCCGGGCGATTCGGCGGTGCCGGCTAGCAGCGAGCCGAGCATGGCCGTCGAGGCACCGGCGGCCAGCGCCTTGGCGATGTCCCCGGAGTACTGCAGCCCGCCGTCGGCGATCACCGGCACCCCGGCGGGCGCGCAGACCGCAACGGCCTCCATGATCGCGGTGATCTGCGGGGCACCCACCCCGGCGACCACCCGGGTGGTGCAGATGGAGCCCGGGCCCACGCCGACCTTCACCGCGTCGGCGCCGGCCTCGACCAGCGCGGCAGCGCCGGACCGGGTGGCCACGTTGCCGCCGACCACGTCGACCCGCTCCCCCACTTCGGCCTTGAGCTTGCCGACCATGTCGAGCACTCCCCGGTTGTGGGCGTGCGCGGTGTCCACGATGAGCACGTCGACGCCGGCGTCGGCCAGCGTCATCGCCCGCACCCAGGCGTCGGCGCCGACACCGACCGCGGCGCCGACCAGCAGCCGGCCGTCGCTGTCCTTGGTGGCGTTGGGGTGCTGTTCGGTCTTGACGAAGTCCTTGACGGTGATCAGCCCGGTCAGCTTGCCGCGACCGTCGACGATCGGCAGCTTCTCGATCTTGTGCCGGCGCAGCAGGCCCAGCGCGGCGTCGGCGGAGACCCCCTCCTGCGCGGTGATCAGCGGCGCCTTGGTCATCACCTCGGCGACCGGCTTGTTCTGGTCGACCTCGAAGCGCATGTCCCGGTTGGTGATGATCCCAACGAGTGAGCCGTTCTTATCGACGACCGGCAGCCCGGAGATCCGGAACCGCGCGCACAGGGCGTCCACCTCGGCCAGGGTGTTCTCCGGGGTGCAGGTGACCGGGTCGGTGACCATCCCGGCCTCGGAGCGCTTCACGGTCTCGACCTGGCCGGCCTGCTCGGTGACCGGCAGGTTGCGGTGCAGCACGCCCATGCCGCCGGCCCGGGCCATCGCGATCGCCATCCGGGCCTCGGTGACGGTGTCCATGGCGGAGCTGACCAGCGGCACCTGGAGCCGGATCTTGCGGGTCAGCCGACTGGAGGTGTCGGCGGTGGCCGGCACCACGTCGGAGGCCGCCGGAAGCAGCAGAACGTCGTCGAAGGTCAGGCCCAGCATGGCGATCTTGGCCGGGTGCCCGCCGGACGGGCCGCCGGTCGGCAGATCATCGTGCGGGCCCATGGCGGCATGGGAAATCGTCGGGGCGCTGGCATCACCAACGGACATCGGGAGCCTCCACTACGCAGCCGGGGGGATAGAGGTCCATCCTAATCGCGGCGTACAGCGGCTTTCGTTCCCCACCACCTTGGCTGCGATTATGCGGGCCGCAGAACGGCCGCTGGCGTTCTGTCCTGGGGTCTGCGTACCCTATGGGCGTGCGTGACCACCTGCCACCCGGTTTGCCGCCCGACCCGTTCGCCGACGATCCCCACGACCCGTCCGCTGCGCTGGACGCCGTCGAACCGGGCCAGCCACTGGATCCGCAGGAGCGGACCGCGGTCGAAGCCGACCTCGCTGACCTCGCGGTCTACGAAGCACTATTGGCGCACCGAGGTATCCGCGGCCTGGTGGTGTGTTGCGACGACTGTCAACAGGACCACTACCACGACTGGGACATGCTGCGCGCCAACTTGCTGCAGCTGCTCATCGACGGCACCGTCCGCCCGCACGAGCCGGCCTACGACCCGGAGCCGGACAGCTACGTGACCTGGGATTATTGCCGCGGTTACGCCGACGCCTCCCTCAACGGGGCGACCTCGGAGGCCGACGGCTACCGCTGAGCCGTCCCCTTTGTCACAGCCTGGTTAGGCGCCCTGCCAGCTTCCCCCACGGTGGCGCACCAGCGCTGCGGTCTGGTCACGCAGATCGCGTAGCTCCGCAACGGAATAGGCCGCGCCGGCAGCGTCGCTCACGTCGGCCAACAGGCACGCCAGCGCCCAGCGCAACGGAATCAGCCCCAGCCGCTCGGTGTCCTGCAGTGCGGCCTCGGCCACGCCGCGCGCGCGGTCGACACTTCCCGCGCAGCACAGCGCGCCGGCCAGCACCACCTGGCTTTTCACCTGGTGGCGCACCATGCCTTCCCCGGCTTCCGAGACCAACTCCAGGGCCCGTTCGGCGTGCCGCACCGCGGTGGCGCCGTCCCCGGTGACCATCGCCAGCTCGGCCGTCACCCAGTTCCGGCGCACCGCCAGGCGCGCCGCTAACGGCGGTTCGGGAACCTGCCGAGCGCGGGCCAGCAGGGCCGCCGACGCCGCGAAGCGCCCGATTCCCAGGGCGTCGGCGGCCAGGCCCACCAGGGCATCGGCGGCGGCCTCCGGCTCCTCGCCGGCCAGGGCCAGTGCCCGGCCGTCAAGGCCCCGGGCGAGATCGTGCCCGCCGAGTTGGCGCAGGAATGACGCCCGGGTGCTGTGGGCCAGCGAGGCCAGCGGCCCGTTGGGTGCGTCGCGTAGCAGTGCCGCCAGGTCGGCGGTGGCAGCGGCGTAACGGCCCTGACCGCCGGCGGCGACGGCACGCAGCCAGCGCTGGCGGGGCGTGGTCGCGGCGGGCAAGGGCCAGCGGCCCGGTGCATCGCCGAACGCGGCGGCAGCAAACGTCGCGTCTGAGTCCTCGGTCATCGCTGAGCGACGTTACGCGGGCCCGACCAGCGCCTCGACGTCCGCCCGCTCGCCCCTCCGTCCGTACGTCCGGAAAAAATCCCAGGGAATGTCCACCGGCTTAGGCCAGCCTTTCTTAACCGTTACGTAGGCCTAACTTCAGACGCTTTGGCTACGGTCCCCACAGCGCCGGATGCCGCCGGCGCTGTTTTACGCGCACCGCCAGAGACCTCAACGGCCGCAACCGTTCCGGCCGACCAGCGTTTGAGAGGGGTTCCCATGCCACTGGTTGAGCAACTGCCCGGCCGCAACGCGGACGTCTGGGATTGGCAACTCCAAGGAGCCTGCCGGGGGGTCGACTCATCGGTGTTCTTCCCACCCGACGGGGAGCGCGGCCGGGCCCGAGCGCAGCGGGAGCAGAACGCCAAGAAGTGGTGCCGCAACTGCCCGGTGTTGGAGCAATGCCGTCAGCACGCACTCGCCGTCGGCGAGCCCTACGGCATCTGGGGCGGCATGTCCGAGGCCGAGCGGCACGCCGCGCTCCGCTGCAACCTGCGGGCCAGCGGCTGACCCCGCCGGACCGACGGCCGTAGCGAACAGCCCCCGGCGATTCGGGGGCTGTTCTCGTCCCGGAGATTGTCGGACCGGTCGGGTTGGATCACGGGCATGCGTGCATTCCTGGCAGTAGTTGTCGCCTCCTTCGGCCTCGGCGTAGCCGCGCCGGCCCACGCCGATCCGGCCGGCTGCTTCGACCAGCGGCTCTGCGGCGATCTGAGCGACGTCTACTACTGCCCCGACACCGGCGCGGTGGTAGGCGCGTTCGGCGCCTGCCCCTCGCTGGTGACCGGCCCCTATGCGCCCGGTGGGCTACGGCCCAACCAGGGATTGTCGCCGTTGGGGTGAGATTGCGCAGTTATCCGGTATCGCCGCCGGCGGCACCGTTACGCTTCCCCACGGTGCAGGCCGTCGAGAGCGAGGGGAACAACGTGCGCAAGCAGCTCCTGTTCGGAACCGTCGCGGCAGGATTCGCCATCGGTGTGGTCGGCGCACCCCTGGCCAGCGCCGATGAGCAAGGGTTCCTCAATGAACTGCGGGCCAACGGCTTCCCGGGCCTGAGCATCGGAGACGCCCAGATGCCCGACGGGGTGGTGGTGGCCAACGGCTGGATGGCCTGCAACCGGCTGCACCTGGGCGAGAAGCCCGAACAGACGCTGGCGCAGCTGAACCCGAACGACCTCGACAAGGGCCGCATGCTGCTGAACGCCGCGCAGCACAATCTGTGCCCGGACACGCTCTGACCGTCCCGGGACAGCGAAAACACCCGGCCAGCTCTGACGGGCGTGTCAATTAGAACGATCGCAAAACCCGTGAGCTCAATATCAGCGTGTGATAAGCACATGCGATGAGAACGCGGGGAGCAGCAGTAAAAACATCGGTTGCCCACGTTGCCGTCTCCGGCATGATCGTGGCCGCGGCCGGCGTGGGGATCAGCCAAACCGTCAGCGCCGCGGCCACGCTGTTGGCCTCCACCGGTCCACTGGCCGGCAGCGTCACGGCGCTCATCCTGGGCGGCACCACCGAGCCGACGCCGTCACCGCAATTCGCGCGATCCGCCGAGAACCTGTTTCTGAACCCATTGGGATTCAACGGCGGATCAACCGACTCGACGGTCTGTTACATGGACGGCACCGACCCGTGCAGCGCCCCGCTGCAGGTGCTCACGACACCCGAACTGATCCAGCAGGGCCCGAGCAGTCTCACAGGCGCGTCGGCCATCGTGCTCGCCGTTCAGAACGAATTCAACGCCAACCCGGGCGCGTTCGACGCCGAACACCCGCTGACGATCTTCGGCTACTCCCAAAGCGCCACCGCCGAGTCGATCGCCATGACCCGGCTGGCCGAGCTCGGAATTCCCAGCGATTCATTGCATTTCGTGTTCATCGGCGACCCGTCGACTCCAGATGGCATCTGGCAACACGTGGAAGCGGCCATGGAGGCGACGCTCGGGCCCAGCCTGACGAACTATCTGCTCAATCTGTTCGGCATGACCGAAGTCCTCGGCAACCTCACCCCCAATGACCTCTACGCCACAACGATTTACGGCCTGCCGGGCGACCCGGTCGCCAACTTCACCGACGTCTATGCGGATAAAGGTCTGTTCGGCGCGCTGCTGGACATCCTCTGGCCGCACGTGTGGTACTTGGGCCTGACACCCGAGCAGGTCACCGACGCCACCACCACGGTCGACGGCGACCTGACCTACGTCAACATCGACGACAGCGACATCAACGGCCTCGATGCCTGGCTCAATGCCGTCTTCGTCGGCGGAGCAGCCAACAGCGGCATCTTCGAGAGCCTCTGGGACTCTTTGCAACTGCTGTTCAACGACTTCTTCTGATCGCGCCGACGGTGACCCCGGCGGCCTCCTCCAACACCTTGACGACCGAGGTGAAATCAGACTCGGGGCCCTGCTCGCGCAGCGTCGACTCCCACAGGCCGGCCACCGCGTCGGCGATTGGCCTCGGCAGGCCCAGCGCCTGCGCTTCGTCGAGGTAGAGCCGCACGTCCTTGACCATCAGGCCGGTCGCGAATCCGTAGTCGAAGGTGCGCGGCAACACCGCCTTGGGAAACTTGTCGCGGCTGGCGTGGGTTCCGCCCGAGCCGGCGTTGAGCACCTCGATCATCACCTGCGGGTCGAGGCCGGCCTTGACTCCCATCACCATGACTTCGGCGGTGGCGGCCAGTGTGGTGGCCGCCATCAGGTTGTTGACCAGTTTCATGGTCTGGGCGGCGCCGGGTTTCTCGTCGACGAAGATCGGGCGGCCCAGTTCCTCCAGCAGCGCCTTGGCGGTGTCGAACGCCGCGCGCGGCCCGGAGACCATGATGGCCAGGCCGCCCTGCTGCGCCCCGCCCACGCCGCCGCTGACCGGAGCGTCCAGCGCTGCGATTCCGCCGGCGGCCAGGGTGGCGTGGTTGCGTTGCGCCGCAGCACTTCCTACGGTCGACAGGTCGACGAACACCGCGACCTTGGCGCCATTGGTCACCTCCGCGGCTACCGCCGCCGACGCCTGCAACGACGGCAGGCTGGCCAACACGATCTCCGCCCGGTCGGCCACCGCGCGGGAAGAGGACGCACCATGGGCGCCGAAAGCCGCTGCCTGCTGCACTACTTCGACGCGTGGGTCATAGACGACCAGTTCGCGGCCCGCGGCCGCCAGCCGGTTGGCCATGGGAAATCCCATGTTGCCCAACCCGATGAAGCCGATCATCGCGCGCTCTCGTATTCGGCGAACGCTTCGCGGGCGATCCGGAAGCTGTCCACCGCGGCGGGAACGCCGGCGTAGATCGCCACCTGCATGAAAACCTCTCGGATCTCCTCGCGGGTGACGCCGTTGGTGAGCGCCCCTTTGACGTGAGTGCGCAGCTCATGGGGCCGGTTGAGCACCGCGATCATCGCCAGGTTGAGCATGCTGCGGGTCTTGCGCGACAGGCCGTCGCGTCCCCACACCGCGCCCCAGCAGTACTCGGTGACCAAGTCCTGGAACGGCTTCGAGAAGTCGTCACCGGTCTCGGCCTTGGCGACATAGGCGTCGCCCAGCACGGCCTTGCGGATTGCGCGGCCCCGCTCGTAGGTCGGTTGGTCCATGGTTCTCCTTGTGGCGATGCTGTCGGCGGAGTTGCGCCCCGTCGAGAACGACAGTGAGAACCCTAGACTCAAATATGAGAACGGGATAATCTCATCCAACACACAGCGGGGAGGGTGCGATGACTCAGGTCCAGGTTGGGAATGCGTACAAGGCGGTCGCCCAACTCGCGGTCGCCGGAATGCTGGCGGCCGCCGCCGGCGTGGGGGTCAGTCAGACCGTCAGCGCCGCGGCCACGCTGCTGGCGTCCACCGGTCCGCTGGCGGGCAGCCAGACGGCGCTCATCCTCGGCGGAACCGGCCAGCCGACGCCTTCACCCGAATTCGCGCGATCCGCCGAGAATCTCTACCTCAACCCGCTCGGTTTCAATGGCGGCTCGACCGACTCGACGGTCTGCTACATGGACGGCACCGACCCGTGCAGCGCCCCACTGCAGGTGCTGACCACCCCGGAACTGTTCCAGCAGGGCCCCAGTAGCCTCACCGGCGCGGGGCTCATCGTGCTCGCGGTCCAGAACGCCTTCGCCGCCAACCCGGGCGCCTACGATGCCGAACACCCGCTGACGATCTTCGGCTACTCCCAAAGCGCCACCGCCGAGTCGATCGCCATGACCCGGCTCGCCGAATCGGGCATCCCGCTGGACTCGCTGCATTTCGTGTTCATCGGCAACCCCTCCGCGCCGGACGGCGTCTGGCAGTACCTGGAAGCGGCGATGGAGGCGACGATCGGGCCCAGCCTGACGCACTATCTGCTGAATCTTCTCGGCATGACCGAAGTCCTCGGGAACCTGACGCCCAACGATCTGTACGCGGCCACCATCTACGGCCTGCCCGATGATCCGGTCTCCAACTTCGCCGACGTCTACGCCGCCGACGGCCTGTGGGGCGCGTTGCTGGGCATCTTCGGTGCCCACGTCGAGTACCTGGGGTTGACGCCGGACCAGATCGCCGACGCCACCACCACGGTCGACGGTGCCCTGACCTACGTCAATATCGACGACAGCGACATCAACGGCTTCGACGCCTGGCTCAGCGCCTTACTCTGGCACGGGGTCGCCACCAGCGATCCGTTCCAGGCCCTGTTCGACTCGATGAACCTGCTTTTCAGCAACTTCTTCTGAGCCGTGCACAGCCTGGAACGAATCGTGTTGGGGCCAGCGCAATTCCAATCAGCCGTGCGGGGCCTCGGATATCTTGCTGTCCGGAGTTCCCACCGTCTTGCAGTAAGTCGACACTGACAGTCGGGTCGCAGAAATCTCCAAATTGGAGGGGTCCGCGCCGCTCTTGTCTTTGAGCATCTTGCTGATTTCGTCGTCCTGCTTTTTCTCGTCCTGTTCGACGAAGTCCTTGCACCTGGTGTCGCCACCGGTGTTGATCACCTTCGATGCCGAGCACCCGCTGGACAGCAGCACACCCAGGCTCATGGCCCCAACCGCAACGTATTTCATCATCATCGCTCGCCCCTTACGCCTCGCGCCCGAACAGACGCAGCAGCCAGAGCAGGATGACCGCGCCCAGAATTGCGGTGAACAAGGTGAACCACCAGCCCCCGCTTGCCGTGTCGACGACGAAGCTGAGCAGAAAACCGCCGATCAAAGCGCCGACAACGCCGACGACGACATCGGTAAGCAGGCCGTACTTGGTCTTCATGATCATGCCTGCGATCCAGCCGGCAATGGCTCCGATAATGATGTAACCGATCCATCCGACACTGGTCAACGTGCTAGAGCGGGCCAGGAATTCAGTAGCCGCCACTGGGTCCATCGTGATCTCCTTTACAGCGCCTTCAATACACCGTCCTGATCGACGACGCGATGAATCAATACCCGTTTTGCGCGGTTACAAACCGCCGCATCCAGGCCGCCGAGAAGACGCGAAAGCCCCCATTCCGTTGCCGAAATGGGGGCTTTCGCGTCTTGTCGCGCCGGGCTAGTGCGCGTGCCCGTGATGCCCGTGGGCGTCAGCGGCCTCCTCGGCCGGCTTCTCCACCACCGCGGTCTCGGTGGTCAGCACCATCCGCGCCACCGAGGCGGCGTTGAGCACCGCCGACCGGGTCACCTTGACCGGGTCGACGATCCCGTCGGCGGCCAGGTCACCGTAGGTCAGCGTCGCAGCGTTGAAGCCCTGCCCGGCAGGCAGTTCGGCCACCTTGCTGGTCACCACGGCACCGTCGACGCCGGCGTTGGTGGCGATCCAGTACAGCGGTGCACTCAGCGCGGCGGCGAACACCTCGACGCCCAGCGCCTCGTCACCGCTCAGCGCGAGCTCCGACAGCGCCGCGCGGGCCTGCACCAGAGCGGCGCCGCCGCCGGGGACGATGCCCTCTTCGACCGCGGCCTTGGCCGCCGCCACCGCGTCCTCGACCCGGTGCTTGCGCTCCTTGAGCGCGGTCTCGGTGGCCGCACCGACCTTGATCACGGCCACGCCGCCGGCCAGCTTCGCCAGCCGCTCCTCGAGCTTTTCGCGGTCCCAGTCGGAGTCGGTCGCCTCGATCTCGGCGCGCAGCTGCTTGACCCGAGCGGCCACCTGGTCGGACCCGCCGGCTCCATCGACGATGACGGTGTCGTCCTTGGACACCACCACCCGGCGGGCGGAGCCGAGCACATCGAGACCGGCCTCGCGCAGCGTCAGGCCGACGTCAGGGTTGATCACCTGGGCGCCGGTGACCACCGCGAGATCCTCCAGGAACGCCTTGCGCCGGTCGCCGAAGTACGGCGCCTTGACCGCGACGGCCTTGAGGGTCTTGCGGATCGCGTTGACCACCAGCGTCGACAGCGGCTCACCCTCGACGTCCTCGGCGATGATCACCAGCGGCTTGCCCGCCTCGACGACCTTCTCCAGCAGCGGCAGCAGGTCGGGCAGCGAGCTGATCTTGTCCCGGTGCAGCAGGATCAGCGCGTCCTCCAGGACGGCCTCCTGCGCGTCGAAATCGGTGACGAAGTAGGCCGACAGGAAACCCTTGTCGAAGCCGACACCGTCGGTGATCTGCAGCTCGGTGGACAGCGTCGAGGACTCCTCCACGCTGACCACGCCGTCGCTGCCGACCTTGGTCATCGCCTCACCGACCAGCTCACCGATCTCCTCGTCGCGTGAGGACACGTTGGCCACCTGCGCGATCGACTCCTTGCCGGAGACCGGGGTGGCCGCGGCGAGCAACGCCGCCGACGCCGCGTCGGCCGCCTTGGCGATACCGGCGCCCAACGCGATCGGGTTGGCGCCGGCCGCGACGTTGCGCAGCCCGCCGGAGATGGTGGCCTGGGCCAGCACGGTGGCGGTGGTGGTGCCGTCGCCGGCCACGTCGTTGGTCTTGGTGGCCACCGACTTCACCAGCTGGGCGCCGAGGTTCTCGAACGGGTCCTCTAGGTCGATCTCACGGGCCACGGCGACGCCGTCCATGGTCACCGTCGGGCCGCCGAACGACTTGGCCAGCACCACGGTGCGGCCGCGCGGGCCCAGGGTGACCCGGACCGCGTCGGCCAGCTTGTCGACGCCGGCCTCCATGGCCCGGCGGGCAGCCTCGTTGAACTCAATCTGCTTGCTCATGGCTCTTCTCTCTGACGCGTGCCGCCCCGGAGATCCCCCCTAAACCAGATTGGTACGGGGATCTCCGGGGCGGGCACGGTGGTTGCTTGTGGCTACTTGCCGACGATGGCCAGCACGTCGCGCGCCGACAGGATCAGGTACTCCTCGCCGGCGTACTTGATCTCGGTGCCGCCGTACTTGCTGTAGATGACGACGTCGCCTTCCTTGACGTCCAGCGGGATCCGCTTGTCGCCATCCTCGTCCCACCGGCCGGGGCCGACGGCGACGACGGTGCCTTCCTGCGGCTTCTCCTTGGCAGTGTCCGGAATGACCAGACCGGAAGCGGTCGTGGTCTCGGCCTCGTTGGCCTGAACGAGGATCTTGTCCTCGAGTGGCTTGATGTTCACGCTCGCCACGATTGGAGCCCTCCACATTTGTCTGGATGCGACCCGGCTCACCGGGCCCATCGGAACGTACTTACTTAAGGTGTTCGGCATTCGTGCGCGTCCTCGCGTCGTCGTCGCGGGTGCCGAGCAAGGAATCGTCCGATTGCCACCTAGCACTCTATACATGAGAGTGCTAGCACTCAAGGTCGACCCGGTGCGAACCGCAACTTCTGCGCGAAGGTGCACATTGGTACGCCCGCAACGGCGTGTCGCGGTGCAAACACGCACGTTCGCCGGGGTGGGTCAGGCGACCTGGCACTGGACCACCGGCAGGCCCGGGTTCGTGGCCACATCCAGCGGCGACGGTGCCACCCCGGCGGCGATCAGGTGCGCCGCGAACGACGCGATCATCGCCCCATTGTCGGTGCACAATCGCAGCGGCGGGATCCGCAGTGTCAACCCGGCTGCCTGGCAGCGCTGCTCGGCCAGCTCACGCAACCGGGAATTAGCGGCCACCCCGCCGGCGATCAGCAGCGTGTCGACCCCGAGGTCGGTGGCGGCACGAACCGCCTTGGCGGTCAGCACGTCGGCGACCGACTCCTGAAAGCCGGCCGCCACGTCGGCGGGGACGAAGTCGGGGTTGCGCTCCACATAGCGGGCCACCGCGGTCTTCAGGCCGGAGAAGCTGAACGCATAGGGGTCATCGCGCGGGCCGGTCATCCCGCGCGGGAACGTGATCGCCTCGCGGTCGCCGGTGCGGGCCAGCTCGTCGAGCACCCGCCCGCCCGGATAGCCCAGCCCGAGCAGCCGGGCCACCTTGTCGTAGGCCTCCCCCGCGGCGTCGTCGACAGTGCTGCCCAGCTCGACGATCGGCTCCCCCAGCGACCGCACGTGCAGCAGGTGGGTGTGGCCGCCGGAGACCAGCAGCCCCACGCATTCGGGCAGCGGCCCGTGCGCGTAGACGTCGGCGGCCAGGTGCCCGCCCAGGTGGTTGACGGCGTAGAACGGCACGCCCCAGGCCGCCGCGTAGGCCTTGGCCGCGGCCGCGCCCACCAGCAGCGCCCCGGCCAGACCCGGTCCGATGGTGGCCGCCACGGCGTCGGGCTTGTCCACCCCCGCCGTCGCCAAGGCCCGGCGCATGGTCGGGCCCAGCGCCTCCAGGTGCGCCCGCGACGCGACCTCGGGCACCACCCCACCGAACCGGGTGTGCTCCTCCACGCTGGAGGCCACCTCGTCGGCCAGCAACGTCAGGGTGCCGTCGGCTTCCAGCCGGGTGATGCCGACACCTGTTTCATCGCACGAGGATTCGATGGCAAGCACGATCGTCATGGACAGGCCTCCCGCCGCATCATGTAGGCGTCCGCGCCATTGCGGTAGTAGCGCCGACGCAGCCCCGTCTCGACGAAGCCGACGTCGCGGTAGAGCGCGATCGCCGCGGCGTTGTCGGTGCGGACCTCCAGGTGTACGACGCCGCCGTCGGCGTAGGCCAGCAGGTCGGCCAGCAGCGTGCGGCCGATCCCGCGGCCCTGGTGGCCCGGGTCCACTCCGATGGTGTGCACCTCGAATTCGAACGGCGGGGTGCGCCCCAGCCGCGAGATCCCGGCGTAGCCCACGAGTGTGTCGCCGATGCGGGCCGCAACGTAGTGGTGATCGCGGGCACTGATCGCCCGGCGAAAAGCCGCGGCCGGCCACGGGTCGTCGCCGCCGAACAGCTTCGCCTCCAATTCGGCACAGCGCGGCGCGTCGGATTCGACCAACGGGCCGAGGGTGACCAGCGGCGTGGCGGACGCCGCCGGCTTGGCGTCGGGCCGGCGCAGATACATCGGCACCAGCGGCGCCGGATCGGCGTCCCAATCCCGCACCGCGGCAACCAGTCCCGCAGGCGTCGGGTAGGACACGTCGAGCGTCGGCAGGCCGAACAGTCCGGCGTGCGCTTGCGAGCCGGCCACCGCGAGGGCGTCGCCGGGATCGACGGCGGCCGGGGCGCTCACCGCCGGTCCGGCCACCCGGATCCCGTCGCGGTAGCGCGCCCAGTAGACCTCGCGGCGCCGGGCGTCGGTGACCACCAAGGTGGCGCCGGTGGTGCACACCCCGATCGCGTCCAGGCTGCACACGCCGAGCACCGGTATGCCCAGGGCGTGCCCGTAGGCGGCGGCACTGGCCATCCCGACCCGCAGACCGGTGAACGGCCCCGGCCCGCAACCCACCACCACCGCGGCCAGATCGGTCATGCTCAAGCCGGCATCGGCCAGGGCGGCAAGCACATTGGGGGTGAGTCGCTCCGCGTGCGCGCGGGCATCCAGCGTCACCCGCTCGGCCAATACGGTGCGCCGGTCGGTCTCGTCTAGGGCCACCACGCCCGCGGTAACCGCAGGCGTGGCGGTGTCAATGGTCAGGATCGCCCCGGTCATGGCGTCTGCCACCGCCACGTCGCGGTGCGCGCCTCGGATTCGGCGCCGCGGTCCAGCCGAATGTCCAGGTGCCGCTCGGAGAGTCGCTCGGCCAGTCCTTCGCCCCACTCGACCACGACGACGGCGTCGTCGAGTTCGGTGTCCAGGTCCAGCGAGTCCAGCTCGGCCAGCAGGTCCAGGCCCGACTCGTCGAGCAGCCGGTACAGATCGACGTGGATCATCGCCGGGGCGCCGGGACGGCGGGGCCGGTGTTCGCGGGCCAGCACGAACGTCGGCGAGGTGACCGGCCCGTCGACATCGAGAGCGGCAGCGATCCCCTTGGCCAGCACTGTTTTTCCGGCTCCGAGCGGACCGGACAGCACCACCACGTCGCCGGCGCGCAGCTGAGCGCCCAGTCGCGCGCCCAGCGCGATGGTGTCTTCGGCGGTCGCCAGGATCTGCGTTTCAGCCACCACGCCCGGCCTTCCGGCGCAACCGGCGAGTCAGCTCCACCCGGCGCGGTGTGGCCCGCTCGACCAAGCGCACCAGAGCGTCATCGATGACGTCGGGTTCCTCCAGCTGCACCAGGTGTCCGGCGCCGGGCACGATCACCAGCTCGCAATCCCACAGCACGGCCGCCATCGCCCGCGAATAGCCGTCTGGGGTAAGCAGATCGCGATCACCGCAAGCGACCAGGGTCGGGATCTTGGCCAGTGTCGCCAGCGCGGCGCTCTCGTCGTGCACCTCCAGCGCGTGCAAGAAACCCACCATGGTGGCGACCGGGGTGGTGTGCATCATCTCTTCGGAGAACGCCACCACGCTCGGGCTGATCTCGTCGGTGCCGTAGGAGGCCGCTCGCAGGATCGGGGAGATCACCCGGCGGGCCGCGCCGCGTCCGCGGTGCACCAGCTTGGGTGCGTAGCGCACGCTGAACTGGACGGCCTCCAGGGCCGGGTTGCGCAGAATCTCCCCGAGCGGCGATCGGGAAACCCCTCTGGCCGCCGAGGAGATCAGTGCTGCGCCGACGATCTTGCTGCCGTAGTGCTGGGGAAACTGGCGGGCGTGCGACAGCACGGTCATGCCGCCCATCGAATGCCCGACCAGCACCACCGGACCGCGCGGCGCCGCCACCTGCAGCACCAACTCCAGGTCCTGACCGAGCCGCGGCACGGTGTAACTCGCAGGCGAGCCGACGGTCGAGTCGCCGTGGCCGCGCTGGTCATAGAAGACCATCCGCACCTGCCTGCCCCACTCGGCGGTCAGCCGGGCCCGCTGAAAGTGAAAAGAGCCCATCCGCAAACAAAATCCGTGCGCGAACACCACGGTCAGCGGCGCGTTGCGGGGTCCCACGTCGCGCACCGCCAGTTCGACGCCGTCGTCGGTGACAACCACCGAACTGTGGTCGTGCGCCAGAATTTCGAAATCCTCGGCCGCGTAGGGATCTTCGGCAGTGGTGCGCCGGGTTACCGAGCGCGCGACGGCGGACCCGGCAATGGTGCCCACGGCGGACAGCCCAGCCGCCCCGGCCAGCCAGGTTCGTCTTCTAGCGGCCATTGGCACCCCGATACGTCCTGGCCACCCGTCCGCGTGGTGAGTTCACCACCTCGTAATGGATGGTTCCCAGCTCGTCGGCCCAGTCCTGGGCCAACGGCTCGCCGCTCGCACCGGGCCCGAACAGCACGACCTCGTCGCCCTCGGTGACGTCGACCGGCCCGGGACCGAGGTCGACGACGAACTGGTCCATGCACACCCGCCCGACGCTGCGCCGGCGCCGGCCGTTGATCAGCACCTCGAAGCGTCCACTCAACGGGCGGAACACCCCGTCGGCGTACCCCATCGGCACCAGCGCCACGGTGGTGTCGGCCTCGGCGATCCAGGTGTGCCCGTAGGAGACGCCCTCCCCCGCTTTCAACGAGCGCACCAGTACCACAATGGATTTCAGCGTCATGGCCGGGATGAGGCCCATGTCGCCGCGCTCCGGAATCGGACTCAGGCCGTATAGGGCGATTCCCGGCCGCACCATGTCGAAGGCCAGGTCGGGGCGGCTCATCACCCCGGCCGAGTTGGCCAGGTGCGCCACCTCGAATTTCAGGCCCTGATCGTGAGCCAGGCTCAGCATGTCGGAGAACCGCCCGGCCTGAAGGTCATTGACCGGGCTGGCGGCCTCGTCGGCGCAGGCCAGGTGCGACATCAGGCCCCGCACCCGGACCGCGTCGTCGGCGACGGCGCGGCGCAGCGCGCTCAGCAGCTCCGGGTAGCCGGCGGCACCGACACCGTTGCGGTTCATCCCGGTGTCGGCCTTGACCGTGACCGTCGCGGTGCGGCCGGTGCGTCCCACCGCGTCGAGCAACTCGTTCAGCTGGCGCACCGAGGCAACCGCGATCTGCACGTCGGCGGCCAGGGCGGGCGCAAAGTCGGTGTCGGGCCCATGCAGCCACGCCAGCACCGGGGCGGCGATGCCGGCCGCCCGCAACGCCAGCGCCTCGTCGACGGTGGCGACCCCGAGTTCGGCGGCACCGGCCGCCAGCGCCGCGCGCGCCACCTGGACCGCACCATGACCGTAGCCATCGGCCTTGACCACAGCCATCAGTTCGGCGGCGCCGGCCTGGTCGGACAGCACCCGCACGTTGTGGGCTATGGCGTCCAGGTCCACCAGCGCTTCACCGAGCAGGCCGGCCGTTCGGGATGTGGCAGTCATGTCACCGTCAATTGTCCCAGAACCACCCGTATGCCCCGCCGCCCGCGCCGAGTGTGCAACCACTGCGAAAAAACGGGCGAAAAATCGCAGCTGTTACACACTCGGCGGCGGGAGGGGGCCGAAGGCTCGGAGGGAGGTGACCGAAGGGCGAGGAAGGCGGCCGAAGGCCGAGGAATCTAATGCGCGAAGTGCTGCTCATCGTCGTAGTGCCCCTCGGGCTTGACCCGGTCCACGGCGGTCACCGACTTCACGATGTCATCGAACAACGCCCGGGCCAGGTCCGCCGACAGGCCCTCGCGGACCACCACCCGCAGCACCGCGACGTCCTCGGCGCCCTCCGGCATGGTGTAGGCCGGCACCTGCCAGCCGAAGGTGCGCAGCTCGTGGGAGACGTCGAACTCGGTGTAGCCGCGCTTCCCGGTGAGGCGGCACGACACCACCGGGATCGCCGAGCCGTCGCTGATCACCTCGAAGTGCTCGCTGGCGGCCAGCTGACGCGCGAGCCAGCGCGCGGTGTCGGACAAGGTCCGCATCACCTCGGTGTAGCCGCTGCGGCCCAGCCGCAGGAAGTTGTAGTACTGGCCGACGACCTGGTTGCCCGGCCGGGAGAAGTTCAGCGTGAAGGTGGGCATGTCCCCGCCCAGGTAGTTGACCCGGAACACCAGTTCCTCGGGCAGATAGTCGGCGGCCCGCCACACCACGAAGCCGATGCCGGGGTAGGTCAGCCCGTACTTGTGGCCGCTGACGTTGATCGACACCACCCGCGGCAGCCGGAAGTCCCATTTGAGATCCGGGTGCAGGAAAGGCACCACGAACCCACCACTGGCCGCGTCGACATGCACAGGCACATCCACGCCGCCCCCGGTGGCCACCTTGTCCAGCGCCGCGCAGATCGCCTCGACGGGCTCGAGCTCGCCGGTGTAGGTGGTGCCCAGGATCGCCACCACCCCGATGGTGTTCTCGTCGACGGCGTCGATCACCTGCTCGGGGGTGATCACGTAGCGGCCCTCGGCCATCGGCAGGTAGCGGGGCTCGACATCGAAGTAGCGGCAGAACTTCTCCCACACCACCTGGACGTTGGCGCCCATCACCAGGTTGGGCGTGCGCCCCTGCCAGTCGCCGACCTTGGCCCGCCAGCGCCACTTCATCGCCAGCCCGCCGAGCATCACCGCCTCGGACGACCCGACGGTGGAGACCCCGATGGCGCTGGCCGGGTCGTCGTCGCGCAGGTTCTCGGCGTGGAACAGGTCGGCGACCATCGACACGCAGCGCTGCTCGATGGCCGCGGTGGCCGGGTATTCGTCCTTGTCGATCATGTTCTTGTCGAACGACTCCGCCATCAGCGTCGCCGCCTCGGGGTCCATCCAGGTGGTGACAAAGGTGGCCAGATTCAGCCGGGAACTGCCGTCGAGCATCAGCTCGTCGTGGATGAAGCGGTAGGCGGCCTGCGGGTCCATCGGGTCGTCGGGCATCCGCAACGCCGGGACCGGAGCGGTGAACAGCCGCCCGGTGTAGGCGGGGGCGACGGTGTGCGCGGGGACTGACGGATGGGAATGGGACACGGCATCTCCTCTATAGCTGGGCCAGGGCGGTGCGGATGTGGGCCAAGATGCGCGACGCCGACGTCGGGGTGTCGCCGGGACCGGGATCGGCGGCCGAAGCCGCGGCAGCGCGGGTATGCACGAACGCGGCTGCGGCAGCGGCCTTCCCGGCGGGCAGCCCGGAGGCCAGCAGGGCGCCGATCATCCCGGACAGCACGTCGCCGGAGCCGGCGGTGGCCGCCCAGGACCCGCCGGCGGGGTTGAGATAAACCGGGCCGGACGGGTCGGCGACGACGGTGACGTTGCCCTTGAGCAGCACAGTGGCCCCGAACTTCTCGGCAAGGGCGCGGGCCGCACCCACCCGGTCTGGCCCGGGCGGGTGGCCGGCCAGCCGGGCGAACTCGCCGGCGTGCGGGGTGAGCACCGTCGGGGCCTGTCGATCGGCCACCAGCGAGGGGTGGGCGGCCAGGATGGTCAGCGCGTCGGCATCGACGATCACCGGCAGGTCGGTGCCGAGCGCGAACCACAGTGCGGCCGCCCCCGCCTCGTCGGTGCCCAGCCCCGGCCCGACGGCCCAGGCCTGCACCCGGCCGGCCGCCGCCGGGCTGGGCGCGGCCACCACCTCGGGCCAGTGCGAAACAACTTGCGCGGCAGCACTTCCGGCGTAGCGCACCATGCCGGAGGTGGCGGCCACCGCCGCGCCGGCGCACAGGATCGCCGCGCCCGGGTAGGTCGCTGAGCCGGCCAGGATTCCGGTGACGCCCTGGGTGTACTTGTCGTCGCGCGGGCCGGGCGCCGGCCAGCACGCCTCGACGTCGGCGGCAGTCAGGCTGTGGATGTCGGTGGCCGGCAGGTCCAGGCCGATGTCGACGAGTTCGACGCGGCCGCAGTCCCCCAGTGCGTGCACCGGTTTGAGGCCACCGAAGGTGACGGTCAGCGCAGCGTGCACCGCCGGGCCGTCCGCCGCGCCGGTGTGCGGGTCCAGGCCGCTGGGGATGTCGACGGCCACCACCGGGATGCCCGCAGCTTCGGCGGCAGCGAAGATCTCCGCGGCGCCCGGGCGCAAGGCTCCACGCCCGGAGATGCCGACCACCCCGTCGATCACCAGATCCGTTGCGGGCGGCACCGTGTCGACGATCCGGCCGCCGGCCCTGACGAAAGCCGCCAGGCCCTTGGCGTGGGCGCGCTCCGGGTTGAGCAGGATCGCACTGGCCGCCGCGCCGCGTCGGCGCAGAAACGTGGCCGCCCACAAGGCGTCGCCGCCGTTGTCGCCGGAACCCACCACCGCGCACAGGCGGCGGCCGGCCACCGCGCCGGTGCGGGAGGTCAGTTCACGGCCGATCGCGGTGGCCAGTCCGAACGCCGCCCGACGCATCAGCGCGCCGTCGGGCAGGCTTGCCAGCAGGGGCGCCTCGGCGGCGCGGATCTCCTCGACGGTGTAGTAGTGCCGCATCGGTGTCAGGCTAGTTGCCCGGTCCGGACCTCGGGGTCAGTCGGACGCGCCGGGTGGTGCCGGGTCAGCGGATAGCAGCACAATCCGATCAGTACGGCGGCGGCGTGGCCGACCGCGGTGAAGTCGGGCCTGAGCACCAACGGCACCGTGAATATGACCAGCAGCACGACGACATAGCCCCAGCGCCACGGCCGGCGGATCCGGTAGGTCAGCACCGCCATCACGCCGACCAGGAAGTAGCTGACCCCGATATCGCGGGCGTAGGTCAGCTGCTCCGATTCCCGGTGCAGGTGGATCAACACGTAGAGCGCGCCCTCGCTGAGATAGGTCGCGCCCGCATGGGAGATCAACCCGACCAGCAGCCAACGCAGATGTCCCAGCCAGTGCTCCGCGGGAGCCAGGAACAGCGTGAACAGCACCAGATACGGCGTGAGATCCTTGCCGTCGATCCACAGCAGGCTCGAGACCAGCACCTCGAGCGGGTCGGTGGCCAGATGGTGCAGGTTGGTCGACTGCTCGACGAGCATGGAGTGCCATCGGGGACCCGCCAGGTGCTGGATGGCGGTGGTGACCCCCAGCACCGCCAACCACAGGTAGGTCAGCGGGGCGCTGTGCACGAAGTGCCACGCCGCGGCCAGGCGGGTCCTGACGTCTGCCACGGCGTACAGCCTCGCATGGCGGACTGTTACGGGCCATCCACTGATAACGTCTCCTCAAAATCAGGCCGTCCGTTTGCGACCGGCACCGATGGGATGGGGTGCACCGATGAACGAACCGCACCGACCAATTCCTAACCCGCACGACCCGACGCAGTTTGCGCCGACGAGCGGACCCATGCGGACGCCCGGCGGTCATACGCCGCCGTCCTGGCCGCCGATGCCGCCGGGTCCGCCACCGCACGGCAACCGCCGACTGATATGGGTCCTGCTGGGGCTGGTCTGCGTGTTGACCGTAGCCGCCGTGGTGCTCGCCATGAACGTCGTCGGCGGTGGCCGGCACGAGAATGCGCAGTCCAGCGCGACAACCTCATCGGCGGCTTCCAGCGACCAAGCGCCGGTACCGGTATCCGCTCTCGAAGGCCTGCTGCCGACCAAAGAAGTCGTCTCCTCCGCAGCGAGCGATCCCGGCATCGGCCTCGTCACCGACGGTGCAGCTATCGACACCGACGCCATGGTGGACGCCGACTGCCAAGGGATAGCCTCTGTTGCCGGGCCGGTTTACGCCGGTTCCGGCTGGACCGCTATCCGCTGGCAGCGGTGGAACAGTCCCGCCGAACCCGATCCACCCACTTGGGTGCACCAAGCCATGGTGTCGGTAGCGACCTATCCACAAGCCGAAGCGGCCCGCACCTTCTACACCAAGCAGAGCGCAGCATGGCATAAGTGCTCAGGTCGCAACATCAATTTCCGCATACCCGCTGTCACGGACTCACCCGACCAGTTCTGGTCGGTCGGGGGCATCACCGACTCCGATGGGGTGCTTAAGACGACCCTAACCAGCGAGGGGGGCGGTGGCTGGTCGTGCCAGCACACGCTGAGCGTTCGCAACAACATTGTTGTCCGCATCAGTGCGTGCGCATACACAGATTCAGCAGCGGTGGCCCAGACGATCCTCGACTCGGTCAACCAGAAGATCGACGCGGCAGCGTGAGAAGGAGCGCAACCGCTACGCCGGGGAAGGCTCCCGAGATCGCCGCCAGCCCATGCGGTCCTGAGGTCCGGCCGGCACCGATAGGGCGGGTGCACCGATGAACGAGCCGCAGGGTCCGGTTCCTCATCCATACGACCCGACACGGTTTACGCCTATAAACGGACCCACCCCACCGTGGCCGGGCGGTCAGGTGCCGCCGTCTTGGCCACCGATGCCGCCGAGTCCGCCGCCCCACGGCAACAGGCGACTGATATGGGCGCTCATGGGATTGGTGTGCGTGCTGACCGTGACCACCGTAGTGCTCATCGTGGCACTCGCCGGTCGTGACCGGCACGCGACCGCGCGATCTGAACCGACTGCGCGTTCCAGCGCGACATCGTCAATTGCGGCCCCCGCCGGCCGGGCACCGGTACCCGTCGCCGCTCTCCTCGACCTACTACCGGACAGGGCTGTCGTCTCTTCCGCGGTGGAAGACCCCGACATCGACCTAGTCACGCACGGCGAGTACATCGACGCCGAAGATTTGGTGGATGCCGATTGCCAAGGGATCCCCTCCGTTGCCTCGCGGGTCTACGCAGGCTCCGGTTGGACTGCTATCCGCTGGCAACGATGGAACAGCCCGGCCGGACCCGATTCCCCCAACTTGGTGAACCATGTTTCGCTGTCCGTAGCCACCTATCCGCAAGCCGACGCTGCCAGGGTGTTCTACACCAATCAGAGCACTGCGTGGCGGAAGTGCAACATTCGCATTATCAACAGTCGCTTGGCCAGTGCGAAAGCATCAGCGGACCAACGCTGGTTCATCGACAATGTCACCGACTCCAACGGTGTACTCGCTGCCATCATGATGGACGACGCCAACCCCGACTGGTTCTGTCAAACCAGGCTGACCGCGCGCAACAACGTTGTTGTCCGCGTCGGAGTTTGCGCACACACAACCTCGGCAACGCCAGCAGAGACGCTGCTCGCATCGATCACCCGGAAAATTGACGCGATCGGCTGAGTCCGGTGTACAACCAGTCCACCGGTTCTGACGTGGGCGTACAGCCTCGCACAGATGGCAATCCTTGATCGGTCACGACGGCTGGCGTATCGTCCGTTTCAATTTCGCGACGCACGGTAGCGGATCGACGGAAAGGGCTTCAGTTGGTGCGCAACCGCTACGCCGGAGAACCGTTCACCACTGCGACTTCCGAGATCGCCGCCGCCCTCGAGCAGGTCAGCATCCCCACCTTGCTGCTGTCGTGCGTGCACATCACCGGCGATCCCCGGTTCATCCGCGAGTTCGCGCAGAACGGGATCTTCCTCAACGAGATCCAGGGCTTCATGTCCGAGGAGGACAAGGCCCGCGCCCGCGCCGAGGCGTTGCCGGTGATCGTCGACTATCGCGACCGGGGTTGCCCGCAGCCCGCGCCGCTGCCCGCCGAGCTCATCAAGGAGATGATGGACTGGGCGGCCTGCGAAACCGTGCCGGATGACTACCTGGGCCTGCTCGCCGAAGAGCTGGACCTGGACGGCGTCGACCCGCGCCGACCCGCATCCCTGGATCGCGACCGGGCGGCAGAACTGCCGGTGGTGGTGATCGGCTGCGGAGAATCCGGTGTGCTGGCCGGAATCCGTCTGGCGCAGGCCGGCATTCCCTTCACCATCGTGGAGAAGAACGCCGGTCCGGGCGGCACGTGGTGGGAGAACGATTACCCGGGCGCCCGGGTGGACGTGGCCAACCACTTCTACTGCTTCAGTTTCGCGCCCAACAACAATTGGGGGCACTACTTCGCCGAACAGCCGGAGCTGCAGGCTTATTTCAGTGATCTGATCACCAAACACGGTCTGGACGAACACATTCGGTGGCGCACCGAGGTCACCGAGGCGGCCTGGGACGACGACACCGGCACCTGGACCCTGACCACCGCGGCCGGCGAGCAGTTGCGGGCACGCGCGGTGATCACCGCGGTCGGCCAACTCAACCGTCCGCACCTGCCGGACTTCGACGGCGCGGACAGCTTCACCGGGCCGTCGTTTCACTCCGCGGCCTGGGACCACAGCGTCGATGTGACCGGCAAGCGGGTGGCGCTGATCGGGGCGGGCGCCAGCGGTTTCCAGATCGCGCCCGCCATTGCGGGAAAGGTGGAGCACCTCACGGTGTTTCAGCGCACCGCGCAGTGGATGTTCCCCAACCCGATGTATCACGACCCGGTCGACGACGGAGTGCGCTGGGCGCTGGAACATCTGCCGTTCTACGGCCGCTGGTACCGGTTTCTGCTGCTGTGGCCCGGCGCCGACAAGGGCCTGGAGGCCGCCCGAGTCGACCCGGACTATCCCGACCAGGACTACGCGGTCAGCGAGATCAACGCCCTGGCCCGGCAGATGTTCACCGGCTGGATCACCGGCCAGGTCGGCGACGACGAGGAGTTGCTGGCCAAGGTGCTGCCGGACTACCCGGCCACCGGAAAACGCACCCTGCAGGACAACGGCACCTGGCTCAAGACCCTGCAGCGCGACAACGTCGAGCTGGTGCGTACCGGTATCGAGCGGATCACTCCGCGCGGCGTGCAGACCGAAGACGGCGCCCACCACGACGTCGATGTGATCGTGTACGCCACCGGCTTTCGGCACACCGACGTGCTGTGGCCGATGCGGGTCACCGGCCGCGACGGCACCGATCTACACGCGCTGTGGGGCAGCCGGCCGTACGCGTATCTGGGCATCACCGTGCCCGGGTTCCCGAACTTCTTCCTGCTCTACGGTCCCGGTGCACATCTGGCGCACGGCGGCAGCCTGATCTTCAACTCGGAGCTGGAGATGCGCTACATCGACGCCTGCCTGGCCAAGCTCGCCGGCGAGGGCCTGCACGCGATCGAACCGACCGCCCACGCCGCCGCCGAGTGGCATCGGGCCACCCAGGAGGAGATCGTCAAGATGGTGTGGGCGCACCCGGCGATCACGCATTCCTACTTCAAGAACGCCGACGGCGAGATCCACACCGTGAGCCCGTGGCGGCTCGACGAGTACTGGGCGGCGGTGCGCGAACCGGACTGGTCGCAGTTCGTCATCACCGAAGGAGGCCGCAGTTGAGCGGAGTCGTCATCACCGGTGCGGCATCGGGAATCGGCCGGGCGTGCGCTGCGGCGCTGATCGCCGAGGGGCGCCGGGTGGCGTTGTGGGACATCGCCGAAGCTGTCCACGACGTTGCCGACGGTCTGGGCATGCCCGGCGCGGTGGTCGATGTCTGCGACGACGCCGCGCTGCCCGCCGCGGTCGCTGCCGCGGCCGACGCACTCGACGGTATCGACGGGCTGGTGCATGCGGCCGGGCGGGTGCTGCCCGAACCGGTCGGCGCCTACACCGGTGAATCCTGGGACGCCGTCATGGACGTCAACCTGCGCGCCCAGGCGATGCTGGTGCAGCTGATGCTGCCGCATCTGGAGGCGGTCACCCGGGCCGGCGGTCACCCGGCGGTGGTCGGTATCTCCAGCATCGAGGGGCTGACCGCCAATCCGTTCATCCCGGCCTACTGCGCCTCCAAGGCCGGCCTGCTCGGGTTGACCCGGTCGATGGCCGCGCAGCTGGGCCCGGCCGGGATCCGGGTCAACGCGGTCTGTCCGGGCTTCATCGAAACCCCGATGCTGCAGATTGCCCTCGACGTCGAAGAGGTGGCAGCAGGTTTCGTGGCCGCCGCGCCGCTGGGCCGCATCGGTCAGCCCGCCGAGGTGGCCGAGGTGGTGGCCTTCCTGATGTCGCCGCGGGCGTCGTTCGTCACCGGAACCCAGATCGTCGTCGACGGTGGCGTTACCGCCCGCCATCCGTGACGGCTCAGAAGACTTGGCTCTGCGGTGCCGCTATGACGAAACCGTGCGTAACCACAGGACCTGTGATGACATCGCCGGGCCGTTGGGGTTCTTTGAGCACACAGACCAATTCAGTCGACGGCGGGACACCGCAGACCATCGACTGGGTGGGCGAGAAATCCCAGAACACGATCTTGTGTCCGACCGGAAGCCTTGCGACCGGTGGGGTGCCGCCAACCAGAGCGTCCGGCGGGCCGGCCACGAAACGCGCCGGCATGGTTCCCTTGCCGTAGATCCCGGGCAGCTGCACCGAACGGGCGTCTGTCGGCGCCCCCGGAATGTCGCCCGTGCAGTTGACGTCATGGGTGATCCTCCCGTGCCACACCCGGCAGACCAGCCCCGAATCGGTGGCGAAGACCATGTTGGGGGCACGCTGCAGATCGCTGACAGAACCGGGCAGCGTCCCGCTGTCGTCGATCAGCGAGTCGACATCAGGGATCGCCGGCGCCGCAACGGCATTCGGCACCATCATCAACAGCGCCGCCGACGTTACCGCCACCGCCAGTGCCCGCCGCGCCACGCAAAGCCCCTCATTCGCCGTCAAACCCTCAACCTACGAGCGGCGCGCCCGCAGGTCAACGCCGGTGCGAACCGCCCACCCGACGGCGACGCTACCGCCCGGCCTCTACCAAATCGTGCTGCGGCGCCCCCACGTCGGGTGCCGCCGCATCCGGCTCGGGCTTCAGGTCCCGCCACCAGCAGTAGATGAACAGCAGCATCGACATCACCAGCGCGACGATCACCCAGAGTGTGATCGTGACGTCAATCCAGGATCCGATCGGCGGAGCGTCCGGCAGCGCGTTTCGCAGCGGGACTACCGCGAAAAGCATTGCCGCATACCATGTCGTCATCGGCGGCTGAAATTTGCGCCAACCCAGGAACGTCAGGTTTGCGACGACGACAGCCACCGCGGCCAGCGCGATCAAGACGCCTACGATCACGGCGCCGAAAGCCATGGTATTGGGTGACCGGTGCAGCGTGATCCGGTACGGGCCGCCGTCGTCGCGGTCGCTGACAATCTCGTTCTTCCATCCGGCAATGTGGTCGACGAACGTCACCGACATGCGTTCCGGGACCGCGGCATCCCCGCGGAGGACGTCGACGGTGATCGGCCCGGTGTGGTAGTGATCGAACGGCCACTTCGCCGAGTTCCCGGAGATGGTCAAGGGAACCGGGAACTCACCGGGCATCATGCCCTTCGTCCAGCTGCGCTTCGTCGGCGTTACCGCGGAGTGCACCGCGATGCTGAGGTCTTGCGTGAGGCCGTGCCTGACCGGATCGAGCAATGCCGGCCCCGGGTTGATGGCGACCTTGCCCGTCAGCGTGCCTTTCACCGTCTGAAGATCCTCGATGTCGATGGTCACGGTGGTTCCATCGGCCGACGCCAAACCTTCAGTGAGGCGAAGGGGGCATCCGCACCCCGCGCGCTCGTACAGTACGACGGTGACGAGGTAGGACGCGACGAAGAAGACCGTCATGCCGAGGAGCAGAAGGACCCGGGGCCGCTTGAAGTGAACAGCAGGGCCATCGTTGGACAAGACTGCGCTCCCTCAATGGGTCAGTTCGATCGTCGACAACAACGGCTGCATCGTCTCATCGCCGCCGTGATCGCCGCTGAGTTTTCGACGGACGGGCGACACAAATTGATCTGCTGCAATCAGATTGCGACGTCGGCGAGCATCGACGACGAGTCCGTGCATCACCGCCGGGCCGAGCGTCGTCGCGGGGAACGCCCCTATTCGACGGTGACCGACTTGGCCAGGTTGCGCGGCTTGTCTACGTCGTACCCCCGAGCCTGCGCCACCCCGGCGGCGAACACCTGCAGCGGGATGGTCGACAGCAGCGGCTGGTAAAGCGTTGGCACAGCCGGGATCTCGATCAGGTGGTCGGCGTAGGGCCGCACCGTCTCATCGCCCTCTTCGGCGATCACGACGGTGACCGCACCACGGGCCTGGATCTCGCGGATGTTGGAGAGCAGCTTGGAGTGCAGCACCGCGGCGTTCTTGGGCGAGGGCATCACGACGATCACCGGTAGGTCGTCCTCGATCAGCGCGATCGGGCCGTGCTTGAGCTCACCGGCGGCGAAACCCTCGGCGTGCATGTAGGCCAGTTCCTTGAGTTTGAGCGCGCCTTCCAGCGCCACCGGGTAGCCGACGTGCCGGCCCAAGAACAGCACCGCGGGCGACCTGGCGAACCGCCGCGCCAGCTCGGCCACCGACTCCGTGCCGTCGAGCACCCGCGACACCAGGTCGGGCATCGCCTCCAGTTGCCGGTACTCGCGCTCTACCTCGTCGGGGTATTTGGTGCCCCGGGCCTGGGCCAGCGCCAGACCGACCAGATAGTTCGCGGTGATCTGGGCCAGGAACGTCTTGGTCGACGCCACACCGATCTCCGGTCCGGCGCGGGTGTAGATCACCGCGTCGCACTCGCGGGGGATCTGCGAGCCGTTGGTGTTGCAGACCGCCAGCACCTTGGCCTTCTGTTCCTTGGCGTGCCGGACGGCTTCGAGGGTGTCGGCGGTCTCGCCGGACTGGCTGATCGCCACCACCAGGGTGCTGCGGTCCAGGACCGGGTCGCGATAGCGGAACTCACTGGCCAGCTCGACCTCCACCGGCAGCCGCGTCCAGTGTTCGATTGCGTACTTGGCCAGCAGACCGGAGTGATACGCGGTGCCGCAGGCCACCACGAACACCTTGTCGATCTCGCGCAGTTCCTGGTCGGAGAGCCGCCGCTCGTCGAGCACGATGCGGCCGTCCTCGAAGTGCCCGAGCAGCGTCTCGGACACCGCGGTGGGCTGCTCGGCGATCTCCTTGAGCATGAAGTACTCGTAGCCGCCCTTTTCGGCAGCAGACAGGTCCCAGTCGATATGAAACCGGCGAGCAGTGCCGGCCATATCCTTGCCGGCGAAGTCGGTGATGCGGTAGCTGTCCGCGGTGATCACCACCGCCTGGTCCTGACCCAGCTCGACCGCGTCGCGGGTGTAGGGGATGAACGCCGCCACGTCGGAGCCGAGGAACATCTCGCCCTCGCCGATGCCGATCACCAGCGGGGTGGATCGCCGCGCCGCCACGATGGTGCCGGGCTCATCGGCGTGCGCGAACACCACCGTGAAGTGCCCCTCCAGCCGGCGCAGCACCGCCAGCGCCGAGGCCACGAAGTCCCCGGCGGTGTCGCCGTGCCGGTATTGGCGGGCCACCAGGTGGGCGGTCACCTCGGTGTCGGTCTCGCTGGTGAACTCCACGCCCTCGCGTTCCAGCTCGTCGCGCAGCGCGGCGAAGTTCTCGATGATGCCGTTGTGCACGACGGCGAATTGGGAGGCCGCGTCGCGGTGCGGGTGGGCGTTGCGGTCGGTGGGCCGGCCGTGGGTGGCCCAGCGGGTGTGGCCGAGCCCGGTGCCGCCGGCCAACAGGGCCGGATCGGTGGCGGCCAGTTCGGCCTCCAGGTTGGCCAGCCGGCCCGCGCGGCGGCGGATGGTGAGCTGACCGACACCGTCGACGACGGCGATCCCGGCGGAGTCGTAGCCGCGGTATTCCATGCGGCGCAGTGCCTCGATGACGACGTCGCGGGCGGGCCGCTGCCCGACGTAGCCGACGATTCCGCACATAGCTGTTCAGGGTAGTGCAACGGCGGGCGCGCCAATGGAATCGTGCAGGTCAGCGAAGCCTTGATCGTCGCCTGCCGCGGTGCGTTAACGTCATCGGGTGGCCAGCATCAAGCGTCTCTACACCGCATTGACCCGCCCCGGTCCGCACCGCGTCCTGCGGGGCGATCTGGCCTATGCGGGCCTGGCCGGTGTGGTCTACACCCCGGCATCCGGTTACCGGCTGCCTGCGGTGACGTTCGGCCATGACTGGCTGACCCGGGCCGACCGCTACGCCGGCCTGCTGGAGCACCTGGCGTCCTGGGGCATTGTGGCCGCGGCCCCCGACACCGGACGGGGGCTGGCACCGTCGGTGCTGGACCTGGCCGCCGACCTGGGCCGTGCCCTGGAGATCGCCACCGAGATCCGGTTGGGGCCGGGCCGGATCAGCGTAGACCGCAACCGGCTCGCGGTGGCCGGCCACGGCTTCGGCGGATCGGCGGCGGTGTTCGCCGCCGCCGGGTCGTCGGTGAAACCGAAAGCGGTGGCATCGATTTTCCCGACGGTCACCGTCCCGCCCGCCGAGCAGCCGGCGGCGATGCTGGAGACCCCCGGCGTGATCTTCAGCAGCATCGGGGACCCGAATGCGCTGCGCTCCAACGCCATCGAGCTGGCCCATGCCTGGCCTGCAGCGACGCTGCGGGTGATCACCAAGTCCTCGCCGGCCGGTCTGCCGCAGGGCCGCCGGCTGTCGGGTTTCTTCGGGCTGCCGGGCTCGGACCGTCGTACCCAGCGGCGGGTGCGGGCGTTGTTGACCGGCTATCTGCTGGCCGAGGTGGCCGGGGACAAGGCTTACCGGGAGTTCGCCGATCCGGCAGTGCGGCTACCGCATACCGAGGCGCTCGACGCGCTGCCGGAGCTGGTGAGCCCCGAGGAGAAGATCGCCGCGCTGCTCAAGTAGGACGCTGGCAAACGACGACGGCCGTCGAGTCCTGGTGGACCCGACGGCCGTTGTCGTTGTGTAGTGGCGGCTAGCCGGCCGCGCCTGCGGTGCCGTCGGTCCCGGGTGCTCCGGGGTTGCCGTTCGCGGCACCGTCGGTGCCGGTACCGGCCGTGCCGCCGGCGCCGCCCTTGCCGAGGGCGCCGCCCTTGCCGGCAGCGCCGCCGTCGGTGCCAGCGGCGCCGTTGCCGCCGGTACCACCGTCGCCACCGCTACCGCCATCGCCGGCGGTGTGGCCGTCACCGGTGGCGCCGCCGCCGGTACCGCCCTTGCCGCCCGCACCGGCCGCGCCACCGGTACCGCCGGCTCCGCCCTTGCCGTCGCTGCCGTCGGTGCTCGCTCCGCCATTCCCGCCGGATCCGGCCGCACCGCCGTCACCGCCGGACGCGCCGTTGCCGCCGTCGAAGCCGATGCCGTCGCTGGTGCCGCCGTTACCACCGGCCCCGCCGGCACCGCCCTTGCCTCCGGTGCCGCCGGCACCGCCGGCGCCGCCGGCACCGGTGCCCGACGTGCCGCCATTGCCGCCCTGGCCACCCGCACCACCGGTGCCACCCGCGGTGCCATCGCCGCCGGCCGCCGTCTCGGAGTCGCTGCCGGCGGTCCCGGCTGCGCCCGCGCCTCCGGTACCGCCCCGGCCGCCGGCACCCCCGTTGCCGTCGAGGGCACCGGCCCCGGTGTTGCCTGCGGCTCCGCTGGTGCTGGTGCCGCCGTTGCCCGCGGTTCCTGCGGCGCCACCGGCACCGCCGTCACCGCCGGTCCCGCCGGCCAGGCCGTTGCCGGCGCTGTCCACGCCACCGGTCCCGCCGGTACCACCGGCGCCGCCAGCGCCGCCCTTGCCTGCGTTGCCGCCGTTACCACCGTTGCCGGTGTCCGAGGTGCCGCCGTTGCCGCCGGCGCCACCGGTGCCACCGGCCGAACCGTCGCCACCGTTACCGCCGGCGTTGTCGGTGCCGGCATCACCGGCCGTCCCGGTGGACCCTGCGCCACCAGCTCCGCCGTTTCCGCCGTTACCACCGTTGGCGACCAGGGCACCGTTGCCGCCGTTGCCCCCGGCGCCGCCGGCCGCGCCGGCGCCACCGGTGCCGCCGTTACCGCCGTTACCGCCGTGGCTGGGCTTGATCCCGAGATCGTTCGTCGGCACCGCGGTGCCGGCGCTGTTGCCGCCGTTACCGCCCGTGCCGCCCGCGTTGCCGGAGGCGCTGTTGCCGCCGTTGCCGCCATTGCCGCCGATGGCGGTGCCGTTACCGCCATTGCCGCCGGTGCCGCCGACGCCGGCGCCGCTGGTGTTGCTGCCCCCGTTACCGCCGTTACCGCCGATGCTGACCCCGGTGTCAGCGCCGTTGCCGCCGGCACCACCGACGCCGCCGCTAATACCGTTACCGCCATTGCCGCCCACGCTGTAGACGGTGCCGGCCTCGAAGTGAGTGCCGTCGACGTCCTTCCAGCCGGTGCCGGTACCACCGGCGCCACCGTCCCCGCCGCTACCGGCCGTTCCTTGGCCGGTCAGGCCGAGGCCGCCGGCGCTGCCGCCGTCACCACCCTTGGCGTGATCGCCGGAGAGCAGGCCGCCACCGGCACCGACGGTGCCGTTACCACCGGCACCACCGGTGCCACCGTTGCCAGCGACACCACCCGCGGAGGTTGAACCACCGGAGCCGCCCTTGCCACCGTTACCGCCGAAGGTCTGGATGGTGTCGTCATCGGTGGCTCCGTTGCCGCCGGCACCACCGTTGCCGCCCGCCCCGGCCGCGCCGGCGGCGCTGGGACCGCCGGCACCGCCGAGGCCGCCGTTGCCGCCGACACCCTGGACTCCGGCGGCGCCGCTGGCGTTGCCGCCGGCACCACCGTTACCGCCAGCGCGACTGTCGCTGTGCCCGGTCGACGCGCCGGAGGCACCGCCGGCACCGCCGTTGCCGCCCTTGGCGACACCGTCGCCACCATTACCACCGTTACCGGCCGCGCCCCCGCTGCCCTCGGCGGCATCAGCACCGGCGCCACCCTTGCCGCCATTGCCGCCGGCCAGGCCCGCACCGCCGTTACCGCCGTTGGCGCCGGCACCGGCGACGCCGCCGTCGCTGCTGCTGGTGGGTGAACCGTCGCCACCGCCGGCGCCGCCTTCACCGCCGGCACCGCCGTTACCGAGGTAGCTGCCGTCGGCGTCCTTGAAGCCGTCGCCACCGTTGCCGGCCGCACCGCCGTTGGCGCCGGTGCCGGCGTGGCCGCCCTCCCAGAAGTTGGTACCGGCCGCGCCACCCTGGCCGCCGGCACCACCGTTGCCGCCGTTGAGGTGGTCAGCTGTGCCAGCGGCGCCGTCGCCGCCGGCGCCGGCCTTGCCGCCGTCGCCGCCGTTACCCAAGTTGAAGGCGCCGCGACCACCCGCGCCACCGGCACCGCCGGCACCACCGTTGCCGTTGCCGCCGTTGGCGAAACTGCCGGCCAGACCGTCGCCGCCGGCACCGCCGACACCGCCGTTACCGAAGCCCCAGGCCACGGCGCCGCCGCCGTTACCGCCGGCCGCACCGGCTCCGCCGGCACCGCCGTCGCCGCCGTTACCCATGCCCCAGGCGCCCGCGCCACCGTTGCCACCGGCCGCACCGAGACCACCGGCACCGCCGTCGCCGCCGTTACCGAAGAACCCAAGCGCGTCGCCGCCGTTGCCGCCGACCTCGCCGTCGATCGTGCTGCTCCAGCCGGCACCGCCGTCGCCGAACCACAGGCCGCCGTCGCCGCCATCCGGGTTCAGCTCGGTGCCGGCTGCACCGTTACCGATCAGGTACATCCCGGACATTTCGTTGATGGCGTTGTTGACCATCGCGCCGAAGTCACTGTCGATCCAGGCGGTCATCCCCATGTGCAGCGGGGTGTAGAACCACTGGTCGATGATGCTGGCCATGTCGAACGCCTCCTCCGATCCGGGGAAGTCGAAGGCTGCGATTCCGGGGTCGACATCGGAGCCGGCGTCAGCGGGGGCGAACCAACTGAAATCGAACAGGTCCTCGAAACCTTCGGCCTGGGCCTGCGGCGCGCCGGCCAGCGGGGTCATCCCGAAGGCCAGGAACGCTGCCACCGTACCGCCGGTACCGATCGCCTGATTGCGGCGCCGCTGTCCGGCCTTACCTGCTGAGTCCGGCTTGCTGCCGGTGTTACGACGAGTCATTTGCGTACACCTCTCCTATGAAAAGTTCGCTGGTAGTGGAAGTTCGGGCGGGATGGAATCAGCCGGCCAGGCCAAAGTCCGCCAGCAGGTCACCGAAGCTGAAGCTGTCCGCCAGCGCATCGCCCGCGCCGCCGTCGTCGACGACGTAGCCCTCAGGCATCGGGATGCTGAACACCGGGTCCTTGCCGTCCCACGTGCCCCAACCGAGTTGCGACGCGATCACCTGCGACACACCCAGCCAGGCGCCGAGCGGGCCGATCGCGTCGCTCGGGGCGTGCAGGTCGCCGACGACCGGGATACCGGAGATGTCGAACCCGATGCTGTTGAAGATCGAGCCACCGGAGGCGGGCGCTTCGGCGATCACGTTGCCGTCGGCGTCCACCATCTGCATGGGATCGGCGGTGACGTGACCGCCGGTGCTGAACCAGCCGCCGAAGGCGAAGTCGAGATGCGTGATCTCCATACCGCCTGGCAGGAGGCCCGCGTCGTTGATCGCCGGCAGCAGGGCATCCAGGTTGAGCGTGGCGCCGTTGAGTGAGGCGTCGAACATGCTCGCCGGGATGTTCAGCAGGTGCTGGAACGCCGCAGAGGCGTCCCCGTTTTCCAGAGCGTCGGTGAAGTCCTGCAGGCTGTTGCCGAGCGCAACCCCCGGGGCGATGAAGGGGCTCACCGAGGCGAGCATGACGGCGCTCATCGGTGACCCGAGGAAGTTGATGATCGGGGTGAGCGTTTCGGCCTGGTCTTCCGGAAGAAAGCCCGGAACCTGGCTGAAGATGACTTCGTGCCCACCGCTGAGGTTGCCGACCAGATACTCGCTGTCCATGGTGTGACGGATGACATCGTTGATGGTGTCCTGGTCGGCGTTCATCAACGTCAGCGATGACCAGGCATTTTTCAGGTCCGTCTGGATGGCGTTCATCATCGCGGGGATGGTCGACGGGTCGTCCTGGATGCTCTGCAGGTACCCCTCCATGCGGGACGAGAGCTGCGTGAACCCGATGTTGGGCGCCGCGTCGTAAGAAGCCATCATCCGCGCGATGTTGTCCTGCGCAGTGTTGTAGGCCGCTTCGTAGGGGGCGAAGAAGTCGGAGAAGCCGAAGCCTTCGGCGGTCAGCGCCACGTCTCGGGAAATGCTGCCGGTGTACACCGGCGCGACCGCCGGGGCGACGGCCACCAGGCCGGCGCCCACGATCGCGACACCCGCGGTGGCGTAGGGACGAAGTGCTTGCTGCATCAAGAAATCTCCTTGGAAGTCGTCGCCGCGCCCTGAGGCGCGTCTCGGCCGTAAGTCAAGTTATCTGAAGCAAAACTTAGAAGCAACCGAGGGCACAAGCGGCCGGGGTTGTGGCGCCCGGCACAAACGCGCTGGCGATGAGCCCCCATTTAGTCCAGCTGAACTGCGATTATGTGCGGATTTTAGGTGCAATCTTCCATAATTACGCTTATGTCAACGTTCGTCTACTTTCATGAAACGAACTCTAATAAAAGAAACTGCTGAGAATTATTCGCCGGCACTACTAGCATGGGGTCCAGCCAATACCCGGTCGTCTAGCCCGCTCGCGGAGCAGCATCAGACGAGGCACCGTCCGGGGGGGGTGAGATTCAGCCGCGCTGTAAAAAAGCGGCCGCCTGTGGCTGAACGGTTCCATCACCTCAGCAAAAATTCGGGTGGCCGCGCGTCAATGCCTAACGGTGAGCGTGCACAGATCCGGCGCTTCCGGCGGTGTGTCGGCCGCGGACACGCATAGTCGCGCGGACAGGGGCTCCGCTGAAACGACCACGGTCGCCGAGTCCGGGTGGACTCGGCGACCGTGGTCGCTGTCAGCCGTCGGCTACGTACCGGGCGTGCCGGCCGCGCCGTCGTTGCCGGCAGTACCGGCGGTGCCGTCCTGACCGGGCGTGCCGGTGCCGGTAGCGGCACCGCCCGGACCAGCGGCACCCGCCGCGCCACCGTCGCCACCGTCACCGGCCGCGCCACCGGTACCGTTGCCGGCGCCGCCGGTACCGTGAGCGCCGCCGTCGCCACCGGCCCCGCCGGCGCCGCCGTCGCCGCCGTCGCCGCCGTCGTACCCGTTGCCGGTGTCGGGGTTGGTGCCGCCGGGCCCGCCGGCGCCACCCGCACCGCCGGCGCCACCCATACCACCGGCACCACCGTTGCCGCCGGTCCCACTGGTGGAGCCACCGCCGACTCCGCCGAGGCCGCCGACGCCCCCGTTGCCACCGTTGGCGCCGTCACCGCCGGCCTTGTTTTCTCCGCCGGGCAGCAGCGGGATGCCGCTGGAACCCTCCGCGCCGGGATTGGCGTAACCACCCGCACCACCGGCACCACCGGTCCCACCGTTACCGGCCGAGGCGGTGCCACCGGCGCCGCCCACCCCACCGTTACCACCGGTGACACCGCCGCCTCCGGCACCGCCCGCGCCGCCGGTGCCACCGTCGACCGACCCTGCGCCGGCGCCGCCCACACCACCGGTGCCGCCGTTGCCGGCAGTCCCGGCGTAGGACCCGCCGCCGACTCCACCCGCACCGCCGCTGCCGGCACGACTGGGGCCAATCCCGAGCGTGTTGGTCGGGGTGGCGACGCCGCCGCTGTTACCGCCGGCACCACCGGCGCCGCCGGTACCACCGTCGGAGTGGCTGGAGAGGCCCTGGTTGCCCATGCCACCGGCGCCGCCGACGCCGCCGTCACCGCCGGATGCGGTGCCGTTACCACCGGCACCACCGGCACCGGCCACCCCGACGGTCCCGCCGGCGCTGCCGCCAGCGGCACCGCCGGCGCCGCCGTTACCGCCGACGCTGACCACGCCCGCGCCGGTCGCGCCGTCGGCACCATTGGCGCCGACACCGCCGGTCCCACCGGTGGCGGTGGCACTCTGGCCGTCGGATCCGGCGCCGCCGGCGCCGCCATTGCCGCCGATGCTCCACGTGGTGGTGCCGTCGTTATAGCCCAGGCCCTTGCCCGCCGCGCCGCCGTTGCCGCCGTTGGCACCGGCGCCGCCGGAGGTGTAGCCACCCCCACCGCCGGAACCGCCGTCGCCGCCGCGAAGCGTGCCGTCGCCGGCAGCTCCGCCGTTACCGCCCGCACCGCCGGTCCCGGCTCCGTTGCTGCTACCGCCGTAGCCGCCGGAGCCGCCGTTGCCGCCGGTGGTAGCGACCGAGTCGTCATTGGTCGCGCCGTTGCCGCCGTGCCCGCCGTTGCCGCCGGCACCGCCGTTGCCGGTGTCACTGCTGCCGCCGAAGCCGCCGCCGCCACCGGTACCGCCGAATCCGACGGTGCCCAGGCCGCCCTTGCCGCCGTCACCGCCGTTGCCGCCGGTGTTGGCTCCGAGCGAAGCACCACCGCCGCCACCTAGTCCGCCCTGACCGCCAGAGCCGGAGGGGGAGGTGGGGTTGAACGGGTTGAGGCCGTTGCCGTCGCCACCGGTACCACCGGTACCACCGTTGCCGCCGTGCAGGCCGCTGCCACCGGTACCGCCGGTGCCGCCGTCACCGCCACGGCCGATGTAATCGCCGTTGTCGTCGGTGGCCGCCGCACCGCCGGTGCCACCATTGCCGCCGTCTGCGCCGTCACCGGCCGCTCCGGCGCTGCCGTAGAACGCGCCGGCGTAGTAGTCCGAGCCGCGGGCGCCGCCGGCGCCACCGCTGCCGCCGTTACCTCCGGAGCCACCGAGCAGGCCATCGACGTCGCCGGCCGTGCCGTTACCACCGTTACCGGCAGCGCCGCCCGCGCCGCCCGCGCCACCGTCGCCGAACATGTAGCCGCTGCGGCCGCCGGCGCCACCGTTGCCGCCCTGGCCACCGCTCATACCGGTGCCGGTGACGTTCTGGGTGCCGTCCATGCCGGCCGCGCCGGCCCCGCCGGCCCCGCCGTTGCCGAAGAACCAGGCGGCCGCGGCGCCACCGTCGCCGCCCGCACCACCGAAACCACCTGCCACGACAGCAGCGCCACCGGCGCCGCCGTCACCACCGTGGCCCATGAACCAGCCACCGGCGCCACCGTCACCGCCGGCCGCGCCGGCGCCGCCTGCGCCGCCGTCACCGCCGTTGCCCAGCCAGCCGAGCGCGGAGCCGCCGTCACCGCCGGCCACCCCCGCCTCGTCGCTGGTCCACCCGGCACCGCCGTCACCGAACCACAGGCCACCGTCACCGCCGTCGGGTGAGTCCTCGGTGCCGGCAACGCCGTTGCCGATCAGGTACATGCCAGACCAGTCGTTGATCCACCCGTTGATGGATTCGCCGAGCGGGTTGGTGATCCAGAGCTGGGTCATAGCGTGCAGCGGCTCGTAGAACCACTGGTCCATGATCCCGGTCCATGAGAACGGGTCACTGGCGGCGCTGCCTGCGCCGCCGAACAGTGCGTCGAGGTCCCAGGTGGCGGCGGCATCACCGGCGTCGGTCGTGGACCACGAGCTGAACAGATCGCCGAAAAGATCGCCCAGGTCGAAATCGGCGTCGGCGTTCGCGGCGGGCGCCGCGGCTAACGGGGCCATCCCGAAAGCCAGGAACGCACCCACCGCACTGGTGGCGCCGACCACCCGCTTGCGGTATCGCGATCCGGTGTTATCAGGCTGGCTGGTGCTGGAACGACGACTCATTTGCGAACACCTCTCCTGTGAAGCGGTTCTGAAAAGCAGTGTTGAAGGTTGTCAGAGGGAATGTCGGGATAGCGGTTGCTCAGGCTCCGCCGCCGACCAGTGCGTTGATGATGTCGTCGAAGTCCCAGCCGGCCAGTGCACTGGCCGCAGAGTCGCCCGGGTCCGTGGTGGCGCCACCGTCGTCGAAGAAGTCGTCGGGCAGGGTCGGGAAGTTGATGCCGGGCCACGGCGGGCTGACGGGGAGGGGATCCTTGCCGGTCCAGCCGGAGCCGAGCAGCGCGCCGGCGGTCTGCCCCCAGGCCTCCCAGGCCGCGATCGGGCCGACAGCGTGGCCTTCGATCGCGATCGGGATGGGCAGGATGCTGGTGGTGAGCGTGATGCCCAGGCCGTTGAACATCGATCCGCCGACGGCGGGAACCTCGACGAGATTGCCCGCCTGGTCGGTCACCTCGTAGGGGCCCACACTTACCGAACCGGGGGTCAGCAGACCACTCAGCGCGAAGTTCAGCTCGGTGATCTCGGTGCCCGGCGGCAGGAACCCGGAGTCGGCGATCAGCGGGAGCAGGAAGCCCAGGTCCAGCGTGGCGCCGTTGAGGTAGCCGTCCATCCAGCTCGCCATGATCTGGTTGAGATTGTCGCCGTCTTGGATGCTGTCCATCATCGCGATCCACGGGCTGATCGACGGCCCCAGCGCACCCATGATGATGCCGCTCAGCGGCGACGCCATGAAGTTGACGATCGGGGTGATCAGCGACGTGTCCATGTCAGCGGGCAGGAACTGCGGCAACAACTGGAAAAGCAGGTCGTGGCCGATGGCAAAGGTGTTCAGGTCCGACCCGCTCAGGGTGTGGAAGTTCACCGTCGCGATGGTCTCGGCCGAGGCGTTCTGCAGCGTGTAGCCGGTCATCACCGCGTCCAGGTTGTGCTGGATCTGCTGCATCACGTCCGGGATCTTGGACGGGTCGTCCAGGACCGACTGCCAGAACTGCGTCTGGTTGGCCAGGAACTGCTGGAACGCCACCCCCGGGCCGATGAGGTAGTTCTGGGTGAGGATGGTCGCGTTCTGCGATGCCTCGTTGAACACCGCCGTCCACGGCGCCATCAGGTCCGGCAGGCCGCCGTCTGCCGTGAGTGCGACATCTCGGACGGTGGGGACATTCGCCAGCGGGGTCGCCACCGGGGTAGCCGCGATCAGGCCAGAGCCGACGATCGCGATACCGGCGGTGACGTAGGGGCGAAGGGTTTGCTGCACAGCCATCTCCTTTTGTAAGGTGCCGCCCTCGGCGAGCGCCTCAAGGGGCGGACGCTGCCGTGTTGTTCCTGAATTCACACTTACTAACTGATGTGAAGCAAGACACTAACCGTGAGAAAGCTAAGACACAAGCATCTTCGTCAAATAAATCTTCGGCGTTTTCCAAGCTCGCGGGGCTTTGCCTCGGCATATCCATCGTCAAACTATGCGTATACTTAGAATCCGGTGGAATGCTGTGGACTTTCCTCCTCGTAAGAGCGGCTAGATAACGGCTTTTGCCGTGAGCGTGTATAGGAGTGCACGCGCCGGACGCCCACCGGCCGTCGGGTCCGCGTGTGGGACCCGCGCACGGTCGGAGGGTTTTTCAGCTACCGCCATTACCCGGCCCTCCGCGGCGCCGACGCCACGCTGGCCCGTCGGTACCGCTGGGGCTCAACCGCCATCAGCGCCCGCGGCGGCGCTGACGAAGAGACAAGTGGCGCTCAACGAACCTTCCGTCGGGCGTTCCCACGCGAGATAACCCGGAGGACAGCCCGGCTTCCCGGCGAGCTGCACGTTCTTGCGTAAGAGATGGCTGAAAGCCCCGGACCGATAGGCGCGTCGCCGACACCCGCACTGGTATGTGTGAACCATGCGAATTGGTGTACAGCTCGGGTATTCAGGCGGATTCAAAGAGGCGGCCGAGCAGGTCGTCGAACTGGAGCGGGTCGGTATCGACGTGGTCGCCGTCGCGGAGGCGTACTCCTTCGACGCGGTCAGCCAGCTGGGCTATCTGGCCGCCAAGACATCGCGCGTGGAACTCGTCTCCGGCGTCCTGCCGATCTACACCCGCACCCCCGCCCTGCTGGCGATGACGGCCGCCGGCCTGGACTTCGTCTCCGACGGCCGCTTCCGGCTGGGGATCGGCACCTCCGGGCCGCAGGTGGTGGAGGGCTTCCACGGCGTGCCGTTCGACGCCCCGCTGGGGCGCACCCGTGAGGTCGTGGAGATCTGCCGGGCGGTGTGGCGCCGGGAACGGGTCAGCTTTGAGGGCAAGCATTATCAGCTGCCGCTGCCGGGCGGCACCGGACTGGGCAAACCACTGAAGATGATCAATCACCCAGTGCGCGAACGTATTCCGATCTCGATCGCGGCATTGGGCCCAAAGAACGTCGAGCTGACCGCCGAAATCGCCGACGGCTGGCAGCCGGTGTTCTACTACCCGGAGCGCGCCGCTGAGGTGTGGGGTGACGCATTGAGAGCCGGTGCGGCCAAACGCGACCCGGCGCTGGGCCCGCTTGACGTGATGGCCGGAGTGTCCTTGGCCATCGGCGACGACGTCGATGACCGGCTGGCGTGGGCGAAACCGCAACTGGCGCTCTACATCGGCGGGATGGGCGCCAAAGGCCGCAACTTCTACCACAACCTGGCCACCCGGTACGGCTTCGGCGAGGTGGCCGACCGCATCCAAGAGCTGTACCTGTCCGGGCGCAAGACCGAGGCGATCAACGCCGTCCCCGACGAGTTGGTGCGGCACACCTCGTTGATCGGGCCGCGCGGATTCGTTGCCGAGCGGCTCGCGGCATACGGCGAGGCGGGCGTCACGACGCTGCTGGCCGGCCCGCTGGCCAACGAGCCGGGCGAGGCGTTGCGCTACGTGGAGGAGTTGCGCGCATTGACGCCCTGACAAGAGTGCCACCGCCTGACCGGGGTGGGCCGATTGTGGCTCAGGACACCTCTCAGGCCAAGATAGGGCCATGGATTTCACGCCCACGGTGACCACGCCCATCGCAGAAACCCTGGTTGAGCTGCTACAACGGCAAGCCGAGCGGTTCGGCGACAAGGTCGCGTTCAGCTTCTCCTACAACGGGGACGACGAGGGACGCAGTGAGCTGAGCTTCCGCGAGCTGGACCTGCGGGCGCGGGCGATCGCGGCGAACCTGCAGCGCCACGACGTCGCCGGAGAGCGGGTCCTGGTGCTAGTGCGTCCGGGTCTGGACTTCATCGCCGGCTTCTTCGGCTGCCTGTATGCCGGCGCCGTCGCGGTGCCCGTGCACCAGAAGCTGGCGCCGCGCCTGCAGGTGGTGGTCCCGGACGCCGCCGCGAAGTTCGCGCTCACCGCCGGCGAGACCCAACAGGCCACCCGGAGCGCGGTCGCCGGAATCCCCGGGGAACCGGAGCATTGGTTCTTCACCGACGCCGGCGCCGATCCCGACACCTGGGTCGCCCCCGACATCCGGGCCGACTCTCCGGCCGCCATCCAATACACCTCGGGTTCGACCCGCTCCCCCAAGGGTGTGCTGCTGTCCCACGGCAACGTGCTGCACAACGTCGACGCCATCGCTCAGGCGTGGAACGGCGACGAGAACGCCAAGGGCGTCTTCTGGCTGCCGCCCCACCACGACCTGGGCCTCATCGGTGGCATCTTGTCCATGGTCTACATCGGCGCCAGCACGGCGCTGATGTCGCCGACCGCGTTCATCAAGCGCCCGATGCGGTGGCTGGAACTGGTGTCCCGGCATCGCGGCGTGATCACCGCCGCGCCGAACTTCGCCTACGACCGGTGCGTGGAAACCAGTACGCCGGAAGAGCGTGCGGCACTGGATCTTTCCTGCATGACCGTGGCCATGAACGGCGCCGAGGCGGTGCGCGCCACCTCACTGGCGGCCTTCGCCGATGCTTTTGCGCCGGCGGGTTTCCAGATCTCGTCGTGCTACCCGGTGTACGGGCTGGCAGAGGCCACCCTGCAGGTCTCGGCCGGCTGCGCCACCGGGATGCCGGGGGTGCGCTATGTCGATCGGGTGGCACTGGCCGAGGACCGCATCGTCGACATCGCACCCGACGACCCGGCCGCCGCGACGTTCGTAGGTTGCGGTCAGCCGCGCCAATCCGACGTCGCCATCGTCGACCCGGTGACCCACCAACCCTGCGGACCCGACGAGGTCGGTGAGATCTGGGTCGCCGGGCCCAATGTCGCCCTGGGCTACTGGAACAGGCCCGAAGAGACCGCGGCGACGTTCGGGGCGCGGCTGGCCGCTCCGGGCGACCCGAACCGCGGACCGTTCCTACGCACGGGAGACTACGGATTCCTATGCGCCGGTGAGCTTTTCACCACCGGGCGCTGCAAGGACCTGATCGTCGTCGACGGGCACCGCTACTACCCCAACGACATCGAGTTCACCGTGCAGCAGTGCGACCCGGTGCTGGTGTCGGGCCGGGGTGCGGCGTTCGCCACGGACGCTCCCCCAGGCGGCATCGAGCAACTGGTCGTCGTCCACGAAGTCGACAGTGCGCGGGCCGGCGAAACCGACTTGGACGACGTCATCGACAAAATCCGGACCGCAGTCGCCACCCACCACGGCATCGCGGCCGACGCCGTGGTTCTGGTGCACCACGTCTCGCTGCCGACCACGTCCAGCGGCAAGATCCAGCGCGGCCAGTCCCGCCAGCAGTTCATCGACGGGGCGCTGGCGGTGGTCGCCGAATGGCGGCGCAACCCGGCCGACGAGCTATCGCTCGAGCAGCTGGAGGCGGCCGCCAAAATCGCTTCAGCGCTGCAGACTTGGGGAAGCCGACAGGGGTGAGCTGAGTTCAGCGAGGATCCAGCGGATTGATCCAGCGCAGGCCGGGGAATCGCTGAAAGTCGGAGTCGGCGGAGGCGAGTTCGACGCCGTGTTCCATCGCCAGCGCGGCCAGTTGGGCATCGGGCACTAGGTTGCCGGTGACGTCGACCTGTGCGCAGATTCCGGCGTAGATCTGAGCGGTGGATTCGGTCGCGGGCGGGATCCACACCACGGGCACCGCCAGCCAATCTGCGACATGACTCCACGCGTCAGAGGCGCTCAACGGGTTCTGGGTGACCCTGGGGTGGCTGATGATGCGCAGGAAGGCGCCGATCGTCTGCCACGGCAGGCCGACCCGGTTGGGCCCGCGCAGTGTTTCCTCCAGCCATGCCGCGGCCGCCGCATTGTGCCTGCTGTCCTCATCGACCGCGTACAACAGGAGGTTCGCGTCGACAATCAACGGTCGTCATCAAGTAGGTCGAGCACATCGGCCACGTTGGTGACGTCGACCTTCAGTCCGACCCGTGCCGTGCGATGCCGGTAGGGAGCCGCGGGGGCACTGGCCTGCGCGGCCATGCCGCGGCGCGCCAGCAGGTTCAGCGCCTCGCTGACACCCAGTCCCTCCCGCCGAAGCCGTTCGACCTCGGCAGCGACATCGCTGTCGATCACCACGGTTGTCCGCACACCTACCACCATACAGTGCTCGCATCATGATGCGAGTAGATCGGCATGTGCATGCCTCCTGGTGGTTCACTGCCCCACCTGCGGCAACTCCTGGCCGGCGATCTCGCAGGGGGTTTTGGACGGGCCGTCGGCCATCAGCTGGGGCGCCGGCTCGGACGTCGGCTCGTTCTCGGTTTCCCCCGCTTCGACTGCCGGCTCGGCTTGCTCGGTGGCCGGTTCGGGTTCCTCGGCTGTCGGCTCTGATTCCGGCTCGGCGTCGTTGACCAGTTCGGCGTCGGCGGGATCGTCGGCGTCGGTGTCGTCCTCGTCCGCGGGCTCAGCCTCGGGGTCATCGGCGTCATGGCCGTCGGCCGCCGATGTGTCCTCGACCGCGTCGTTGAACGGTTCACCGAGGCCGGGATCACCAAAGGCGTCAGCCAGGCGAGGAATCAGCCCACCGAGTCCACCAAGCCCGCCGAGACCGCTGGTCGGCAGCCCGCCCGTCGGCAAACCGAGATCGCCTGGCAGGCCGAGACCGGGCGGCAAACCCGGATCCACCGGCAGGTCGTCGACTGCGGCGGCGGGTTCCGGCGCGGCGGCGCCCGACCGCTCGCCCGCCGCCACCGGTGCCTCCGCCGGGGGTAGGTCTGCCGCAACGGGGGCGATGGCCGCCGGGACGACCGGCGCCGGGTCGTCGGGCGGGCGCTCGGGCCCGAAATCACCCGGAATCGCGAAGAGCACCCCCGCCCCGGCATCGGCCGCCGCGGTCGCGCTGCGGTAGGCCGCCGCCGCCCCGTCGCGTGCCGGCCGCACGGCCGAGACCCACACGCCCCGAACGTTGTTGTCCACGTAGGGCATCACCTGCTTCTCGATGACCTCGGTGGCGCGCTCGTCGTGTGCGCCCGAATCCACCGCCTGCGCGGCGGCCAGCCATGCCGGACGTTGGGCCCCGACCCCATCGTCGAGGGCCAGCACCGCGGCCACCTTGCTATCGACCAGCCGCCACAGCTCGTCGCGCAGCACCGCGCATCCAGTGGCGGCCGCCCGCAACCGGGCCGTCAACTGCGCACCGGCATCACAGTGCCGGCGCAGGAACGCCGCGGCGGCCTCAGCCCCCGGCCCGCGCCAGGCCGTGGCGAACTCGCCGAGCTGCGCGCGCTGCCGGCCCAGCGCATCGTCGGCCGCGTCGGCCAGCGAACTCAGCGCCGCACAGTCGGCGTCGAGCAGCCGCAGGTCCAGGCCGGCTTCGCTGTCGTAGCAGTCGGCGAGCTGCCCGTCATAACTGGTGAGGTCAGGATGGCGATAACCGAGCCGATGGCAGGCCGACACGTAGGTTTGATTGTGCGCCAACGCCTCTCGACCCTCGGCGAGCCGCCCGGCCACGTCGTATTGCTGCGCCACCTCAACCGACCCGATCCGCCGCGGAGGTTTCGGCGTGTGCGTAGCGCACCAGTCCTGCGCGCAACGCCGCCGCGATCTCGGTGTTGGCCCGCGACCAGCGCGTCAGCTCGCTCGCCCAGCCGCCCAGCGCGCGGCGCATCTCCTCCCCCGCCGCGACGTGGTCGCGCCCAGCGACGCGACCGTCGAACGCCAAGCCGCCCAGCCGGATTCGAATGGCGGTATCGATATCGGCCGCGGCGGCTGCAAAGCAGTCCGCCACGGAGTGCAGCGCGGCGACGTCGAGGTAAAGCTGTTGTCGTCCCATATGGGTATGACGGTGCCGGAGCCGCTGTGGTTCCGCCGAATTCAGCTCAGTGTCGGCTGCGTACCGTTTCGGCGACACCGAGCGCGATCTGGCGCGCGGTGTCCTCGTCGGCCGCTTCCACCATCACTCGAATCAGCGGCTCGGTCCCGGAGGGCCGCAACAGGATTCGTCCGGTCTCGCCGAGCTCCTCCTCGGCACGCTGCAGTGCGGTGCGCACCGCCAGCCGGCCCATCGCGGCAGCCTTGTCGGTGACTTCGACGTTGATCAGCACCTGCGGCAGCGTGCGCATCGCCGAGGCCAAACCGGCCAGCGGGATGCCGGTCTGCGCCATCCGCGCCATCAGGCGCAGGCCGGTGACGATGCCGTCGCCGGTGGTGGCAACTTGGGGCAGCACGATGTGACCGGACTGTTCACCGCCGAGGGTGAAACCGCCGGCCCGAAGCTGTTCGAGCACGTAGCGGTCGCCGACGTCGGTGGTGCGCACCTCGATGCCCGCCTCACGCATCGCCAAGTGCAGACCGAGATTGCTCATCACCGTCGTGACCAGGGTGTCGCCGGCCAGTTCACCGGCGTCGCGCATGGCCAGCGCCAGCACGACCATGATGGCGTCGCCGTCGATGACCTCACCGGCGGCATCCACGGCCAGGCACCGGTCGGCGTCGCCGTCGTGGGCCAGGCCCAGGTCCGCGCCGTGCGCGAGCACCGCCGCCCGCAGCGGTTCCAGGTGCGTCGAGCCGCAGCCGTCGTTGATGTTGAGCCCGTCGGGATCGGCGTTGATCGCGATCACGGTGGCACCGGCGGCCCGGTAGGCCCGCGGCGCCGTCTGGAACGCTGCGCCGTGGGCGCAGTCCACCACCACGGTCAGCCCGTCCAGCCGGGTGCGGTGGGTTTCGCCGAGGTGGCGCAGGTAGCAGTCCAGGGCGTCCTTGGCGTCCACCACCCGGCCCAGCTCGGCGCCGACCGGTCGCAGCCCCGGCCCGGCGGCGACCAGGTCCTCGATCTGGTCCTCGGTGGCGTCGTCGAGTTTGTGGCCGCCCGGGCCGAAGAACTTGATGCCGTTGTCGGGCATCGGGTTGTGCGACGCGGAGATCATTACCCCGAAGTCGGCTTCATAAGCACTGGTCAGGTAGGCCACCGCGGGTGTGGGCAGCACACCGGTCCGCAGTGCGTCGACGCCTTGGCTGGTCAGCCCGGCGATGACCGCGGCTTCCAGCATCTCGCCGCTGGCCCGCGGGTCGCGACCCACGACGGCAACCCGACGCTCGGTGCCGGTGGACAGCCGCTGGGCCGCCGCACTGCCCAGCGCCATGGCCAGTTCCGCGGTCAATTCGCGGTTGGCGACCCCACGGACGCCGTCGGTGCCGAAAAGTCGACCCATAACTATCCTTTATCGCCGCGAGCGTGCGTGTTCCCGGTCCGACACGCCGGTGTGGGACCGTTTCCACGCACGCTCGCTGCCAGAACGATCAGCGCTTGCTGTACTGAGGCGCCTTGCGGGCCTTCTTCAGTCCGTACTTCTTGCGCTCGGTGGCCCGCGGGTCACGGGTCAAGAAGCCGGCCTTCTTCAGCGCCGGCCGGTCCTCCGGCTGCACCAGGATCAGGGCGCGGGCCAGGGCCAGCCGCAGCGCGCCGGCCTGCCCGGAGGGGCCGCCGCCGTCGAGGTGGGCGTAGACGTCGAAGCTTTCCAGCCGGTCGACGGTGACCAGCGGAGCCTTGATGAGCTGCTGGTGCACCTTGTTCGGGAAGTAGGCCTCCAGGGTCCGCCCGTCCAGGTTGAACTTGCCGGTGCCGGGCACCAGGCGCACCCGCACCACGGCCTCCTTGCGGCGACCGACGGTCTGGATGGGACGGCCCAGGTCGTGCGGCTCGTAGCTCGGTGCGGCCTCGGCCTGCACCTCTGCGGTCTCCTCGACCTCAACCGTCTCGGTGGGCTCAGTGGGCTCAATGGCCTCGGTGCCCTCGATTGCCGTCTCGGTCATTGCGTCACCTGCTTGATTTCGTACGGGACCGGCTGCTGGGCGGTGTGCGGATGCACCGGCCCGGCGTAGACGTGCAGCTTGCGCTGAATCTGACGCCCCAGCTTGGTGTGCGGGATCATCCCGAGGATCGCCTTCTCCACGACACGGTCGGGACGGGTCTCCATCAGCTCACCGATGCTGCGCTTGCGCAGCCCGCCCGGGTAGCCCGAGTGGCGGTAAGCCATCTTCTTCTGCAGTTTGTTGCCGCTGATGGCGACCTTGTCAGCGTTGATGATGATGACGAAGTCACCACCGTCGACATTGGGCGTGAACGTCGGCTTGTGCTTGCCGCGCAGCAGATTTGCTGCCGCAACGGCGAGCCGGCCGAGCACCACGTCGGTGGCGTCGATGACGTACCACGACCGCGTGGTGTCACCCGCCTTCGGCGTATAGGTGGGCACAGCGCTTACCTCTCGTAATTCGGGTTGCTACCCGGTTGTGCGGATCCCGGAGCGAGCCGGGTGCCGGTCCAGCGTGAACGGCGGGGGTGATTCTCGGCGACCGACAGTGACCCGAGGACCCGCTGTGCCAAGACGGCACCGCACGCCAACGGAGCAGCTTACCGGCGGGTATCCGGGCAGGTCAAAACGGGGCAGTGGACCGTTGTGCGGTGCGCGTGGCAGGACGGCGCCGCACGACGGAGTCATCTTCGGCAATCAGTGTCAGTGCGACCTTCGGGTCGGCTGCCGCGAGACGGTCGAACGTGATGTCGGCGCGGCGCTGTTGCTCGTCGACGGTCGGGGCACCGACCGTGACCCACAATTCACCGTCATACGGCTCGTCGGGCATAGTGACAACGAAGTCGTAGCCCGTCGCGCGGTACCACCGAACATTGCCGCCCTGCGTCCACACGCCCCCCGGGCCGAATGCCTTCTCGATCAGCTGCGCCAGCTCTTCGGTGGTGTCCACACCGACATCGAGCAGGTCGTACCGCAGCTCCGTAGCCATCGCGTGTCACCACCTTCCTCGTTGCCAGTCATAGCGGTCGCCGATCACCCGAGCATACGTCAGAACGCCGAGGTCAATAAGTTGCTGGACCAGGTCAGACATGGTGTCGGGACTGATCCGCGATTGCTTCGCATTGACGAACACTCGTGTCGCCTGCGCTTCTTGCAGTCGTTTGCCGAAACCTTGAACACCAGCTCCGATGCTGGTCTTGATTTCGGCGAGCACGCCGTCGACGACCAGGTCAGGCGTAGGTTGACCGGTTTTGGCGGGCGGGACGTGGCTGACGTTCCGGTCCTCAGACACCAGCAGCCGAGCGACAAACCGTTCGCTGTCATCGAGTTTTCCAACACGTTCGTCAAGGTGTGCTGGATAGCCGAGTTCCGCCCGGTACCGGTGAAGCATCCGCGCCTGATCGAGAACGCTGGCCAACGCGACGGACTCGTCGCGAAGCCGGCGCCGCACAAGTTCGTCCAGGCGACGTTCCATCGCTCGTTCTTGAGGGTCACGCGAAAGTCCCGGTATCTCGTCACGACCGGGATGGTCCTCCCTTACCAACAGTCCACCTCGACTCGGTGAGCCGGTGTGGCCCCGACGGCTCTCCTCCATCGGGGCCACACCGTTACCCGGGGGTGGTCTCTCCTACCGCCCCCAAGTTCCCGCCGCGCGACGGTCGGCGTCGGCGACGTCAGCCGCGCCGTCGCGCACCGCGCTACCCAAGGCAAACAGGATCTGGTTGAGTGCGTCCACGGCCTGCTGCCATCGCAGCTGCTCGGCGTGGTAGGCACCGGCCGCCTCCCGGGTCCACACCTGCTCCAGCGGTGCGATCTGCGACCGCAGCTGTTCCAGCGCGCCGTTGAGCCGGCTGGCCGTGGAGTGGATCTCCTGACGGACGGCGTATTCGATTTCCTCGAAGTTGTACGACAATGCCGCGGCCATGACTGACCGCCCCTCAGATACCGTCGCCGGCGACGGCGATGTGGTGCGAGTGGGTCTCGGCCACCTCCCGTAGGGCGCGCTCATTGTGGCGAATGGTCTCGGCGATGCGCGCCAGCGCGTGATGCAAGCTCAGCGATTCGGTGTTCCAGCGGTCCAGGACATCCTGGAACCGGGCTGCTGCCATTCCCGACCAGACCGACGGCGGCACGGCCCGCATCCGGCCGACGAACGCTTGCAGCATTCCCCGGATCTCCTCGTTGCGGGCGTCGGTGGCCGCCGCGACAGCGAGCATGACGTCGAAGTCGGCGCTGAGTGTGTTGGTGGCTGCGGGTGTGCTCACATCTCCCCCGTATCGGTTGTCGGTTGTTATGTAGTTCGACGGCGATAGGCCGGGTTCGGTTCCCTCCGGTTGCGAGCACAAAAGACACGGTCGCCGGGCCCGGTGAGGGACCCGGCGACCGTGCCGAGAAAATGCTGGCTAGCCGGGGTTGCCCGGGGTGCCGGGGTTGCCGTCAGCACCGACGGGGTCACCGGGGCCCCCGGTGCCACCGGCTCCGGCGGCACCGCCTGCACCGCCTGCACCCACCGAACCCGCAGCGCCGCTACCGGCCCCGCCCTGCCCGGCCTGCCCGGCCGCGCCTCCGGCCGCGCCGTTGCCACCGTTGCCGCCGTTACCGCCGGCGAGGCCGGCACCGGTGGCGGGGTCGATGCCGCCGGCACCGCCGTTGCCGCCCTGGCCGGCGTCACCGCCCTTGCCGCCGTTGCCGGCGTTGCCGCCGACACCGTTCTCCGAGCTGCCGCCGTTGCCGCCCTGGCCGCCGGCACCGCCGGTGTCGCCGTTGCCGCCGTCGCCGCCGGCCACCTTGCCGGGGGCCCCCGTGAGCGGGTTGTTACCGGTCGATCCCTCGGCGCCGTAACCGCCGCGACCACCGGTTCCGCCGGTGCCGCCGTTGCCGCCGTTGACGTCGCCAGCGCCGTTGCCGCCGTTGCCACCGGCTCCACCGACGCTGCTGGGGCCGCCGTAGGAAGTGGTGCCGGCCCCGCCGTTGCCGCCGTTGCCGGCGTGGCTGGGCCCGATGCCGAGGGTGTTGGTGGGGGTTTCGACGCCGCCGCTGTTGCCGCCGTTGCCGCCCGCCCCGCCGACTCCGGCGCTTCCGGTGGTGTCCGAAGTGCCGCCGCCGCCGCCGTTACCGCCGTTGCCGCCGGAGGCGGTGCCGTCGCCACCGGCACCACCGCCACCACCGGCACCGCCGTCGGCGCCGCTACCCGCGGCACCGTTGCCGCCCTGGCCGCCGTTGCCGCCGATGCTGACCACGCCGGGGCCGGTCAACCCGTCGGCACCGTTGCCGCCCTGGCCGCCGTCGCCGCCGGAGCCGGTGCCGCCGGTGAGCATGTTGCCGCTGGTCTGGCCTCCGCTGCCGCCGAGGCCGCCGTTGCCGCCGATGCTCCAGATGGTGCCGTCGGCGTCCTTCCAGCCGGTCGCCATGCCACCGTCGGCGCCGTTGCCACCGCTCCCGCCGTCGAGGCCGCGGGCGCCATTGCCGCCGCCGGAGCCGGTGCCGCCCTTGAAGGTGCCGGTGCCGCCGGCCGCGCCGTCCGTGCTGGCACCGGCGGTATGGCCGTTACCACCGCCGCCGCCGTAGCCACCGCGCCCGCCAATGGTCTTGATGGTGTCGTCGGTGGTGGCGCCGTTGCCGCCGGCGCCGGCCTGCCCGGCGTCTCCGCCGCGCCCGCCCTCGGCGTCACTGCCGTAGCCACCCTGGCCGCCGGAGCCGCCGTTGCCTGCAGTGCCGGTCACCCCGACCGCACCGGTGGCATCCCCACCGACCCCGCCGTTGCCGCCGGTGCCGCCCGCGTTGTCAGCGAGGGAATTGCCACCGCTGCCGCCCCAGCCGCCGGCGTGGCCGCCGTTGATGCCGTCGCCGCCGTCACCGCTGTTGCCGCCGTCGCCACCGGCGTAGCCGGCGCCGCCGTCACCGCCGATGCCGCCGATGCCACCGTTACCGAGGAAGTGACCACCGGCGTCGGTGGCGGCCTCGCCGCCGGCGCCGCCGTTGCCGCCGTGCCCGCCGTCGCCGGCTTGGCCGGCGCCGCCGTAGAACGCGGCGCCATAGAAGTGGGAACCGCGGGCACCACCCAGGCCGCCCGCACCGCCGCGGCCACCAACACCACCGGCCAGCCCGTCGGTGTCACCGGTCGCACCGTTGCCACCGTTGCCGGCCGCGCCGCCGGCGCCGCCCTTGCCGCCGTTGCCGAGAAGGTATCCGCTGACCCCGCCATTACCACCGTTGCCGCCTTGGCCCCCGCTCATGCCGGTGCCGGTGACATTCTGGGTGCCGTCCATGCCGGCGCCGCCGGAACCGCCTGCTCCGCCGTTGCCGAACATCCACGCCATTGCCGCACCGCCATCGCCGCCGGCGCCACCGAAGCCGCCCGCCACAGTCGCCGTGCCGCCCGCCCCGCCGTCGCCGCCGTGGCCCATCCAGGTGCCGCCGATGCCGCCGTTGCCGCCGGCGGCACCCGCACCGCCGTCACCGCCGTCACCGCCGTCGCCGAAGCCGATGGCGTTGCCGCCGTTGCCGCCGGCCTCCCCGGCCACATCGCTATTCCAGCCGGCGCCACCGTCACCGAACCACAGGCCGCCGTGGCCGCCGTCGACGGACTCCGCGGTGCCGTCGATACCGTCGCCGATCAGGTACTGCCCGGCCATGGTGTTGATCGCGCCGTTGACCATCTCGCCGAGGTCGCTGTTGATCCACGCCTCGGTCAGTGTGTGCAGCGGGGCGTAGAACAGCTGGTCGAACATCGTGACCGCGTTGAAATCGCCCATCAGACCGGACAGGTCGAATGCGTCGGCTGAGCCGGCGACGTCGACGTCGGCGGCCGGGACCATCCAGTCGAAACTGAACAGGTCTTCGAAGAAGTCGGCCTGAGCGGCCGGCGCTGGCGCCAGCGGCGTCATGCCGAACGCCAGGAACGCCGCGGCGGTGCCGCTGGCACCGATCATCCGGTTGCGCTTGCGGTGAGTCATGTGTGAATGCCTCTCGTGTGAAATGTCGGGTGGGGAAAGGTTCGATCTGGCCGGCGGTCTTACAGACCCCAGCCGGCCAGCAGGTCCGCGAACACGTCGGTGCCCATGGCGTCACCGGCACCGCCGTCGTCGAGGTCGGTGGGAATCAGCGGCAGGTCGCTGCCGGCCAGCGGCGGGGTCACCGGCACCGCGCCCTTGCCGTCCCAGCCGGAACCCAACAGCGCACCGACGGTCTGCCCCAGGCCCAGCATCGCCCCGATCGGGCCGACCGCGTTGCTTTCGATGTTGAGGGCGCCCAGCACCGGGACACCGGTGAGCTCGATACCGACGCTGTTGAGGATCGACCCACCCACCGCCGGCGTCTCGGCCACCACCTCGCCATTGGCACCCAACACCTGGTACGGGTCGATGGCCACATGCCCGGCGGTCAACCACCCCCCGAACGCAATGTCCAGATGCCCGATCCCCATACCGTCGGGCAGCATCCCACTGCCAGCGGCGGCCTCGTTGATCATCGGCAGCAGGCTGTCCAGGTTCAACGTCGCGCCGTTGAGCGACGCACCGAACACATTGGCCAACGTGTCCGAGAAGCTGTCACCCTCAGTAATGCTGTTGAGCAGCGCGACCCCCGGGGCGATCCACGGCCCCAACGAGCCCATGATCAGTCCACTCAGCGGCGAGGACAAGAAGTGGACGATCGGCATGATCTCCGCCGGGAACATCCCACCCGCGATCGACGACAACGGCCCGGCGAACAGGTCGTACCAGCCCATCGCGAACGTCGTCGGATCACCGGCGGCCAGGGTGTGGCTCATGACGATTTCCAGGGTTTCCTGGCTGGGGTTGCTCAGCGTGTACCCCGTCAGCAGGCCGTCCAGGTTGTGGCGGATCTGCTCGGTGACGTAGGTGAGGTTCGTCGGGTCATCGAGCAGCTGCTGGGCGTAGTCGTTCTGGTTGGCCATGAACTGCTGGAACGCGACACCCGGCGCCAGGTAGTAGTTGTTCATGATCTGGGTCATGTTCTGCTGCGCGGCGTTGAACACCGCGTCCCAGGCGCTGGTTGCGGTCAGTGCGACATCGCGCACCATGCCGATCTGGGGCAGCGGGGCGACGACCGGGGTGGCGGCGATCAGGCCGGCGCCCACGATCGCGACACCGGCGGTGGCGTAGGGGCGGATTGCTGTGCGCAAGGGATATCTCCTCGAGGTTGTGGCGGCTGCCAAGGGGGTTGGACGCTAATTGACGTGCGGGAAAGGGCCATGGGTGTCTCTCAGATGAAGACCAGCCAATATCCACCGCAAAACCGAGTTGGCTCCTGAATTCCCAGGTGACGCGACCCTGCCGTTATCAGCACACGTTAAGGCTATGCATCGTTTTGTCGCGAAGTTAGGACGTTCTTTCGCAAGTTTGGACTATCGTCGGCGCCATGCTTCGTACTGCCCGGTTGGTGCGTCAGCGCGCCGGAGTGAAGGTCTACGAGTACCCGATCGATCCCCATACGCCGCCGGTGGTGGTCGCCCGGGTCGGGCAGGAAATGCTGTCCGAGCACGGACAGATCCACAGCTTCCCGGCCCTGTGGTGCGACCGGGGAAATGGCGTCGTTTACGTGGTCGCCATGGGCGCCACCGTCGGTCCAGCGGCAGTGGAAAGCACCGACGACGGTGTCGCGGTGTTCTTCGATCCGTCAGCGGTCGGCGGCGACGGGGCTTCGCCCTGGCTGACCTGGCAATCACATCCCCTATTGCGGCTGTTCCTGCACGAGCGGGACGGAGGGCTGCTGCGTTTGGAGGTGCCCGCCGTCGACCTTCTGTCGTTCATCGCCACCCTCGATGCGCTGAAAACTGAACTGGCGAACCGGCGGGAAGGACACCGCGAAGCGGTGTCGGCCCTGCTGACCCTGCTGCTGATTATCCTCACCCGAGCGGCCGGCGAGACGGTCGGCGAGCAGCGCCTCGGCGACGAACCGCTGCTGGCCGACGTGTTCGCGACGATTGACCGGCGCTACAGCGAGCCGCTGTCGCTGCGCGAAGTGGCGCGCGAGGTTTCGGTCTCGGCGGGGCACCTGACGACCGTCGTGCGTCGCCGCACCGGACGCACCGTGGTGGAGTGGATCACCGAACGCCGCATGGGCGAAGCCCGCCGCCTTCTGAGCGACACCCGACTGTCCATCACCGAGATCGGCCAACGAGTCGGACTGCCCGACGCGGCCTATTTCACCAGGCAGTTCCGCCAAACCCACGGCGCCTCACCCAGTCAGTGGCGAAAGACACCTTCCTGCCGGTGATCTCATTACCTCAGGTGACGGCGTGCGCCGAACGCACCGCCTGCTCGCACACCGGGCGCAGGACGTCGTCGCCGCCGGGTCCGCTCTGGCAGCCGATGCCGATCCGCACGGCACGGTCGACCAGCACCGTCCAGTCGACCTGATGGTCGGCACGAACCTCCCGGTAGGTCACCGCGGGCCGGCCCGCGCTGCTGCCGGCCGGGTCGAAATCGACGAAGACGCCTGGGGTTTCGACGGCGGCGAGTTTCATGGCCAGCTGCAGGGGTTCGGCGATGGCGGACAGGGTTTCGCCGGCGGCCGGCGCTTGGGTGACGTGCAGCATCAGCTGCGGGTCAGTGGGCGAGGCGACCTCGACTCGGGCCGATCCGGGTCCGGCGGTGACGCGGCGCAGCGACCAGTCCGCCGGCACCTGCACGGTCACCCGGCCCTCGATCAGGTTGGTCACTGCCGTCGCTTCCCGAGGCGGGTCGTGATTAACCCCTAGGCCCAGTGCGACGACACCCACCGCGACCACGACGGCCGGGACCAGTCGTCGGCGGCGGTCGGGGCGGGCCGGCGCCTGTGCCGGCTCCGGCGTCGCGGCGGCTTCGACGACCCGAACCGCCGGCAGCGCGTCGACCACCGTCACCTGCGCTGCGCCGCTGAGCTTTTCGGCGATCAGCTCGGCCAGTACGCCGGCCCCGCCCACCGCGGCGGCCGCGTCGATCAGCACCGCGGCGCCGCGATCCGGGACCGCCGCCCGGACCCGGCGCGCCACCGCCGCGGCCACCTCGTCGGGTGAGCCGATCCGCGGCTCGGCGGTGATTCCGGCGGCGGTGACGGCGACCAGTTTAGTGGCGATCTCAACGACCGCCGCAGCCGCGAAGGTGTCCGACAGCAGTCGCGCGCGGGGCCGGGTGGCGACGTCCTCGGCCAGGCCGCGAGCGGCTGCAATCACCCGTTCCACCCGCCGGGCCGGCCACCACGACGGGTGGATGATCTCGATCGACTCGGCGGCCGCCGGGCAGGCCAGCACACTGCGCAGCAGCTCCGGCACCTCGACCGGCTGCCCGTCGACCAGCGCGACCGGCTCATCGATCAACTCCTCTAAGTCCGCCGAGGCTTCGGCCGGTTCGCCTGCGCCGCAACACAATTTGCGGACGGTCGCGGGGCCGACCTCGATGACGGCGCGGTGCGTCACCGCTCCCAGGCCACCTGGATCAGCCGCTCACCGCCGGACCGGGTGACCAAGGTGGCGCGCCCGGGCGGCAGCGGTCTCGGCCGCACCGAGCCGATCAGCGGGGTGTCGGCGGGGTCGCCGCTCATCACCAGGCCCATCGCGCCCAGGTCGTGCAGTGCAGCCAGCACCGGCTCGTACATCGACCGCGCCGCCCCGCCGCTGCGGCGGGCCACCACCAGGTGCAGTCCGAGATCGCCTGCCTGAGGCAGGTATTCCAGCAGCGGTGTCAGCGGGTTGCCGGCGGCGGTGGCCACCAGGTCGTAGTCGTCGACCAGGACGTAGATCTGCGGGCCACGCCACCATGACCGGTCGCGCAGTTGCTGCGGGCTGACGTCCGGCCCCGGCATCCGCCCGGCCACCTGGTCGATCACCACCGGTAGCAGCGCTGAGCACGCTGCGGCCGACATCGCGTAGCCGGCCAGGTGGCCGGTGTCGACGATCCCGAGCAGGCTGCGCCGGTAGTCGACCACCAGCAGCTGCGCCTGCTCGGGGGTGTGCGTGCGCACCAGTTCTCGGCACAATGTGCGCAACACGGCGGACTTGCCGCACTCGTTGTCGCCCAGGATCAGCAGGTGCGGTTGCCGCGTGAAATCGACTGTGACCGGGCCGCGTTCGTCGGCTCCCAGCACCGGCTGGTCACCGGCGAAGACAACCAGTTCAGCTCGCTCGACCCGCTCCGGCAGCAGCGGAATCGGCGGTACCGCATAACCATTGTGCTGCAACGGCTCCCATTCATGCGGGAGCGCGACCAGCATGTGCAGACCCTCCGGTGTCAGGCCGCGACCGGGCCGGTCACGGGGTACCCGGTGGGCTTGGCGCCGGTCCAGCTCGGAGTCGGCCGGATCTCCCAACCGCAGCTCGATGCGGGTGCCGATCAGATCGCGCAATGCGGGCCGCACTTCGGCCCACCGCGACGCCGAGAGCACCACGTGCACCCGAAAGGACAGGCCGCGACCGGCCAGAGCGGTGATCGCTGACTCCACATCGAACTCTTGGCACAGGCCCGCCCACCCATCGATCACCAGGAACACGTCGCGGGCCGGGCCGCCGTCGCAAGCACCGCCGGCCGCCTCCCTTCGCTGCACGATCGCCTCCATCTCGGCGATCGTGCGCCGTACCAGGTCGGCCTGGCCACGACCGGCCACCGACCCCACCTGCGGCAGCCAACCCAGCTCGGAGAGGGTGCTGCCTCCGAAGTCCAAGCAGTAGAACGCCACTCCGGTCGCGTCGTGAGTCGCACTCAGCGCGGCGATCAGCGTGGCCAGTGTCGTCGACTTACCCGACCGGGGCGCACCGACGACCGCTACGTGCCCTCCGGCGCCCTCGAGGTGGACCGACAGCGGGGTGCGCCGTTGCTCGAAAGGCCGGTCGACGATTCCGATCGGCACGCTCAGTGCGGGATACTCGCCTTCGAGGAGCTTGCCCAGCGCCGGCGAGGCCCCCAACGGGGGCAACCACACCTGCCGGGCCGCCGGGCCGTGGCCGGAGATCCGCTGCAGCATCGCCTCGAGCACGGTGCGCTCGGCCACCGCAGGCACCGCCTCGGTCGGGCCACTCGGCGCCGCGGTGAACGACAGCGCTTCGCGCGGAGCCGGCCGGGGGGCGGGACACCCGCCGGAGACGTAGGCCGTCTGGAATCGCGTCACCTCGCCGTCGGCGGTACGCAGGAACCCCGCCCCGGGAATGTTGGGCAACTCGTGGGCGTCCGCCGCCCCGAGCGCCAGCCGGGACTCGGCGGCCGACACCGTCTTGAGGCACACCCGGTAAGACAGGTGCGATTCCAGCCCTCGCAACTTGCCCTCCTCGAGGCGCTGGCTGGCCAGTAGCAGGTGAATCCCCAGCGAGCGCCCCAACCGGCCGATCGCGAGGAACGTGTCGATGAAATCGGGCTGTTGGTCGAGCAGTTCGGAGAATTCGTCGACGATCACGAGCAGCGCCGGCAGGGCCGGCAGCGCCATGCCTGAGGCCCGCCGGGCCTGGCCGTAGCTGCTGATGCCGGCAACGCCCGTGGCCCGCAGCAGTTCCTGTCGTCGGTGCATCTCACCGGCGAGGGCGTCCCGCATCCGCTCCACCAGCGGTGCCTCATCGGCGAGGTTGGTGATCACCGCGGCGACATGCCGGGTTTGCCCGAACCCGAGAAATGTTGCGCCCCCTTTGAAGTCGACCAGCACCAGGTTCAGGTCCTCCGGTGAATGCCGGACCGTCATGCCCAGCACCAGGGTGCGCAGAAACTCCGATTTGCCCGAGCCGGTGGCGCCGATGCACAGCCCGTGCGGCCCGCTGCCCCGCTCGGCGGCCTCCTTGATGTCCAGCCGCACCACGTTTCCGTTCGGGTCGGTGCCGATCGGCACGCACAGCCGCTGCGACGGTGCGCCGGCCCAACCGCCGGCCGGCTCGTAGCGGTCGATATCGCCGATACCCAGCAACTGCGCCCAGTCCGCCGGCCTCCCGCCGCCGGCCGCGTTCGCTCGCTGACCGGCCAGCCGCTGCGCGCACACCACCGCGTCGGCGATACCGAGGAAGTCAGGCCGGGCGCCCTCGGGGTCGCTCAGCGCCGTCGCGGTCACCGTGAACCGTCGCGCGGTTCCGGCGGTACCGGCCTCGGCCACCGAAAGGCCTGCGCGCGTGCTGTCGCTGATCACCACCGCCCGTCGGCCGGCCAGCGCGGCTTCGGCGGCAGCCAAGCTGGGGCAAGTCAGCCGGAGCGGCCCGGTGGCGTCGGTGCCCGACGGATGCTGATGGTGTGGCAGCCATTTCAGCCAGTCCCAGTGGTCGGGTGCATCGGTGACTGCGGCGATCCGCAGCACATCCGGGCCGTGCAGCATCGCCAGCTGGCAGATCATCGCGCGCAGCAGGCCACGCGCCGCCTCGGCATCGCCGTCCAGCAGCAACGGCCCCGCGCCCAGCAGCGGCACCGTGATCGGCACCTCGGGCACCGTCGCGTGTGTCTCGAGGAAGCGCCGCAGTGCGGTGTCGGTGACCGGGTCGATGCGCCGCGCCGGATCCTGCGGCGGCGGGACCAGCCGGGTGGCCAGGCCGGTCGGACCGATCCCGACCCTGACGCTGCCGAAGTCCGCGTCGCCGGGCCGGCGCTCCCACATCCGGGCGCTGCCGGCCAGCATCCAGAGCGCATCCGGCTCCGGATGCGCCCACCACAGAGACGAGCGCTGACGGGCGGCGGTGTCGGTCACCGATTCACGCAGCGCGGCAAGGTAATCCAGGTAACCCTCGCGGGCGTCGTCGATGTTCTTGGGCCCGCGGGTCCGCCCGGCCACCGTCGCGGCCACCGCGGAAGCCAGCATCATCAACGGCAGCATCGCGAACACCGGGCTGCGTGCCGCCGATGAGCCCGAGCGGTAGACGACCGCGGTCATCGCCAGCATCCCCACCGCCATGACGGCGGGCAGCAGTCGGGCCAGCGAGACGCCGGAATCCGGGAGTGTCACCGACGGCGGTGCGGCGACGGCGATTTCACCGTCCGGCAGTGCCGGCGGCGGGCCCGCATTGCGCCCCAGCGCGGTCATCGGCACACCGTAGACAGCCGGCGAAGGACCGGCAAGTCAGCTGTGGAACACCGAAAACATCGCGGCCCCCATCGCGCTACGGTGCCCGCAAGCGGAAGGCGCAAACGAGGAGGCGATGCGTGTCGATTGCGGATTCGGGTCTGCGCCGGGTCGCGGTGCACACCGATACCGGTCGCGCCGATCTGGCACTGCCGGCCGCGGTGCCGGTGGCAGCGCTGATCGCCTCCGTCATCGACCTCATGCCGCGCCGAGACGGCCCGCACGCCCTGCGTCCGTACCGGCTCGGTCTGCCCGGACGGGCACCGCTGGACCCCTCGAAAACGCTGGCGCAGCAGGGCATCCACGACGGCGCGGTGCTGGTGTTGGCGCGGGTGGGCGACATTGTGGCGGAACCGCGTTTCGACGATCCCGCCGAGCAGGTGGTGGCTACGGTGCGGGAAGCGCTAAGCCCGTGGAAGCCGGCTGCTCGCCGGCTCACCGCCGCGCTGGCGGCGTCCGGCCTGGCCGGGATTGCCGGTTTCGTGGCGGTCCCGGGCGGGCCCGGCACCCCGAACGCCCTGTTAGCCGTCACTGCGGCCGGGACGGTGGCTGCCGCTGCGGTTCCGTCGAGCGGCTGTAGCGGGCCGGTGCGCGCGACGTTGTGCTGCTTGGCCGGGTTGGCGGTGGCCGCCGCTGCCGTCGGGATGGCTTGTGCTGCAACCGGCATCTCGCTGCAGGCGGCCGGTGCGGTGGGAACGGCGGTTGCGGTCGGTGTGGTCCGGATGGCGGGCCGGATCGCGCTGGTGACCCGGCGCCCGACACGCGAGGCACACGATCTGCTGACCGGATTGGTCGTCGCGTCCGCAGCCGCGGTGGTCCTGGGTTCCCTCGGCGTCGCGGCCCGACAACCGGACCCACGGCCGGTCGGTGTCGCATTCGCAGCCGTGGCCGGCGTCGCCCTGTTACTGCGGGCCCGCTCCCACAGCGATAGCCGCCAGATCGCGGCACTACTGGCCGGCGGCGTCACCACCATCGGAATCGCGGTTCTCACAGCGGGTTCGGGGCCATGGCCGGCCGCGGTGGCGGTGGCACTGGCCGGTGGCGCCATCGCTGCCGGTTTCCCCGCACCGCCGGCATCCCCGCTGGGCCGGCGCGGCGCCGAGGTGCTGGAAAGCCTGGCGCTGGGCGCGCTGGTGCCGCTGGCCTGCTGGCTCTGCGGGGTTTACGGCGCCGCCCGCGGACTGAGTCTGGGCTGACGCGTGCGGATCGCCCGGGTCGCCATCGCCGCTGCGGTGATCGCCGGGGCCGCCCCGGGCGTGCCGCCGGCCAACGCGGTCGCACCCCCGCCGATCGACGGCTCGCGGTTGCCGGCCGCGGCGCCGGCCGCACCGGCGCATCCCACCGTGCAACGTCAGGTGTGCGCGGTGCCGGCGCTGGATCCCGCGGTGACACCGAACCAGCTCGACGGGCTGGACCTGCCGGCGGTCTGGGCGCTGACCCGCGGGGCGGGGCAGCGGGTGGCGGTGATCGACACCGGGGTGGCGCCGCATCGACGGCTGCCCGGTTTGGTGGGCGGCGGCGACTACGTGTTCACCGGCGACGGCGCCCAGGACTGCGACGGCCACGGCACCCTGGTCGCCGGGATCATCGGGGCCACAACCGATTCCGGCGACCGGTTCAGCGGTGTGGCGCCGCTGGCGACGGTGATCGGTATCCGCCAGTCCAGCACCAGGTTCGGCGCCGTCGGTGACGCCGCGGGTGTCGGCGACGTCGACACGCTGGCGAAAGCGGTGCGTACGGCGGCCGATTTGGGGGCGTCGGTGATCAACATCTCGGCCGTGGCCTGCCGGCCGGTGAACTCCGGCCTCGACGACCGGGCACTCGGCGCCGCCCTGGCCTACGCGGTCGAGACGAAGAACACCGTCGTGGTCGCCGCGGCCGGCAACACCGACGACGGGTGCGCTAAAGACGGGCCGATGATCGTCAGCCCGGCCTGGTACGACGACTACGTGCTGACGGTCGGCTCGGTGGACGCCGACGGCGCACCGTCGGCCTTCACCCGCGCCGGCCCCTGGGTCGACGTGGCCGCACCCGGCGAAAAGGTGCTGTCGCTGAGCAGCGTCGGCGACGCGATGGCGACCACCGCCGGCGGAACCAGTTTCGCCGCACCGGTGGTCAGCGGTGTGGCGGCGCTGATCCGGTCCCGCTTCCCGGCGTGGACGCCGCGGCAGGTGATGGACCGGATCAAGGCCACCGCGCACCACCCGCCCGGTGGGCGCGACGACGTCGTCGGCGCCGGGGTGATCGATCCGCTGGCCGCGGTCAGCTCGGAGATAGCTGAGCCCGCATCCGTTGCCCGAGCGCCCGAACCGGCACCCCCACCCCCGCCGGCCGTCGAACCCGTCGCCGCTTCGGCCGGGCTGCGCACCGCGATCACCGGCACCGCCGTCCTGCTGGCCTTGCTGCTGGCGGTGGTCACCGGCCGGGCGGCGGCAGCACGACGTCGCGGGCCAGCAGCGCCTGCTCCCGACTGAGCCGTGGGCCGGCCGGTAGCCCGGCGAGCATCGGCCAGGGCACCCCGGCGGGCGTCTCCGGCAGACCCAGGCTGCGTGCCGCGGCGGCATTGTCGACGGAGAACCGCACCCCGGTCTCGGTGATCAGGTAGCCGGCACCAGCGGGGCGACCGGCCACACTGACGGCCCGAACGTAGGCACAGCGGCCCGGCGGCAGAGAGACCGCATCGAGGGCGGGGCCGGGACCGTCGGCCTGGGCCAGCACCGTCGTCGCCGCGCCCGCCGGCAGCGGCAAGCCGACACCGGCCGACAGCGTGATGCCGACCGGATCGTCGGCACGCCAATGGGCGCACAGCGTCACCGCGGCGGCGGGCAACGTGGCGAGGCGGCCGTCGAAGTCCTTTGCCGGCGGGGCCTCGGGTAGCGCAGTGAGCAGCAGACCCGAGACCCGCCGCGGCGCTGCAGATTCCAGGCTCGGATCAGCCGGGTTGACCGGAATCCGCCGGCCCCGCAGCACCAGGTACGTGGCGGTGGACTCCGCGCTGACCGGCACCGCCGCATCGGCGTCGATACGCGCGGATTGCGGCGGGTCGGCCCCGACGACCAGGGTGGTGCCGGCCGGGTCATCGCACAGCGACCAGGTCTCGGTCGCGGCCACCGCTGCGCCGAGTGCGCCGGGGGCGCCGGGGATGCCCAGCGGTGGCCCGCGCCGGGCCTTTGCGATCTCGGTGCCGGCTACCGGCCGCGGGTCGGCGGGACCGGCGATCAGGCGGGCCGAGGCGAGGTTGAACACCGGATGGACCGTGTCGCCGACCCGGACATACAGCGCGCCCGAGGCGCGGTCCAGCAGGATCGGCGCATCACCGAGGCCGGGTTGCGGCCGCACGATGGCCAGCACCACCGCGCCGGCCGCCACGATCACGCTGAGCAGGCAACCCAGCGCCAGCCCGGCCCGCCCGGGTGCGGGGCCGCCGGCCGCCTGGCCGCACCGCAGCGCACGCTCCATGCGGCGCGCGCTGAATCGGTGCGCATGCAGCTGTAGCTGTGTGGTCGTTCGCCCGGCCATGCGCCCCCGTTCCCGTGCCGACGACGCTAACCCCGGCAGCGGCCCGGCGGCCTCCGACCATCCACAGGGCCGTCCGCGCCGAAATCGGGCTTCGGTACCATTCCGCTATGCGTTTTGTTCGATTGAGCAGCATTTTCTCGGCGGCGTTGATGGCCGGCGCACTGCTGACCGTGCCGGTCGTGGCCCCTGATGCCATCCCGTCGGCGGCCGCCTACGACTGCCCCGACGTCGAGGTCATCTTCGCCCGCGGCACCAGCGAGCCGCCCGGCGTCGGCCGGGTGGGTCGCGCGCTGATCGACTCGCTGCGCCAGCAGACCTCGAAGAAGGTCGACGAGTACGGCGTCAACTACCCCGCCGGCCGGCTGCAGCTGGGCGGCGGCGACGGCGCCAATGACGTGATCCGCCGCGTCAAGGCCGCCGCCGACGTATGCCCGGACACCCAGTTGGTGCTCGGCGGGTACTCGCAGGGCGCCTCGGTGATCGACATCGTCACCGGCACCCAGGTGGGCGGTATCAGCTGGGGCAGCCAGCTGCCCGCCGAGTACGCCGACCAGGTGGTGGCCGTGGTGGCGTTCGGCAACCCCGCCGTCCGCACCGGCGGCCCGATCAGTGCGCAGAGCGCCCTGTTCGGCGCCAAGGCCCTCGACCTGTGCAACCCGGGTGACCCGATCTGCCACGAGGGACCAGGCAACGAGTGGACCGACCACACCGACGGCTACATCCCGGCGCTGACCAGCCAGGCGGCCAACTTCATCGCCGGCCGGCTGCGCGCTCCCGGGCCGGTGCCCGACGTCGAACCGCTGGTCCGCTGACCTGCACCGACGCTCTTATTTAGCCCGTCAAGTTTTTACGTCGCTACTATCAGTCGCTGTGAAGGCATACCGGCTCCTGACCGCGGTCGTGCTGCTCGCCGTGTCCTTGATCGCTCCCGCGCTGATGCCGACGGTCATTCCCTCGGCGGCGGCGGCCGGCTGCCCGCCGGTCGAGTTGGTGTTCGCCCGCGGCCGGCTCGAGTCGGCCGGCCCGGGCATTATCGGCAACGCCTTGGTCAGTGCGTTACGCGCGCGGGCCAACCGCACCGTCGGGCTGTATGCGGTCCGCTACGACGCGGACGCCGATGTGGATCGCGGCGCCAACGACATGAGCGGCCACATCCAGCACATGATGCAGACCTGCCCGGACACCCGCTTGGTGGTCGGAGGCTACTCGCTGGGCGCGGCGGTCAGTGACATCGTGCTGGCCGTCCCGATGAGCGTGTTCTCGTTCAACAACCCGCTGCCGCCTGGCGCCGACGAACACATCGCCGCGGTCGCGCTGTTCGGCAACGGCAGCGCCTGGGCCGGGCCGATCACCCGGTTCAGCCCGGTGTACGCCGACCGGACCATCGAGTTGTGCCACGGCGCCGACCCGATCTGCAATCCGGCCGACCCCAACACCTGGGAAGCGAACTGGCCACAGCACCTGGCCGGTGCCTATATCGAGGCCGGCATGATCAACCAGGCCGCCGACTTCATCATGGGCAGGCTCTGACCGGGCTTCGTCGCGACCGGGCCGCCGGGATTAGTTAGATCATCTTCGCTTCGCTACTATTCTCGGCTGTGAAGGCATACCGCATCCTGGCGGCCGGCACCCTGGCCGCAGCCCTGCTGATCAGCCCCGTCCCGTCGTCGACGGCTTCGGCCGACGGGTGTCCGGACGCCGAGGTGGTGTTCGCGCGGGGCACCAATGAGCCGCCGGGCCTGGGCCGGGTCGGCAACGCCTTCGTCAGCGCGCTGCGCGGCCAGACTTCCCGATCGATCGGCACCTACGCGGTGAACTACCCGGCCAGCTACGACTTCGGTCGGGCCGCCGACGGCGCCAACGACGCCAGCGGTCATGTGATGTGGATGGTGGAGAACTGCCCGGGCACCCGGCTGGTTCTCGGGGGGTACTCGCAGGGCGCCGCCGTCATCGACGTGGTGGCCGCCGCGCCGGTGCCCGGCTTCGGGTTCACCGCGCCGCTGCCGCCCGAGGCCGCCGACCACGTCGCGGCGATCGCGGTGTTCGGCAACCCGTCGAACAAGATCGGGCAGCCGCTGACGAACAGCCCCGGCTACGGGTTCAAGACGATCGACCTGTGCACCGACGGCGACCCGGTCTGCTCCCCCGGACGCAACTTCGCCGCCCACTCCGGCTACACGCCCAGCATGACCAATCAGGCCGCCTCGTTCGTCGCCGGCCTGCTGTAGCCCGGCTGCCTCGACTGTGCGGTTTGTTCGCCGAAATCCCGTTTCTGCGACCCAAACCGCACACTCGACCGTCAGCGCGTGCGCAGGTCCCGGGTGATGACGCTGCGCGCCGCCAACTGATCATCCGGCGGGTAGTCCACCCCGACCAGGGTCAGGCCGCGCGCCGGCGCGGCGGTGAAATCACTGGACCGGCGCTCGGCGTTCAAAAGGTCGGCGCACCAGGTGGCGCTGCGCCGGTGCTCACCGACCGCGAGCACCGCCCCGACCAGCGAGCGAACCATCGACCAGCAGAACGCGTCGGCGCTGACGTGCGCGGTGACCAGATCACCTTCACGCTCCCAGTCCAGCCGCTGCAGATCACGAATGGTGGTGGCGCCCACGCGATGTCGGCAGAACGCCGCGAAGTCGTTGAGCCCCAACAGCCCCCGCGACGCCTGTACCATCGCCTCGACATCCAGCGGGCGCGGCCAGGCCGTGACGTAGCGCGCCAGCTGCGGCACCACCCCGTAGGGCGCGGTCGAGAGCCGGTAGACGTAGTGGCGCCGCAGCGCCGCGAACCGCGCGTCGAAATCGGGCGCCGCCCGCACCACGCGCAGCACCCGGACATCGGCCGGCAGGAAACGCGCCAATCGCCGTGTCAGTGGGAGGAATTCCGGCTCGTCGGGCCGCTGCCCACGCGAATAGGCATGAGCCAGGGCCGTTCCCGGGATGTCGATGTGGGCGACCTGCCCGGTGGCGTGCACGCCGGTGTCGGTACGTCCCGCGGCGAACAATCGCACCGGAACGCGAAACACCGTCGCCAGCGTCTCTTCGAGAACGCCGGCGACGGTGCGCTGCCCGTTCTGTACCGCCCACCCGGCGAAATCGGTGCCGTCGTAGGCGATGTCGAGCCGAAGCCGAACTTCGGCCCCGGACTCAGGACTCGTCAGTGGCTTCGGTGGCCTCGGGAGCCTCGGCCTCAGCGGCCGGCTCCTCGACCTTCTCGGCCTCGGGAGCCTCGGCGGGCTTCTCCTCGACCTTCTCGGCCGGCTTCTCAGCCTTGGCTTCAGCCTTAGGGGCCTTGCGCGCCTTCTCGGCCTCCGACGTCACCGTCTTCTCCCGCACCAGCTCGATCACGGCCATCGGGGCGTTGTCGCCCTTACGCGCCTCGACCTTGATGATGCGGGTGTAGCCGCCGTTGCGGTCCGCGAAGTGCGGGGCGATCTCGGCGAACAGCGAGTGCACCACGTCCTTGTCGCGGATCTTCTTGAGCACCTCACGCCGGTTGTGCAGCGTGCCCTTCTTGGCGTGGGTGATCAGCTTCTCGGCGTACGGCCGCAATGCCCGCGCCTTGGGCTCGGTCGTCTTGATCCGGCCGTGGGTGAACAGCGACGTGGCCAGGTTGGCCAGCAGCGCCTTCTGGTGCGAGGACGACCCGCCGAGACGGGGACCCTTGGTGGGCTTGGGCATTGCGACTTCTCCTAAATGGGGCCGACCCCCGTATCAGGTAGGGCCGGGACGGCTCTCTTGTCGAGAGGTTGGGCGTTTAGAGCTGCTCGGTCTCGGCGTAGTCCTGCTCGTCGTAGCTGGTGTCGCCCGACCAGGTGCCGGTGGCGACGTCGTAGCCCGCCACCTGCGACGGGTCGAAGCTGGCCGGGCTGTCCTTGAGCGACAGACCGAGCTGGTGCAGCTTCACCTTGACCTCGTCGATGGACTTCTGCCCGAAGTTGCGGATGTCGAGCAGGTCGGACTCGGTCCGGGCGACCAGCTCCCCGACGGTGTGCACGCCCTCGCGCTTGAGGCAGTTGTAGGACCGCACGGTCAGGTCCAGGTCGTCGATCGGCAGGGCGAACGACGCGATGTGGTCCGCCTCGGCCGGCGACGGCCCGATCTCGATGCCCTCGGCCTCGACGTTGAGTTCGCGTGCCAGACCGAACAATTCGACCAGGGTCTTGCCGGCCGAGGCCAGCGCGTCCCGCGGGCTGATGGAGTTCTTGGTCTCCACGTCCAGCACCAGCTTGTCGAAGTCGGTGCGCTGCTCGACACGGGTCGCCTCGACCTTGTAGGTCACCTTGAGCACCGGCGAGTAGATCGAGTCGACCGGGATGCGGCCGATCTCGGCACCGGAGACCTTGTTCTGCACGGCCGGGACGTAACCGCGGCCGCGCTCGACGATCAGCTCGACCTCGAGCTTGCCCTTGTCGTTCAGGGTGGCGATGTGCATGTCGGGGTTGTGCACCGTGACGCCGGCCGGCGGCACGATGTCACCGGCGGTGACGGCACCCGGGCCCTGCTTGCGCAGGTACATGGTGACCGGCTCGTCCTCCTCCGAGGACACCACCAGGCCCTTGAGGTTCAAGATGATGTCGGTGACATCCTCTTTGACACCGGGCACCGTGGTGAACTCGTGCAGCACGCCGTCGATGCGGATGCTGGTGACGGCCGCGCCGGGGATCGACGACAGCAGGGTGCGCCGAAGCGAGTTCCCCAGGGTGTAACCGAAACCCGGCTCCAGCGGTTCGATGACGAACTGGGACCGGTTGTCGGCCACAACCTCTTCGGACAGGGTCGGTCGCTGCGAGATCAGCATTGTTTTCCATCTCCTTCTCGGCACCCGCTATTTGATGCCGGTCAAGTCCTGCACAGGTCAGTGCAGGGTGTGTTACTTCGAGTAGAACTCGACGATCAGCTGCTCGGCGAGCGGAACGTCGATCTGGGCGCGCTCCGGCAGCTGGTGGACCAGGATGCGCTGCCGCTCCCCGACCACCTGCAGCCAGCCCGGGATCGGGCGGTCGCCCGCGGTCTCCCGGGAGATCTGGAACGGCACCGTGTTGATCGACTTGTCCTTGACGTCGATGATGTCGTACTGCGACACCTGGTAGCTGGGCACGTCGACCTTCACCCCGTTGACGGTGAAGTGGCCGTGGCTGACCAGCTGGCGGGCCATCCGACGGGTGCGGGCCAGGCCGGCGCGGTAGACCACGTTGTCCAGCCGGCTCTCCAGGATGCGCAGCAGTTCCTCGCCGGTCTTGCCGCCGCGGCGCACCGCTTCTTCGTAGTAGCGGCGGAACTGCTTCTCCATCACGCCGTAGGTGAAGCGCGCCTTCTGCTTCTCCTGCAGCTGCAGCCGGTATTCGCTTTCCTTGATCCGCGCGCGGCCGTGCTGGCCGGGCGGGTAGGGCCGCTTCTCGAATGCCTGGTCACCGCCGACGAGGTCGACGCCCAGCCGGCGGGACTTGCGGGTGGCGGGTCCGGTGTAACGAGCCATCTTCTTTCAGTCCTCCTAGACCCGGCGCCGCTTGGGCGGACGGCAGCCGTTGTGCGGCTGCGGTGTGACGTCGGAAATCGCGCCGACCTCCAGGCCGGCAGCCTGCAGCGAACGGATCGCGGTCTCGCGGCCCGAGCCCGGGCCCTTCACGAACACGTCGACCTTCTTCACGCCGTGCTCCTGCGCCTTGCGGGCGGCGTTCTCGGCGGCCAGCTGCGCGGCGAACGGGGTGGACTTACGCGAGCCCTTGAACCCGACGTGACCCGACGACGCCCAGGCGATGACATTGCCCTGCGGGTCGGTGATCGTCACGATCGTGTTGTTGAAGGTGCTCTTGATGTGCGCGGCACCATGCGGGACGTTCTTCTTTTCCCGCCGCCGAGTCTTCTGGCCCTTCTTGGGCCCGGTCGCTTTCTTCGTCGCCATGGGTCTTACCTGGCCTTCTTCTTACCGGCGATGGTGCGCTTGGGGCCCTTGCGGGTGCGCGCGTTGGTCTTGGTCCGCTGGCCGCGCACCGGCAGGCCGCGACGGTGCCGCAGGCCCTGGTAGCAGCCGATCTCGATCTTGCGACGGATGTCGGCCTGCACCTCGCGGCGCAGGTCGCCCTCAACCTTCAGGTTGCGCTCGATGTAGTCACGCAACTGGGTGAGCTGGTCGTCGGTGAGGTCCTTGCTGCGCTGGTCCTTGTCGATACCGGTCGCGGCCAGGATTTCGTTGGAGCGGGTACGGCCGATGCCGTAGATATAGGTCAGCGCGATCTCCATGCGCTTATCGCGCGGCAGGTCGACGCCCACAAGTCGAGCCATGGGGGGCATGCCCCTTTCATCTTCGTTACGGAGGTTGTGATCCCAGCCCGTTCCCGGCCGAAAGCTCCGGGGCCCGGCCTCCGATCCGGGCGTGTGTGAGCTGGCCCATCTCTAAAGATGCCAGCCGCTCACTGGTACTGGGAGGTCTGCATTCAGTTGTGGTCTGCGGGACTGAGTCCGGCGATGGCTAGCCCTGACGCTGCTTGTGGCGCGGGTCGGAGCAGATCACCATGACCCGGCCGTGCCGACGGATCACCCTGCACTTGTCGCAGATCGGCTTGACGCTGGGGTTCACCTTCACGGCTGCTGTGGTCCTGTTCTCATCGCTGGTTGACGTACGGGTGGAGCTTGTGCGGGATTACTTGTACCGGTAGACGATGCGTCCGCGGGTCAGGTCGTAGGGCGACAGCTCCACGACCACCCGGTCCTCCGGCAGGATACGGATGTAGTGCTGCCGCATCTTGCCGCTGATGTGGGCGAGAACTCGGTGTCCGTTCTCCAGCTCAATGCGAAACATCGCATTGGGCAGGGGCTCGACCACGCGACCCTCGACCTCGATGGCACCGTCTTTCTTGGCCATTGCTCTCCGGCGATCCTCCGTGTCTGGCTTACCTGTTACATGTGCATGCGCCCGCCGCGGCGCAGCATCGACTACGACTACAGAACGTGGGCCGGTGGCAGGAAATTCCAGGTGAATCGCCAAGAATCTCAGACTGGGCACGCAAGAGTCGACGCGGACGCCGCACCGTCGTCCCACGATACCCGCTGAACAGCCGGTCGCCAAAATCGTCGGCGGTGAGACACTGATTCCAGGCGGCACCCGCCGTCGCCACGCAGCGATGGGATGCACATGACCGAGGGACTCTCACTGAAACCCGACATGGGCCGCTACGCGGTTTGGACCTTCGGATCCCCCAGTCCCGAACAGGCGACCGAGATCGAACGGCTGGGCTACGGCGCGATCTGGGTGGGCGGCTCGCCGGCGCCTGAGCTCTCCTTCGTCGAGCCGCTGCTGGCGGCAACATCGACGTTGCAGGTCGCGACCGGAATCGTCAACGTCTGGTCGGCGCCGGCAGCGCAGGTCGCCGAGTCGTTTCACCGGATCGAGGACGCCTACCCGGGCCGGTTTCTGCTCGGGGTCGGCGTCGGCCACTCCGAAGCCACCGCTGAGTACCGCAGCCCCTATCGGGCGTTGACGGAGTATCTCGACGCCCTGGACGCGGACGGGGTGCCGACCAGCCGCCGGGTGCTGGCCGCGCTGGGTCCCAAGGTGCTGCAGCTGGCGGCGGAGCGCAGCGCCGGGGCGCATCCCTACCTGACCACCCCGGAGCACACCGCGACCGCCCGCGAGCTGGTCGGGCCATCGGTGTTCCTGGCGCCCGAGCACAAGGTGGTGCTCTCGACGGATGCCGCGGCCGCGCGCGCCGCCGGACGTGACGCGGTCGGCTTCTACTTGGGCCTGTCGAACTACGTCAACAACTGGCGACGGCTGGGCTTCGGCGACCGCGACGTGCGTGCGCCCGGCAGCGACCGGCTGATCGATGCGGTGGTGGCGCACGGCACGGCCGAGGACGTCGCCGCCCGGTTGGGTGAGCATCTGGCGGCCGGCGCCGACCAGGTGACGATCCAGGTGCTGGGCGGCTGGAAGCAGCTGCTGCCGACGCTGACGGAGCTCGCCGGGCCGCTGGGGCTGACACCGCGCGACTGAGGGGCGCCCCCGCCACCGCTAGGGTTGCCCCATGCGTCTGCTGGTCACCGGCGGCGCCGGGTTCATCGGCGCCAACTTCGTGCACAGCACACTCGCCCAGCACCCCGACGCCCAGATCACCGTGCTGGACGCCCTGACCTACGCCGGCAGCCGCGAGTCGCTGGCCAACACCGCGCGCGAGATCGCCCTGGTGGAAGGCGACATCACCGATACCGCGCTGGTGGAGCGGCTGGTCGCCGACTCCGACACGGTGGTGCACTTCGCCGCCGAAACCCACGTGGACAACGCGCTGGCCGAACCCGAACCGTTCCTGCGTTCCAACGTGATCGGCACCTTCACCGTGCTGGAGGCGGTACGCCGGCACGGGGTACGGCTGCACCACATTTCCACCGACGAGGTCTACGGCGAGCTGGCCCTCGACGACCCGCGCCGGTTCACCGAGACGACCCCCTATCGCCCGTCGAGCCCGTACTCGTCGACCAAGGCCGCCGCCGACCTGCTGGTGCAGTCCTGGGTGCGCTCCTTTCGCATCCACGCGACGATCTCGAACTGCTCGAACAACTACGGCCCCTACCAGCACGTGGAGAAGTTCATCCCGCGGCAGATCACCAACCTGCTGACCGGACGCCGCGCCAAGCTGTACGGCAGCGGCGCCAACGTACGCGACTGGATCCACGTCGACGACCACAACGCCGCCGTCTGGCAGATCATGACCCGCGGGCATGCCGGGCGCACCTATCTGATCGGCGCCGACGGCGAACGCGACAACCGCAGTGTGCTGCAGACCATCCTGCGGCTGATGGGCCACGACCCCGACGACTTCGACCACGTGCCCGACCGGCCCGGCCACGATCTGCGCTACGCGATCGAGCCGTCGGCGCTGCGCGACGAACTGGATTGGAAGCCCGAGCACACCGACTTCGAGGCCGGCCTGCGCTCGACCATCGACTGGTATCGCGCCAACGAGCCCTGGTGGGCGCCCTTGAAAGAGGCCGCCGAAGCCCGCTACGCCGAGCTGGGACGCTGACGTGGCGTTCCGCGAACTGGCCGTCCCGGGAGCCTTCGAGCTCACCCCGACCCAGCACGCCGATGACCGCGGCGTGTTCTTCGAGTGGTTCACCGACGAAGAGTTCACCGCCTTCGCCGGGCACCGCTTCGACGTGCGCCAGGCCAACTGCTCGGTGTCGCGGGCCGGTGTGCTGCGCGGCCTGCACTTCGCCGAGGTGCCGCCCGGGCAGGCCAAATACGTCACCTGCGTGTCGGGGGCGGTCTTCGACGTCGTCGTCGACATCCGGGTCGGCTCACCGACATACGGGCAGTGGGATTCGGTGCTGCTGGACACCCAGAACCGCCGGTCGATCTACCTGGCGGCCGGCTTGGCCCACGGATTCCTCGCGCTGCAAGATGATTCGACGGTGATGTACCTGTGCTCGGCCGGTTACGACCCGCAGCGCGAACACACCATCTGCGCCACCGACCCGGCGATCGGCATCGACTGGCCGGCCGATCACCCGCTGGTGCTCTCCGCGCGGGACCGCGACGCACCGTCGCTGGCTGAGGTCCGGGCCGCCGGACTGTTGCCGGACTGGAAAGCCAACTGAGCAGGCACTGAACCATCGCGCGGCGCACGTCGTGATTGAGGTGTGGGGACGGCGCGGATCCTCGTTGTCGGTGCGGGCGTAGGCGGAATTTCCGTTGCGCGGGGACTGCTTCGCGACGGACACGAAGTCTCTGTCTTCGAGCAGGGCACCGACGTGCGGGCGGCCGGCGGCGCGGTGACCATCTGGCCCAACGGGGCCATGGTTCTTCGCCAGCTGGGCGTTGCGATGGACGGCGCCGGCCAGCGGCTGTCCACCGTCCGGGTCGTGACGTCGGCCGGCCGTCCGCTGGCCACGCTGGATCTGACCGCCATGGCCGACCGGCTGGGTGCGCCCGTTCGGATGGTTCCGCGCCGCGTGCTGCTGGAACGCCTGCTGGACGGGTTTCCGCGCGACCGCATCCACTGCGGCGCCCGGCTGGTCCTGGTGCACTCCAACCACCAGGGCGTGCGCGTCGGATTCGACGACGGCAGCCGCGCCGACGGAGACGTGCTGATCGGCGCGGACGGCCTGCATTCGCGCGTCCGCGACGTCGTCGGGGCGCGCCACGCCAACCCGACCGGCTGGTGCAGCTGGCAGGGACTGGTCACCCTGCCCGACGTCGCCGACACGGATGTCGCACTCGTCGCCATCGGCGAGCACGGGAACCTCGGGCTGTGGCCGGCCGGCGGCGGCGAGATTCAGTGGTGGTTCGACCTGCCGTGGTCGTTCGACTTCTCCCGACCGCAGCACCCGATCGAGGTGATCCGCTCGAAGTTCAGCGGATGGTCGGATGCGGCCGACCGGGTGCTCGCCGCCCTGACCGAAGACGATCTGGCCTCGTCGCCGTATCCGCATTTCCGCCATCCGATTCCGCCGCCGGGCCACGGCGCGCTCACTCTGCTCGGCGATGCGGCACACACCATGCCGCCCACCCTCGCCCAGGGAACCAATCAGGCGCTGCTCGACACGATGGTGTTGCGACAGGCGTTGTCGAACGTCGGCCGCACCGCCGTCCCGGGTGCACTGCGCACCTACGAGCGAAGCCGGAGACGCCGGGTGGCGACGGTGTCGCGGGTGGCGTCGCTGCCGGTGTCCCACGGCGAGTCCGTTCTCAGGCCGGCGGCACTGATCCCGGACCGGTTCCACACCTGGGCGCTGACAACGTTTCTGCGGTGGTCCAGCCACCGCCGGATGGCCACCGAAATCAGCCAGGCGATCGGCAGACGGTGATGACGAGCCCGAATGATCCGGTACGAGTACGCGGCGCAATCGATGCGCCGGCACGCTGGTTGTGGTTGCTCAAATGGTGCGTGCTGGCCGCCCCGCACTACCCGATCCTGATCGGGCTCTACCTGGTCTATCCGCTGCTGACTCTCGTTGCGGGCGTGGCGATCCTGTTCACCGGGCGGTTTCCGCGGCCCATCTTCGACTTCAATGTCGGGGTGTTGCGCTGGTCGTGGCGGGTGATGAATTACCGGTTTCCGATGAATGCCACCGACAAGTACCCGCCTTTTGCGTTGGCGTCTCGGTCCGACTATCCCGCCGATCTGCACGTCAGCTACCCCGAACGGTTCAGCCGGTGGGCGGTGCTGGTGCGATTGCCGTTCGCGCTGCCGCAGGTCATCGTGTGCTGGGCGATGGAGCCGCTGCTGCAGGTGCTGTGCGTGATCAACGCCGGGTGGTTGTTGTGCATCGGGACGGTGTCGCCGAGCCTGTTCGACCTGTTGATGGGCATGGCGCGATGGCGCTACCGGGTGGCCGCCTACGTCTCGCTGATGCGTGAGGAGTATCCGCCGTACCGACTGGATATGGGCAGCCGATGATGCGCGGTAATCCGTTGTTCCCGTACGTGTATCGGCTTGGCATGCCGCTCTTCGATCGGCTGTTCTATCGCCGCTATCGCCGGGCGGCGATGAGCCACACGACCGGGCGGTTGCTGATGCTGGGCCTGGGCCCGGGTAGCGACCTGTTGTTCATTCCGCCCGCGGTGACGTCGATCGCCGCCGTGGAGCCGGTGGCGGCGATGCGGCGGATGGCATCAGCGCTCGCGCGCCGGCACGGTATCGAGGTCACGGTCGTAGACGGAATCGGTGAGTCGATTCCATTCCCGGACAATAGTTTCGACTCGGTGCATGTCGGGCTGGTGTTGTGCTCGGTCGACGATGTCGCCACCACCCTCACCGAGATCCGGCGAGTGCTCGCGCCCGATGGCCGGTTGGTCGTGCTGGAACATGTCCGCGGCGACGGTGCCCTGGGCCGATTCCAGGACCTGATCGCCGGACCGTGGTCGTGGCTGGCGTCCGGGTGCAGGCCGAACCGGCGCACCGTCGACGCCATCGCCGCGGCCGGGTTCGACACCACCACACTGCGCCGCGTCCAGCGCACTCCGGTGCCGCCGCCGTGCACACCGCATCTGCAGGGATTCACCACCGTGAGAAAGGAATTCTGATGAACCGATTATTCGCCCTCGCCACCATTGGCGGGGTGGTCCTGCCCGCCGGGCTGAGCCCACTGGGCGCCACTCTCACCTCCCCCACCGGCCCGCCTGATGACGTCTGGTCGATGGACACCGTGTTGGCCGGTCAGACCGACAACTTGGGGCTGCTCGCGACCACACCGTTGGACGGGTTCCAGTTCCCGGACCTGACGTCCCTCGGGTCAGAACCCGTCGACAGTGTCTCGGATCCCGACTTTATAAGCAATATCCACGATTTCGGCATCCTGACCCTCACATCGGCGGCCGACCCGGACGACGATTACGTTGCGTTCGCGATTCAGACACCACTCTTCACCGATATCTTGACGTCCGGCGCCGACCCGGAGGGGACCTTGGGCTTGGGCGATGCGAGCATCGGCCTGGCCGGGGCGACGGTGAACACCTTCGAGAGTTCGGTCTTCCCGTTCCTCGACAGTTCGTTCACCCTTCCCTTCCCGGATCCGTTCGCCGATCTGTTCACTTTGCTTGTCCAACTGGGCTTTTAGCGCCTATTCGACGCTCACCGCCGCGATGATGTTCAACCGCGCCGCCCGCCGCGCCGGCGGCAGCGCACCGAGCAGGCTGATCACCAACGCACCCAGGGTGAACGCAGCCGCCATCGGGCTGGGCCGGAAGGTGACGGCGAAGTTCATGATGTCCGCGCTGACCAGGCTGTAGAGCCACTGGTCCAGCAGGCCGAGCAGCAGCCCGAACGCACCGCCGACGGCACCGATGCCCACCGCCTCGGCCAGCACCATCCGCACGGTGAACCGGCGGCTGGCTCCCATCGCCCGCAACACCCCGAGTTCGCGGCGGCGCTCCAGCACCGACAGTGTCAGCGTGTTGAACAGGGCGACCGCGGCCACGATCACCACGATCACCAACACCGCGTTGGCGATGAACATGCTCTGGTGCAGCGGCGCCTCGAGTCCCGCCAGCGCCGCGTCGCCGTCGTAGACGTGGTTGGGCGCGGGTACCGCCCGGCGGACGTCGTCCACCAGGTGCCGGCGATCCACCCCGGCGGCCGCGGTGATCTGCAGGGTGGTCGCCACCGGCCGGTCGAACCACGTCCGCAGGCGATCGAGGCTGATTCCGACGGTGCCGATGACCGTGGAGAAGTACGGCACCAAGGCCAGCACCGTCGTGCGCTGCGGGCCGTGGGGCGTCTGCAGCTGCAGCTGATCGCCCACACCGACATGCAGCGTCCTACCGAGATTCGCCGACAGCACCACGCCGCGGCCGGTGAGCACGTCCTCCCGAAGCGGCGGGCTGAGCGCGCGGTACAGCGGATCGTGGGTTCCCGGGGCGAACCCGTCGAGCAGGACGCGGGTGCCGCCGACCACGGCGAAGCCGACGGCGCCCTCGGTGACCCGTGCGACGCCCGGCACCGCGGCCACCGTGTCGGCGAGGCCACTTGGCAGCGCATCGGTGGGATAGCTGTCGGGCGGATCAGCACTTACCCACACGTCGGCTCCCGCGGCCGGCGCGAAGACACCGCGCGCCGAGGCGACCATGTCGGCGTTGGTGCCGGTGATCATCACCGTGGTGATCACGGCGATGAGCACGGTCATGACGGTGGCCCACACCCGCCGCGGCGCACGTTGAATGGTCGCAGCCGCCAGTGCCCCAACGGTTCCGAAGAGCCGAGAGGTGGCGGCGGTGGCATTGACGATCGGTGTGGTGAGCGCGAATCCGATCGCGATCTCGGCGCAGAACAGCGCGACCATCCCGGCGAACGCGAGGGAGCCGTGCCGGGCGAGCACCATCGCGATCGCTGCCGCGAACACCGCGAGCGCCACCACTCCGCTTCCGACCCGCAACCAGCGAGGTACCACGTCGGCCGCCGACGCCCCGGGCGGCGCGAGGGCCTCGATCGGCGCGACCTTGTAGACCTGCCGGGTGGTCATCGCCGCGGCGGCCACGCCGGTGAGTACCGTCGCCGCCAGCGCGGCCGGAATCGCGTAGCCGGGCAACAGGTATTCGACCCGGGCCTCCAGCCCCTGCGTTATGGCCGGCGGCAATCGGCCGATCGCCATGCGGCCGGCGAAGATACCGGCGCCCGCCCCGAGCGCACCACCGATCAGCCCGAGAATCGCGGCCTCGGCCAGCATGTCGCGCACGATCATGGCGCGTCGGCCCCCGATCGCCCGCAGCATCGAGATCACCGGCCGGCGCGCGGTGATCGCCATGGTCATGGTGGTGTAGATCAGGAACGCGCCGACCACCAACGCGACCGCCGCCCCCATCAGCGCCATGTAGTTCATCAGCTTGACCCCGTCGCCGGCCCGAGCCGCCCGCAGACTCGGATCCGCGACGACCGCCCGGCCGCCCACGGCGGCGGTGACCGCGGCGCGCACGGCCGCCAGGTCGGCACCGGGTTTGACGGTGATCAACAGCGAGTCGAGTTGCCCCATGCGTCCGGTGACGTTCTGCGCCAACGCAAGCGGGGCCAGCACGTAGTGGCCGCCGTTGAGGTCGGCGAGCTGCTTGCCGGCCAGCACCTCGGCGACGACGACCGAACCCGAACCCAGCTGGAACGTCTCGCCTTCCGCATGAGCGACACCGGGCCCGACCCGCACGCCATTGGGCTGCTGCACCCCCGGCGGTGCGCCGACGGCGCTCTTGAGAGCTCCCTCCAGCGCGGCGCTGCTCGCGTCCGCACCGAGCAACAACACCGGGCCCGCGGCAGTGGCCGCCGACGTCCGGATCATCGGTGCCGCGGTCGCCACGCCGGGCACCGCGGCGACCTCTGTGACGATGCTGTCGGGAAAGCCGGAGTCGGTGATACCGGATACCTCCAGGGACGCGATGCCGGCGATCTGATCGGCCAGCCGGTTCACCGATCCGGTGATGGATCCGAAGATGCCGAAGATCGCGACCAGATACAGGGCGGACACCGCCATGACGGCGATCGAGGCGGTGGTGCGCCGACGGTGCACGGCGAGTTCACGCACGCTGAACACGCGCAGCCGGCTCGCGGCCGCCATCGCCGTGGCCGGTTTCATCTCGCGACCAGTGCGGCGTCGGAACCGACCCGACCGTCCTGCAGGGTGATCACCCGATCGGTGGCCGCTGCGGCATCGCCGTTGTGGGTCACCATGACCACCAGCCGCCCGCGGCCGCCCTCGTGTGCCACCTCGGCGAGCAACGCCAGAATCGATGCGCCAGTGGTGGAATCGAGGTTCCCGGTGGGTTCGTCGGCCAGGATCAGTGCCGGGTCCATCATCAGCGCTCGCGCCACCGCGACCCGCTGCATCTGGCCTCCGGACAGTTCCGCCGGGCGGTGCTCGGTGCGGTTGCCCAAACCCACCCGGTCCAGCAACCGGACCGCATCGGCGCGGGCCCTGCCCAGCCGGACACCGTCGAGCAGCGTCGGGACCGCCACGTTCTCCCACGCCGACAGGGTGGGCAGCAGGTTGAAGAACTGAAAGACGAACCCCACCTGATGGTGGCGAAACCGGGACTGTTCCTCATCGCCGAGCCGGCCGATCTCGTCGCCGTCGAAGGCGATGGAACCGGCATCCGGGGTGTCCAGTGCGCCGAGCAGGTGCAGCAGCGTACTTTTGCCCGCCCCCGACGGCCCGACGATCGCCACGAACTGTCCGCCGGTGAGGTGCAGACTGATCCGGTCGAGCGCCCGCACCGCCTGATCACCGACCCGGTACTCGCGCACCACATCGCGAAGGTCGATGGTGAGTGCGCGCTGGTCACGTCCTTTGGTCATGGTCCTCCCGCGGGGCCGCGCACCGCCGATATGAATACAACGAGTCCGGCCCGCGAACGGTTCGAAAACGAATACGACCCCCTCGCATTTACTAGGATGTCCTAGTATTCTCGGGGGCGGGCCGGTTCCGGCTCACCACCACAGTCACGGGGATGACGCATGACCACACAGATTTCGCACTTCATCGACGGCAAACGCGTCGCGGGCAGTTCGCAGCGCACCGCCGACGTCTTCGATCCCAGCACCGGGGCGGTGCAGGCGAAGGTCCCGCTGGCCGACGCCGCCGAGGTCGACGCCGCGGTCGCGGTGGCCGTGGCCGCCCAAAAGAACTGGGCAGCCTTCAACCCGCAGCGCCGGGCCCGCGTGCTGATGCGCTTCATCGAGCTGGTCAACGCCAACCTGGGCGAATTGGCCGAGCTGCTCTCCCGCGAACACGGCAAGACCGTGGACGACTCCCGCGGCGACATCCAGCGCGGCATCGAGGTGATCGAGTTCGCCATCGGCATCCCGCACCTGCTCAAAGGCGAGCACACCGAGGGCGCAGGTCCGGGCATCGACGTGTTCTCCCTGCGCCAGCCGCTGGGCGTCGTCGCCGGGATCACCCCGTTCAACTTCCCTGCGATGATCCCGCTGTGGAAGGCCGGCCCCGCGCTGGCCTGCGGCAACGCGTTCATCCTCAAGCCGTCCGAGCGCGACCCCTCGGTCCCGGTGCGCTTGGCCGAACTCTTCTTGGAGGCCGGCTTGCCGCCCGGGGTGTTCCAGGTGGTGCACGGCGACAAAGTGGCGGTGGACGCCCTGCTGGGCCACCCCGACATCGCCGCGGTCGGTTTCGTCGGCAGCTCCGACATCGCCGAGTACATCTATTCGACCGCCACCGCGAACGGTAAACGGGCACACTGCTTCGGCGGGGCGAAGAACCACATGATCGTGATGCCCGACGCCGACCTGGACCAGGCGGTGGACGCGCTGATCGGCGCCGGATACGGCAGTGCCGGCGAGCGCTGCATGGCGATCAGCGTGGCGGTGCCGGTCGGTGAGGAGACCGCGGAGGCGCTTCGCTCCAAGCTGGTCGAGCGGGTCAACCAGTTGCGGGTCGGCCACAGCCTGGACCCCAAATCCGACTACGGACCGCTGATCACCGAGGCCGCACTCGCCCGGGTCCGCGACTACATCGGGCAGGGCGTGGAAGCCGGCGCCGAATTGGTGGTCGACGGCCGGACCCGCGCCGCCGACGACCTGGAGTTCGGCCTTCCGGACGGGCCGGCCAGCCTGTCCGGGGGCTATTTCATCGGGCCCACCCTGTTCGACCACGTCAGCACCGACATGTCGATCTACACCGACGAGATCTTCGGCCCGGTGCTGTGCATTGTCCGGGCGGCCAATTACGAAGAGGCCCTGGCATTGCCGTCCGAGCACGAGTACGGCAACGGGGTGGCGATCTTCACCCGTGACGGCGACACCGCCCGCGACTTCACCTCCCGGGTGCAGGTCGGCATGGTCGGGGTGAACGTGCCGATCCCGGTGCCGGTGGCCTACCACACCTTCGGCGGCTGGAAGCGGTCCGGCTTCGGCGACCTCAACCAGCACGGCACCGCGTCGATCCAGTTCTACACCAAGGTCAAGACCGTCACGCAGCGCTGGCCCTCCGGCATCAAGGACGGCGCCGAATTCCACATCCCCACAATGGGTTAACGCCCCAGACTGTGAACACGACTATGGATGACGAAGAACGGGTGATCGTCGAGACCGCCGCGGCGTTCGCCGAGAAGCGTCTCGCCCCACACGCCCTGGAATGGGATGAGACGCACCACTTTCCGGTCGACGTGATGCGGGAGGCGGCCGAGCTGGGCATGGCCGCGATCTACTGCCGTGACGACGTCGGCGGGTCCGGGCTGCGCCGCCTGGACGGGGTGCGCATCTTCGAGCAGTTGGCGATCGCCGACCCGGTGATCGCCGCCTACCTGTCGATCCACAACATGTGCGCCTGGATGATCGACAGCTACGGCACCGAAGAGCAGCGCAAGAACTGGGTGCCCCGGTTGGCGCCGATGACCTCGGTCGCCAGCTACTGCCTCACCGAACCGGGGGCCGGATCCGACGCCAGTGCGCTGAGCACCCGCGCGGTGCGCCAAGGCGGCGACTACGTGCTCGATGGCGTCAAGCAGTTCATCTCCGGCGCCGGTGTCTCGGATGTGTACGTGGTGATGGCCCGCACGGGCAGCGGGGGCCCACGGGGCATCTCGGCGTTCATCATCGAAAAGGACACGCCCGGAATGAGTTTCGGTGCCGCCGAGCAGAAGATGGGCTGGAACTCCCAACCGACCGCGCAGGTGATTCTCGACGGGGTGCGGGTGCCCGCCGAGGCGATGTTGGGCGGCCCCGATGGCGAAGGAACCGGCTTCTCGATCGCGATGAACGGCCTCAACGGTGGCCGGATCAACATCGCGGCCTGCTCGCTGGGCGGCGGTCAGGCCGCGTTCGACAAGACCGGCGGCTACCTGGCCGACCGGTCGGCGTTCGGCAAGGCACTGCTCGACGAGCCGACGATCCGCTTCACCCTCGCCGACATGGCGACCGCACTGGAGACCTCCCGGCTGCTGCTGTGGCGCGCGGCGACCGCGCTCGACGACAACGCGCCCGACAAGGTCGAACTGTGCGCGATGGCCAAGCGCTACGTCACCGACGCCTGCTTCGACGTCGCCGACCAGGCGCTGCAACTGCATGGCGGCTATGGGTATCTGCGCGAGTACGGTCTGGAGAAAATCGTCCGGGATCTGCGGGTGCACCGCATCCTGGAGGGCACCAACGAGATCATGCGGATGGTGATCGGCCGGGCCCAAGCCGCCCGCGTCCGGTCTGGCCAGTAGCCGGCGCAAAGGAGATACATGGCGATCGTGGCGTTCCTCGGCCTGGGCCACATGGGCGGGCCGATGTCGGCCAACCTGGTCACCGCCGGGCACACCGTGCGGGGCTTCGACCCGGTGGCGGCGGCCGCCGCGGCCGCCGAGCAGCACGGGGTGAGCATCCAGCCGTCAGCCGCCGATGCGGTGGCCGGCGCCGACGCGGTGGTCACCATGCTGCCGCACGGGGACGCGGTGAAGCGCTGCTACGCCGAGATCCTCACCTGCGCCCGGCCCGACACCCTGTTCATCGACAGCTCCACGATCTCGGTCAACGACGCCCGCGAGGTGCACACGCTGGCCGGCTCGCACGGGTTCGCCCAACTCGACGCCCCGGTGTCCGGCGGTGTCGCCGGTGCGGTCGCCGGGCGACTGGCCTTCATGGTCGGCGGCAGCGAAGAAGCAGTGACACGGGCGAAACCGGTGCTGGAACCGATGGCCGCCAAGATCATCCACTGCGGTGCCGCCGGCGCGGGCCAGGCCGCCAAGATCTGCAACAACATGGTGCTGGCCGTGCAGCAGGTCGCAGTCGGCGAGGCGTTCGTGCTGGCCGAAAAACTCGGTTTGGCCGACCAGGCGCTGTTCGACGTGATGACCGGCGCCACCGGAAACTGCTGGGCACTGCACACCAACTGTCCGGTTCCCGGCCCGGTGCCCACGTCCCCGGCGAACCGCAACTTCGAGCCGGGTTTCGCCACTGCGCTGATGAACAAGGATCTTCACCTGGCGATGGACGCGGTGGCGTCGACCGGCGCGAACGCCCCGCTGGGCAGCCACGCCGCGGCGATCTACGCGGACTTCGCCGCCGAACACAGCGCCGAGGACTTCAGCGCGGTGATCAACCACCTGCGGGAGAGCTGAGCGCCCCACCGGCCTGCCGACTACTTCGCGATTGCCATCAGCGCACCCGGCCGTAGCCAGCCGATGATCTTCACGAGCGTGGCGTCATCGATTGCCACGCAGCCCGCCGTCGGCCCGCCGTCGGTGGTGTGAAAGAAGTAGGCGGAGCCGTCACCGGGTTTGCGGGTCTTATTGACACCGATGACCACCGCATGCCGGTACTGCGGGATGGCGAGGTTCTCACTGGCCGCCGTGTTGAACGGGCACTGGGCTTTCTTGCAGACCTGCATGGTGTTGTAGGTCGGGCTGTTGGAGTCGCTGTCCCACCAGTGGTCGGATCCGACCTGCACATACGGCAGGCCACCGCCGGGATTCGGAGCGGTGCCGAACGCCGAATCGAGCGTGTAGAACCCCATCGGGGTCGACGGCTCACCTTCCTTGGTTTTCGGCGTGATGCCCGCCGAGCCGACATGTGCCGGAATCCCGGCCGCGACCGGTTCCCAGCCCGCGGCAGTCCGCTGATAGACGTCGATCTTGGCGGTCGAGTGACCCACTCCGACAACCGAAACCACCTGGGTGGCGTTGCCGACCGCCTCGGCGAACCACGGTTCGACGACGGCCGCGGTCAGTGGCGCGGTCACCGATGTCACACCCATCGCACACAGCGCCGCGCACAGCAGAACTATTAGTCGACGCACCACATCATGGTCGATGACCGGTGGCGTCAGCGTCAATTAACCAGTGCCGTCATCAACCTGCTTCGCGGCAGCTGAACCGGGCCACCACCCGCTGCGCCTGCAGCTCCCGGCACCCGTTGGCCGACAGGCCGTCGTAGCCGTCGGTGTCGGCGAAGATCGCCGGCAGGCCGATGGCCGCGGCGGTCCGGGCGCCGGCCTCGGATCCGGCGATCACCAGCGACTCACCGGCGACGATGCCCAGCTCCCACAACGCCAGCCGGTAGAGCTCGGCGTCACCGGCGGGACCGGTGAGGTCCTCGGCGGTGACGACGGTCTCGGTCATGCCGTCCCCGATCAGTTCCCGCACCCGGGCCTGCACCCCGTCGCGCGGTCCGGCGCCGACCACGGCCACCCAGAGACCGGTGGCGAATAGGCTCAGCACCAGGTCCACCAGGCCGGAGCGGGGCTCGCCGTCGGCGTCGGCAAGGGCATCGATATCGAAGATCACCGCTTGTAGGGGGTACACCTCGGCGTCGGTGTGCACCTGGTCCCACCAGAACGGGCGGCCGGGACTGGTCCATGTTGCGAGCTCAGTTGTGATCGGCATAACAGCAGGGTGCCCGAGAACCGGCGCGGGCGTCCTCCCCCATTCGGGGGAACCGCCCGGGGTAATCGCTCGGGGCTTATTCGGGCCTTATTGTCTTGTCATGCCCGTGCGACTGGTCCTCGTCGACGATCACGAGATGGTGATCGAAGGCCTGCGGGCCATGCTCACCGCGTTCTCGAACCGGATCGAGGTGGTCGGGCAGGCGATCAACGCCGAGCAGGCGCTGGCCGTGGTCGCCGAGACCGACCCCGACATCGTGCTGTGCGACGTGCGGATGCGCGGCGAAAGCGGCCTGGACCTCTGCCTGGCGCTGCGGGAACGCGACCCGGAACGCCGGGTGGTGATGCTCTCGGTCTACGACGACGAGCAGTACCTGTTCGAGGCGCTGCGGGTCGGTGCCAGCGGCTACCTGCTCAAGAGCATCAGCAGCGACGATCTGGTGCATCAGATCGAGATGGCCCACCGCGGCGAGACGGTGATCGATCCCGGCCTGGCGGCCCGGGCGGCCGGCACCGCCGCCCGACTGCAACGCGACGAGTTCTGGCCCGGCGCCCGCCAGGGCCTGACCCAGCGCGAAAGCGAGATCCTGGCCTACATGGTCAGCGGGCTGTCCAACCGCGGCATCGCCACCAAGCTGGTGATCGGCGACGAGACCGTCAAGAGCCACCTGCGGTCGATCTACCGCAAGCTGGGGGTCTCCGACCGCACCGGCGCGGTGGCCACCGCGCTGCGCGAAGGCATCTACCGGTGAGCTCGGCGGGCCAGAACCGGTCCCGCGGCCGCAAAGCCACCGCGGTACGGGACTTCGTCGACGCCAACCACGAGCTGGCGCTGCTGCGCGAGCTCATCCAGGCCGCCTCCAGCGGGCCCGGCGTGGAACCGCTGGCCGCCGCGGCCGCCCGGATGATCACCGCGGCCACCGGCACCGACGTCTGCTTCGTGCACGTCCTCGACGACACCGACAGGTCGCTGACTCTGACCGGGGCGACGCCGCCGTTCGACACCGAGGTCGGCAAGATCCGGCTGCCTCTGGGCTCCGGGGTGTCGGGGTGGGTGGCCAGCCATCGCGAGCCGGTGGTGATCAGCGACAACAAGGAGGCCGACCCGCGCTACGTGCCGATCGAGTCGCTGCGCGGACGCGATTTCACCTCGATGGTGTCGGTGCCGATGGAGACCGATCCGGGCGGGCTGGTGGGCGTGCTCAACGTGCACACCGTGGCGCGCCGCGACTTCACCCCCAGCGACATCGAGCTGTTGCGGGTGATCGGCCAGCTCATCGCCGGGGCGATGCACCAGGCCCGGCTGCACCGGCAGCTGGTGGCGCGCGAACGCGCCCACGAGCTGTTCGTCGAGCAGGTGATCGAGGCCCAGGAGATCGAGCGGCGCCGGCTGGCCGGCGACATCCACGACGGCATCTCGCAGCGGCTGGTGACGCTGTCCTACCGGCTGGATGCCGCCGCCCGGCTGGTCGCCGCCGACCCCGACGAGGCGTCGGTGCAGTTGGAGGCCGCCCGCGAGCTGGCCGGGCTGACGCTGCAGGAGACCCGGGTGGCGATCAGCGGGCTGCGGCCGCCGGTGCTCGACGACCTGGGCCTGGCCGGCGGGCTGGCCAGCCTGGCCCGGTCGATCCCGCAGCCGCGCATCGAGCTGGACCTGGACGAGACCCGGCTGCCCGAGCACATCGAGCTCGCGCTGTACCGGATCGCCCAGGAGGGCCTGCAGAACGTCGTCAAGCATGCCGGAGCCACGCTGGTGCGGCTGCGGTTCGCCGTTGCCGCCGATCCCGACACCGCCCGGCTGGAGATCGTCGACGACGGCGTGGGTTTCGACACCTTCGAGCATCCGGTGGGCGGCGACGAGATGGGCGGCTACGGGGTGTTGTCGATGGCCGAGCGCGCCGAGCTGGTGGGCGGCCGGCTCAACATCCGGTCGCGCCCCGGCGCCGGCACCGCCGTCACCGCGACCATCCCGATCCCGTCTCCCTCCGCGCGCGACGCCGGCTAAAAATCCCCGGCATTGCGGCGCAGGGTCTCGATCGCCTCTGACAAGCTGCGGGACTCCTGCGCCGACATTCCGATGTCAGCGAAGACCTCCCGGTTCAGGCTGGCGGTCGCCTCGGCCACCGTCGAGCGGCCCAGGTCGGTGATGGACACCAGCGTGGTGCGGCCATCGGTGGGATGCGGCAGCCGCTCCACCAGGCCGGCGGCCTCGAGCCGCCGGATCGCGTGCGTGACGCTGGTGACGTGGACCTGCAGCCGGTCAGACGCCTTGGTGATCGGCAGGGCGCCGGAGCGGCTGAACGCCAGCAGCCGCAGCAGCTCGAACCGGGAGAAACTCAGGTCGTAGGGCCGCAGGGTGGCTTCCACCCGGGCCAGCAGGATCTGGTGAGCGCGCATCACCGAGGTCACCGCCACCATCCCGTCGGCGACCTCCCCCCACCCGGCGCGTTCCCAGTTGGCGCGGGCCAGCGCAATCGGATCGGCGTCGTCGGACGGGCGGAAATCGGGGGGGCGGGAAGCTGCCACGCCCTTTCTTACCGCACCTGTCGACGCGATCGAGCCGGTGTGCGGATTTCGATGCTCAGGACGGCGGAGCCCAATGGGTGCCCGAAGCGTTGCTTTCGGGCGGCTCGTTGACGCCGAACACGAAGGGTGCGAAAACGATCTCGCGGCCGTCGGGGTCACGATAGGTGAGGGCCCCTGTCGCCTCCCAGTACGGGTGGGACCGGACGGGTTGGTTGCCGGACGCCATCAGCCTCTCGATCGCCTGCCGTTGTGTCGCCGCGTTCGGAAAGTACAGGCACAGCTGGTCGTTGCCGTCCACTGCCACGGGATCGGTGGCTTCCACGATCTCGAACGTGAGCCTCGGCTCGGGCAGCCGGAAGATCACCCCGTTGCTGCCGTAGCTGTCGGTGAAGGCCGCGCACAGCGGCAGTCCGACCAGGTCGCGGTAGAACCGGACGGTCTCGCCGAAGTTTGCCGAGCGGCGGGAGAATCGGATCGCACCGACCGCGGCCAATGCACCGGGCCAGTCCGCCGCAGATCGGTCGGAGGACTTCATGGCATCGATACTCCGCCTACGGCGCGCGCTGGGGCAGCAGTCCGACGTTTGTCGTGGGAAGCCACGGTGGGGACACGATTCAGCCGGGTGGCCGGTTCATCACCATCTCCGCGGTGCGAACGCCGGAGTTCAGGAGCTCGTCAAAATCCGGGGCCCGTCGTCGGTGACGGCGACGGTGTGTTCCCAGTGCGCGGCGCGGGACCCGTCGGCGGTGACCACCGTCCACTCGTCGTCGAGGATGGCGGTCTGGTCGGTGCCCAGGGTCAGCATCGGCTCGATCGCCAGCACCGACCCGGCCACCAGCAGCGGCCCGTGGCCCGGCTCCCCCTCGTTGGGCAGGAACGGGTCCATGTGCATCTGCCGCCCGATACCGTGGCCGCCGTAACCCTCAACGATGCCGAACGAGCGGCGGAACTGCGCCGACGCGGCGCGGGCACCCGTTTCGATGGCGTGCGAGACATCGCTGAGCCTATTGCCCGGGACCATCGCCGCGATCCCGGCTTCCATGGACTGCCGGGTGGCGGCCGACAGGTCGTCGTCGGCCGATGACAGGGTGCCGATGCCGAACGTGATCGCCGCGTCGCCGTGCCAGCCGTCCAGGATCGCCCCGCAGTCGATGGACACCAGATCCCCGGCCACCAGCACCTCGCTCGACGACGGGATGCCGTGCACCACACGGTCGTTCACCGAACTGCAGATCGAGGCGGGGAAACCGTGGTAGCCCAGGAACGACGGCGTCGCCCCCGCTTCCCGGATCACCGACTCGGCGACCTGGTCGAGCTGCCACGTCGAGACGCCGACAGCCGCGGCCTCGCGCACCGCGGCCAGGGCGGCGGCGACGACGGCGCCTGCCGCGGCCATCGCGTCGAGCTCGCCCGGGCTGCGATGCGGCACCGCCTTCCGCCGCTTCGCCCACCCGATCACTTAGCGTCCCAGCGCCTGCAACAGGCGGCCGAAGACCTCGTCGACGGTGCCCAGCGCGTCCACGACATGCAGGTCGTGCTCGTGCTGGTAGAAGTCCAGCAGCGGCGCGGTCTCCTCGCGGTAGACGATCATCCGGTTGTGGATGACCTCGGCCGTGTCATCGGCGCGGCCGCGGTCCCGCAGTCGGGCGAGCAGCTCGTCCTCGCTGACCCGCAGCTCCAGCACCGCGTTCAGCTTGGTGTTGCGCTCCTCGAGCATGTCGTGCAGGGCCTGGGCCTGCTCCACCGAACGGGGGTAACCGTCGAGGATGAAGCCCTTGGCGGCGTCCTCGTTGTCGATGCGGTCGGCGACCAGCGCGTTGGTCAGCTCGGAAGGCACCAGGTCGCCGGCGTCGAGGTATCCCTTGGCCTTGCGGCCCAGCTCGGTGCCCTGCGCGATGTTGCTGCGGAACAGGTCGCCGGTGGAGATCTGCGGGACCCCCAGCTTCTCGGCCAGTTTGACCGCCTGGGTGCCCTTGCCCGCCCCGGGCGGTCCCAGCAGTACGACTCTCACTTGAGGAACCCTTCGTAGTTGCGCTGCATGAGCTGGCTCTCGATCTGCTTGACGGTGTCAAGGCCGACGCCGATCATGATCAGCACCGCGGTGCCACCGAATGGCAGGTTCTGGACCGTCCCGGAGTTGCCCATCTGCAGGAACAGGTTGGGCAGCACCGAGATCACACCCAGGTAGATCGAGCCCGGCAGCGTGATCCGGTTCAGCACGAAACGCAGGTAGTCCGCGGTCGGGCGGCCCGGCCGGATGCCCGGGATGAAGCCGCCGAACTTCTTCATCTCGTCGGCGCGCTCATCGGGGTTGAACGTGATCGACACGTAGAAGTAGGTGAAGAAGATGATCAGGCCGAAGTACACGCCGATGTAGACCAGGTTCGACGGGTCGGACAGATAGGTGCTGACGGCCTTGTCCCACCAGCTGTTGCCGGCGCCGCCGCTGCCGCTGCGAACCAGCTGGGTCACCAGCTGCGGGATGTAGATCAGCGACGAGGCGAAGATGACCGGGATGACGCCGGCCTGGTTGACCTTGAGCGGCAGGTAGGTCGAGGTGCCGCCGTACATCCGCCGGCCGACCATCCGCTTGGCGTACTGCACCGGGATACGGCGCTGGCCCTGCTCGACGAAGACCACGCCGACGACGATGACCAGCGCAGCCAGGCAGACCATGGTGAATACCAGGCCGCCGCGGGAGTCCAGGATCGTCTTGCCCTCGATCGGAATACGCGCGGCGATACCGACGAAGATCAGCAGCGACATGCCGTTGCCGATGCCGCGCTCGGTGATCAGCTCACCGAGCCACATCACCAGCACCGCACCGGCGGTCATCACCAGCACGATGACGATCAGGGTGAAGATGCTGTGGTCGGCGATGATGTCGTGGCGCAGGCTGCAGGTCTGCAGCAGTCCGCCGTTGGCTGCCAGCGCGACGATGGACGTGGCCTGCAGCACCGCCAGGGCCACCGTCAGGTAGCGGGTGTACTGCGTCATCTTGTTCTGGCCGGACTGGCCTTCTTTGCGCAACTCCTCGAAGCGCGGGATGACCACGGTCAGCAACTGCACGATGATGCTCGCGGTGATGTAGGGCATCACGCCGATCGCGAACACCGTCAGCTGCAACAGCGCACCGCCGGAGAACAGGTTGATCAGTGAGTAGACCTGCGCCGCGTCGCCGCCGCTGACCTCTTTGATGCACTGCTGCACGTTCTGGTAGTCGACACCGGGCGACGGGATGGCCGCCCCGAGCCGGTATATGACGATGATGCCCAGGGCGAACAAGATCTTGCGCCTCAGGTCGACCGTCCGCAGTGATGAGATGAAAGCCGAGAACACTCTTCTCCTCCTGCGCAGCCGAGGTCCGGTCGCGGCGTGCCATTGGGCTGGTTTGTTCCGGCCCGGTTAGTCCTGGGGTGGTCCTGCGCTTCCGCATCGACGCGCCGACCGATCATGAGGCGGCCACGCGAGTACTTCAGGCGCGTCAGCAGTCTACGAGACTAACAGCTCAGCACAGTGGGCCGGGCAGCCGCAGCGACGCGCTGCCAGCGGACCATCAGCCGGTGGGCGTACAGTCGACGACAGCTCGTTAAATCAGCTAATTAATTTCCGGCGCTGCATCGCCGGTAACCATAGGAGAGTTCGAGAATGAAACAAACCGGCCGATTTCCCGGAGACACGTGGGATCTGTCCTCCAGTGTGGGCGCCACCGCGACCATGGTGGCGGTGGGCCGCGCGGTGGCCAGCCGCGGAAACGGCACTGACCGGCCGCTGATCAACGATCCCTACGCCGAGCCGCTGGTGCGCGCGGTGGGCGTGGACTTGTTCAGCAAGCTCGCCAGCGGCGAGCTCAGCCCGGCCGACTTCGACGACGGCGAGGCCGAAAACGGGGCGGCGATGTTGTCCCGGATGTCGGACAACATGGCAGTGCGCACCCGCTTCTTCGACGAGTTCTTCCTCGACGCGTGTACCGAAGCGGGCATCCGGCAGGCCGTCATCCTGGCGTCCGGGCTCGACGCGCGCGCCTATCGGCTCGACTGGCCGGCCGGCACCACCGTCTTCGAGATCGACCAGCCCGACGTGATCGAGTTCAAGACCCGGGTGCTGGCCGCCCAGGGCGCCCAGCCGGCCGCCGATCGCCGGCCGGTAGCCGTCGACCTGCGTGACGACTGGCCGGCCGCGCTGCGGGCGGCGGGTTTCGACCCGGCCGCGCCGACCGCGTGGAGCGCCGAGGGTCTGCTGGCCTACCTGCCCGCCGACGCTCAGGACCGGCTGCTGGACACCGTCACCGCACTGTCGGCGCCGGGCAGCAGGTTCGCCGTCGAATGCACCCCGCCGCTGGACCCGTCCGACGAGGACACCGCACGCACGCGGATGCGGGAGGCCGCCGAGCGGATGCGCAGCCGCGGCCTCGATCTGGACCTCACCGAGCTGGTCTACTTCGGTGACCGCAATGAGGCCGCCGGCTACCTCGCCGGGCACGGTTGGCGTCTCGAGAGCCGCACCATCAACGAGCTGTTCGCCGCGCACGGCCTCCCCCAGCTCGAGGAGGCCGACAGCTACGGCGGGCTGACCTACGTCACCGCGATCCTGGGATAGGGCGATGGCACGAAGCGAGAACGACAGCTGGGATCTGGCGTCCAGCGTGGGCACGACCGCGACCATGGTCGCGGTCGGCCGCGCGCTGGCCAGCCGGCAACCCGACGCGCTGATCGACGACCCGTTCGCCGCGCCGCTGGTGCGTGCGGTGGGGATCGAATTCTTCAACCGGCTGCTCGATGGTGAGTTGGACCCGGCGGTCGCCGCCGATGCCCACGCCACCGCCGGGCCGATGACCGAGGTGATGGCGGTGCGCACCCGGTTCTTCGACGACTTCTTCCTCGACAGCGCCCGCACCGGTATCCGCCAGGCGGTCATCCTGGCCGCCGGACTGGATTCGCGGGCCTACCGGCTGGGGTGGCCGGACGGCACCGTCGTCTACGAGATCGACCAGCCGGAGGTGATCGAGTTCAAGTCCCGAACCCTGGCCGAAATCGGTGCCGAGCCGAGCGCGGATCGCCGGACGGTCGCCGTCGATTTGCGCGACGATTGGCCGGAAGCGTTGCGGCGCAGCGGATTCGACGAGGCGAAACCGACCGCGTGGAGCGCCGAGGGGCTGCTCATCTATCTGCCGCCGGAGGCGCAGGATCGGCTGTTCGACAACATCACCGCGTTGAGCGCGCCGGGCAGTCGGCTGGCCACCGAATACCACCCCGACGGCGCGGCCGCGCTCACCGATTCGAATCAGTCGGCGGGCCGGCGCTTCGCCGATCAGGGCCTGGATCTGGACATGGCCGATTTGGTCTTCGCCGGCGAGCGGCGACCCGCAGGCGACTACCTGGCCGAACACGGGTGGCAGGTCAGCGGTCGCACCCGGACCGAAGTCTTCGCGGCCTATGGGCGCAGCTTTCCCGAGGGCGCCGAAATCGTTGCCGGGCTGCGTAATTCGGTGGCAATCGAGGCGATTCGCAGCTAGCGCTAGGCCACGTCGAAGTCCGGCAGCGCCAGCTCGGGCGCGGAGAAGCCATGGTCCCCGCCGAGCAGTCCCCACACGTCGGTGAAGTCCGCGGAGCCGGCCGGCGGCAGCGGCGGGTCGGTCGGGGCGATGACTCCCGATCCGGTCAGGTAGGCGATACCCCGGGCCAGCGTGTCGGTGGTATCGACCACCAGGCCGCCGGTGAACTGCACGACCTGCTGGAGGAATTCGGCCAGTCCGCTGACCAAGAAGATGTCCTGGTCGACGATCGACTGCAGGAACTTGTCGATCTCGGTGACGACGAGGTTCAGCCCGTAAGGGATAGAGGTGACGATCGTCCGGATCCCCAACATGATGTCGTTGCCGATGTTCGGGTAGCCGTACATCGCGATCGCGTCGGTGAGCGCCTGCTTGAGGTCCACGGGCGAGACGACGCCGTTGAGGACCGTCGGGTCGAACGCCATCGAGACGCCGTCGAAGTCCGAGCGCATCGGGACCCCGAACAGCGACAGGATCGTGGGCGTGATGTCGGCAATGGAGTAGTTCAGGTTCTGGCTGCCGTCGGTAGCGTGATCGCCGGCCTGATCGAAGATGACGAACTGCGTCGTCTCATTCGGCGACTGGAAGCCATGACCGAAGCCCAGTGACTGCTGGTGGCCGTGGTCGGTGGTGATGAGAATCGACCAGTCGTCGCCGGTGACCGCCTTGACCGCGGCTATCGCGTCCAGGATCTCCTTGATGTTGGCTCCGGTATTCACCACGGCTTGCGCGTACTCGGCCGAACCGCCCCCGAAGCTGTGCCCGGCCTCATCGACCTGCACCTGGTAGGAGAACAGAAAGTTCGAGATGTCATCCGGGTTGTTCGCGGTGGCCATGATCTGGGCGATGGTCTGGGCGGTGACCTGCGCGTCGGTGGTGGCCCAGTCGTCCTGGAACGGGACGAAGATGTTGTTGTCCGCCGGGTGGCCGCCCGCGCCGGCGATGCCGTTGATGTAGTCCCAGTCGGCGACCACCGTGGTGTTGACCTCGGGCTTGTAGTACTCGAGCATGTTGAACACCGTCGGCCACTTGTCGTACGGCTCGGGCCGGAAGAGGTTGTTGACCACACCGTGCTTGTCGTCCCAGACCCCGGTGAGAATCGTCGACCACGACGGCCCGGAGATCGTGGTGTGGTTCACCTCGGTCGCCGCGCCGGTGATGCCCTGATCCATCGCGATCTTGAACCCACTGTCGTCGTTGTAGGCGTACTCCAGGATCTTGGACAGGTTGGTGCCGTCCACGCCGATCAGCAGCACATGTTCGGCGGCCAGCCACCAGTCCAGCGCCGACGGCCCGACATGACCGATCGGCACGCCGACCGCGGCCCCCGTTCCGGCGACCAGACTCGCGACGGCGGTACCGCACAGAAACTGCTTGATTGATGTCACGATCGATTCCCTCGTCGAAGTTCCGCCACCAGCGGCGACACTAGCAGGACACCCAGGGAAAACTCAGCTTATTCGACCATTGTGCTAATTTTTTCTATATCGGCGCTGAAGAAAAACCGGTCGCGGTATAACCGCATCGATGGTGCTCAAAGTCAAGGTGCCGCCCGACCTGATCGACGGGGACGTCGACGAGGGCTACGGCAAGATCGCCGACGCGTTCCGCGCCAACTTCGCCGGCGGCCGCGAGGTGGGTGCCGCGGTCTCGGTGTACCGCGACGGCATCAAGGTGGTCGACCTGTGGGGCGGCTACCGCGACGGCGTCACCATGGCACCCTGGCAGCGCGACACCATGGTCAACGTCTTCTCGACCACCAAGGGTGTCGCCGCCCTCGCCGTGGCATTGGCGGTCTCGCGCGGACTGTTCGGCTACGACGACAAGGTGGCCGACCACTGGCCGGAGTTCACCCAGGCCGGCAAGGATGAAATCACGGTCCGCCAGCTGCTCGGTCATCAGGCCGGCTTGTGTGTGCTCAAGCCGGTGCCGTCCCTTGCTGACGTCGCCGACCCGCAACGACTGGCGCCGATACTCGCCGCCCAGCGGCCGGTCTGGCTGCCCGGCACGCGGCACGGCTATCACGCGATCACGTTGGGCTGGTATGAGTCCGAGCTGATCCGTCGCACCGACCCGGCCGGCCGCACCCTGGGCCGGTTTCTCGCCGAGGAGATCGCCGCGCCCCTCGGCTTGGACTTCTGTATCGGACTGCCCAATTCCGTGGCGCGCCAGCGGGTGGCGCTGTTGCACCAGTGGAAGCGGGCGGAGGGGCTGCTGCACCTCAAGGCGATGCCGATGCGCCTGGTGGCCGCGTCGTTCAATCCGGTCGGCTTGCTGACCCGAGCGGGATGCCTGCCGAGCAATGTCACTCCGTGGGACGGTGACTACAACCGTGACGACGTGCGCGCGATCGAGATCCCCTCGGCCAACGGAATCGGCACCGCATCGTCGATCGCGCGCCTTTATGGTGCTGCGGCAACCGCCGATCCGGCGCTGCCGCTGAGCGCACCGGTGCGCGAAGCGCTCGCCGCGATGCCGGCGTCACCGAGCCGCGGTGAACGCGACAAGGTGCTGGGCGTCAAGGTCCGCTTCTCGCTGGGGTTGTCCAAACCGGGGTTCGGCGGCGTCTTCGGTTCCTCGGATACCGCTTATGGCACACCGGGTTTGGGCGGGTCTTTCGGCTTCGCCGACCCCGATAACGGGATCGGCTTCTGCTACGTGATGAACCGCCTGGGTTTTCACCTCTACAGCGATCCGCGCGAGCTCGCGCTGCGCCGCGCGTTGTTCTGCGACGTGCTGGGTGCCAGACCGCAGACCTGACCGCGGGATGTCTACATGTGCTCCGGGCAGTAGTGCGCGGTCGAGATGGCGGCGAACTCCCCCGCCTTCTGGATGGTGAAGCCGGGGTTGGTGGCCTGCACCGCGACCACGGTGTCCATCGGGGACAGCCCGGCGTCCATCAGCTGGCACACCGCGTGGCCGGCCGACACGGTGGCCTGGTCGTTGGCGCTGTGGCTGAGCCCGGCCCCGGTCAGGGTGGCGAGGAACTGCCCGTCGATGCCGGTCGGTGCGGCATGGGCAGGCGCCGCGAGGCCGACCATCGCACTCAGACCCGCCAACAGCAGTAACCGTTTCATGCTTCCCAGCATGAGTGGCGCTCGTTAAGCGCGCGTTACCGAGTTTTTACTGTCGCGGAAGCAAAATGTTGAATCTGTGTTACGCGCTCACCAGCGCGATTCGCCCAGCCACAGCACCTGGGCGCCGTTGACCGACCGCCCCGCCTGCGCGACGATCCCGGTCAGCGACCGCACCAGCAGCGCCCCGACCGCATCCGAGAGCGCCGCCGCCGGCTGCGAGGACGGGCGCGGTCGGACGAACTCCCACAGTGACGAGCCGGGGTAGCGCACCGTGCGGACCTGCGCGTGGGGGTCGAGTCCGGCCAGCACCTTGGCGCGGCGCACGGCCGTGCCCAGTCCACCCAGCTCGTCGACCAAGCCGCGTTCGGCGGCGTCAGCGCCGGTCCACACCCGCCCGCGCGCCACCGCGTCGACCGCCTCGGTGGACAGGTTGCGACCTTCGGCGACCCGCGCCACGAAGTCGGTGTAGAACAGGTCGGCTTCGGTCTCGACCTGCCCGTGCTGTTCGGCGGTGAACGGGGCGTTGATCGACCAGGCGTCGGCGTTGGCGCCGGTGCGCACGGTGTCGGTGCCCACTCCCAGGCGGTCCTTGAGCTCGCGGGCGACCAGCTTGCCGGTCACCACGCCGATCGATCCGGTGATGGTGCCCGGGTTGGCCACGATGGCGTCGGCGCCCGCCGAGATGTAGTAGCCGCCGGATGCGGCGACCGCGCCCATCGAGGCCACCACCGGTTTGCCGGCCTCGCGGGCCTGTTGCACCGCACGCCAGATGGTCTCCGAGCCGGTGACCGAGCCGCCCGGGCTGTCCACCCGCAGCACGATCGCGGCGACGTCGTCGTCGGCGGCGGCCTCGCGCAGCGCCGCGGCGATCGTGTCGCCGCCGACGCTGCGGTTGCCGAACGGCGACAGCTGCGGCCCGCCCGAGCCGCTGACGATCGCCCCGGCCACCGTCACCACGGCGATCGCCGGCTTGGGCTTGCGTCCGGGCAGGCCCGGCCGGGCCCCCTCGGCGGTGGCGTTCGCATAGCGCGACAGGTACAGCCGAGGTGGCGCGGCGTCATCGTCGGCGCCTGAGATGCCCTCGGCGCCAACGAGTTCGGCGATACGGTCGTAAGCCTCGTCGCGGAAGCCGATCCGGTCGATCAGGCCCGCCCCGATCGCGTCGTCACGCAGCAACGGCGCCCGGTCGGCCAGCTCGTCGACGACGCCGCCGTCCAGATTCCGGGATTCGGCGACGGCCCGACGCACCTGCGCGTGCAAGCTTTCCACCAGCGCGGTGTCGGCCTCGCGGTGCGCGTCGGTGTAGGAATTCTCGGTGAACAGGTTGGCCGCCGACTTGTATTCGCCGCGGGCGACGAACTGCGCTTCGATGCCGGCCTTGTCCAGGGCGGTGCGCAGGAACGTCGCATTGGTGGCGAAGCCGATCAGCCCGAGCGTCCCCGAGGGTTGCATCCACACCTCGCCGAACGCCGACGCCAGGTAATAGGACAGGGTGCCCGGGTAGGTCTCCGCCCACGCCAGCGACGGCTTGACCGCGGTGAAGTCGGCGATCGCGGCCCGAAGCTCCTGGACCGGGCCGGCAGCCGCGGACGAAAGCTGCACTCGCGCGATCAGTCCGGCGACGCGCGGGTCTTCGGCCGCGCGGTGGATCGCCGCCACCACCTCACGCAGCACCGGCGGCTGGCTTCCGGAACGAAGCAGCGCCAGCGGGTCGAAACCGCCGGTCTCGTGCGGCAGCGACTGCAGGTCGAGTTCGAGCACGACACCGTTGGGCACACCATGGTGCCGGGCGGTGTCGATGCGCCGGGCCGCGCCGCGCAGGTCATCCAGGCCAGGTAACGACGGCAGCAGGGAGAACATGGATTTCAGCCTACCGGCGTGGCCTCGCCCAGTTCCCAAGCTCGGGGCGCGCTACCCCACGATGCTGCCGGGGGCGCCCGCACCTCCTGCACCGCCCGTGCTTCCGCTGGGCGGACTGCCCGGAGAGCCCAGGGTGCCGTTCGCCGAGCCACCGGTACCACCGGTGCCCCCGGCTCCCCCGGCGCCGCCGTTTCCGCCGTTGCCGCCGTCGCCACCGGAGCCGGTGAAGACTCCGATGAAGTCGCCGCCGGCCGCACCGCCGGTGCCGCCGTCGCCGCCGTTGGTGCCGGCCGCCGTTCCGGAGCCGCCCTTGCCGCCGGCGCCGCCGTCACCGCCGAAGGCACTCAGAGCATTGCCGCCACCGGCACCACCGGTGCCACCGGCACCGCCGGTGCTGCCGACCGCGGTACCGGCGGCGCCACCGGTACCGCCGGCGCCGCCCGTGCTGCCGGGGGCGGCACCGAGGAGGTTGTCGCCACCGACACCACCGGTACCGCCCTGGCCACCGACACTGCCGACCCCGCTGCCGCCGGCGCCACCGGTACCGCCGGCGCCGCCCGCGCCGCCGGCCAAGACGCCGACCACGTTGCTGCCACCCGTGCCGCCGGTGCCGCCCTGACCGCCGATGCTGTCGGTCCCGCTGCCGGCAGCGCCACCGGTGCCGCCGGTACCGCCCGCGCTGCCGACGGCGAGACCGGCAAGGTTGGTGCCGCCGACACCACCGGTGCCGCCCTGACCGCCGATGCTGCCGTCGGCGTTGCTCGCGGCACCGCCGTTGCCGCCGGTGCCGCCCTTGCCGCCGCCGATGGTTCCGGCCAAGCCGTCACCGCCGTGCCCGCCCGCGCCGCCTTGGCCGGCGACGCTGTCGACCTGGTTGGCGGCGGCGCCGCCGGTACCTCCCGTGCCGCCGAGCCCACCGTTAGCACCGATGATGCTGATCCCCGCGTCACCGCCGTCGCCGCCGACACCGCCCGCGCCGCCGACCCCGGCAGCTCCTTGGGTGGCTCCACTGCCGCCGCCCACACCGGCCACCCCGCCATTGCCACCGTGGCCGCCTTGAGCGCCGGCGCCGCCCACGCCAGCCAGGACGCTGCCGCCCTCGCCGCCGGCACCGCCGACTCCGCCGTTGCCGCCGTCGCCGTTGCTGCCGGCGGCCCCGCCGTTCGCGGTTCCGGCCACGCCTCCGACACCACCGCCGCCGCCGACGCCACCGGTCCCACCTGTTTGCGGCCCGATGCCGACAATATTGAACACGGCGTCGGCACCCTTTCCGCCGGCGCCGGCGGTACCACCGGTCCCTCCGTCGCCGCCGGAGCCGGCGTTGAACCCGTTTCCGCCGGTGCCGCCGGTGCCGCCCGCGCCGGCGTTGCCGCCCGTTTGTGGCTGGATGATGGGCAGGTTGCTCCCGTCGGCGCCGGCCTTTCCGGTGCCGCCCATGCCGCCGTCGCCGCCGTTACCGCCGTCGCCCTCCTGGGCGCGGGTGGTGTTATCGGCTTCCAGGCCGCCCTGACCGCCGTTGCCGCCGGTGCCGCCCTTTCCACCGGTGCCGCCGGCAGTACTCGTCGAGTTGGAGGAGGTTCCCTGGGCGCCATCGCCGCCGAGGCCACCGTCACCGCCGACACCGGCCTGGCCGGCGCTGCCGTCGCTGCCGGCGTCGCCGCCGTCCGCCGGGTTGTTTCCGGCTCCGTCTAGGCCGCCAGCGCCGGCGGTGCCGGCCTTACCAGCATGGCCGGCATTGCCGCCGGTGCCACCGGTCCCGCCGTTGCCGCCGTCGGCACCATTGGCCGTGGTCGAGGTGTACCCGGTGCCGCCGGTACCGCCTTTACCGCCGTCGCCGCCCTGGCCGCCGTCACCGGCGTCGCCGCCCTTACCGCCGGCGCCGACGTCGCCATTGGTGCTGCCGGTACCAGCGGCACCACCTTGGCCGCCCTTACCGCCGTTACCGCCGGTGCCACCGTCGATTCCATTGCCGCCGGTTCCTCCGGTGCCGCCGGTCGGGGTGCCGGAGGTTCCCGCCGTGCCCGTGCCGCCGTCGTTGCCGTTGGCTCCGGTGATCCCGGTCGCGCCGTCACCACCGGCACCACCTTGGCCACCATTGCCGCCTTTGCCCTGCTCACCGGTGGCGCCGTCGCTGCCACTGTTCGCCTGGTTGGCCCCGGCCCCATCAAAGCCACCCGCACCCTTAGCGCCCCCAACGCCACCAGCACCGCCGGTGCCGCCGGCACCACCGAGGCCACCATCACCACCAGCCAATCCGGTGGCCCCAAGCTGGTCGTAACCGTCACCGCCGGCGCCGCCATCACCACCAGTGCCACCCATGCCACCGGTCCCACCATCGCCACCGACCCCGCCAGCACCCACGTCGCCATCGGTGCTGCCGGTCCCCGCAGCCCCACCCTGGCCACCGGAGCCACCCGCACCACCAGTTAGGCCCTGCTCCCCGGTGCCACCTTGTTCACCCGTGCCGCCATTGAGGGTCGTCGCATCACCGGCATCCCCATCACCACCGGTATTACCGGTACCCCCGGTCTGACCCATGGCGCCGTCACCACCGGCACCACCTTGGCCACCATTGCCGCCCTTGCCCTGCTCACCGGTGGCGCCGTCGCTGCCACTGTTGGCCTGGTTGGCCCCGGCCCCATCAAAGCCACCCGCACCCTTAGCGCCCCCAACGCCACCAGCACCGCCGGTGCCGCCGGCACCACCGAGGCCACCATCACCACCAGCCAACCCGGTGGCCCCAAGCTGGTCGTAACCGTCACCACCGGCGCCGCCATCACCACCAGTGCCACCCATGCCACCGGTCCCACCATCGCCACCCAGGCCGCCAGCACCCACCTCACCGGCGCTCGAACCAGTCCCGGCAGCACCACCATTGCCGCCCTTGCCCCCAGCACCACCACTTAGACCCTGCAGCCCCGTGCCACCCTGCTCACCACTGCCACCATCCGGGGCCGTCGCATCACCGGCATCCCCATCACCACCGGTGCTACCCGCACCCCCGGTGATCCCGGTCGCGCCGTCACCACCGGCACCACCTTGGCCACCATTACCGCCCTTGCCCTGCTCACCGGTGGCGCCGTCAGAACCGGAGGCCGCCTGGCCATCCCGGCCGACACCGCCGGCGCCGCCCTGGCCGGCCGCACCACCGGTGCCACCGGTACCGCCAGCGCCACCGGCCGCGCCGTCACCACCTGCGAGGCCGGTCGCCCCGAGCTGGTCATAGCCGTCGCCGCCCTTGCCACCCGTGCCTCCGGCGCCGCCCTGACCGCCGTTACCGCCGGCGCCCCCGACCCCGCCGAGACCTTCGAGACCATCGGTGGATCCATGGCCGGCCGCACCACCGGAACCACCGGTGCCGCCGTTGGAGCCTGCCCCGCCGGTATCCCCGGTGCCACCCTGCGTGCCGGCCGTGCTGGCCGTAGTCGCCGTGCCGTTCTGCCCGTCTTCGCCGGTATTACCGACCCCGCCGGCAACACCGTCAAAGCCGCGACCGCCCACTCCACCGTCGCCGCCGTCACCGCCGGCACCCTGAGCGCCATCAAAACCGCTGGCAGTACCCGAGGCCGTCAGACCACCCTTGCCCCCGGCGCCACCATCACCACCGGCACCTCCGGCGCCGCCATTACCGCCTACCACCCCGGCCTGCGTCGAGTCCTCACCGGCCGCACCTACCGCACCGTTCCCACCCCGACCGCCATCACCCCCCTGCCCCGCGACGCCATCCTCGCCGTCGCCGGCGCCGCCGGTACCGCCTTTGCCGGCGTTGCCGCCGTCACCGCCGTCACCGCCGGTCATGCCCGTCGCGCCCGGAGCCAGACCGTTGTCACCGGCCGCACCGGTGGCGCCATCGCCTCCGGAACCGCCCTCACCGCCGGTGCCCAACAGGCTGCCGTTCCCGCCTAGGCCGCCGTTGCCGCCGCTGGCGCCCGGCGCCGCGTTGGGGTCGCTGGCGGCGTCGTAGCCGTCGCCCCCGTCACCGCCGTTGCCCTGCTGACCGGACGGGCCGTTACCGGCTTCGCCGTCCGAACCGGGTGTCGAACCGGATCCACCGTCACCGGCCGCGCCGGCCTTACCGACCGCACCGCCGTCACCGCCGTTGCCGGCATCGGGATGCGTGGCGATCCCGTCGGCACCACGGCCTCCGTCGGCGGCCACACCGGCGTCGCCGCCGTTGCCACCGCTGCCGCCGGCGCCCTGGTTGCCGGCGGTCGCGCCGTTGATACCCGTGCCGCCGGTGCCGCCGTCGCCGCCCTGACCGCCGGCCGCGCCGCTGCCGCCCGCGCCACCGTTCCCGCCGTTGCCGGTGCCGGCGTTGTCGAACGTGCCTGCTGCACCCTGCACACCGTCGCCGCCGTTGCCGCCGTTGCCGCCGGCGGCTCCGGCACCACCCTGGCCGCCGTGGTGGCCGGCACCGGAGCCGGTACCGCCGGCCCCGCCGGCGCCACCTGCTTGGCCCGCGACGCCGTCCGCACCGGCCTCTCCCGGGTCGGTACCCGAGCCGCCGTTCGCGCCGCTGGCCCCTGCGGTGCCGTCACCGCCATCGCCGCCGTTGCCGCTGCCGAGGGCGTCGCCGCCATTGCCGCCGCTGCCGCCGTTGGCGCCTCCATCGCCGCCGTCGGCACCGTCGCCCTGCTCGGCGCCGCCTTCCCCGCCGTCACCGCCGTTGCCGCCGGTGCCGGTGCCCTGCCCGGCGCCGCCGTTCCCGCCGGTCCCGCCGTTGCCAACCTGGGTGCCACCGTCACCGCCCGCGCCGCCGTTTCCGCCGTCGGCATCGTCACCGCCGCCTCCGCCGTGGCCGCCGGCCCCGCCGTTGCCGATGGTTCCGCCGCTGCCACCGGCTCCGCCGGCGCCGCCGGCCACGCCGGGTGTTGTCGAGGTGAAGCCATCGCCACCGTCACCGCCGTGGGTTTCGGTGGGTGCCGGATCGGATCCGTCGGCCCCACTGCTGCCCGCCGCTCCGGTGCCCGTGGCTCCGCCGGTACCGGCTGCGCCGCCGGCGCCGCCCGCGCCGATGGTGCCGGCATTACCGGCGTTTCCACCGGCGCCGCCATCCGGATGGTTCGCATTGCCGTCGGCGCCATCGCCGCCGATACCACCGGCTGCGGCGTTGCCGCCCGCACCGCCGTCGCCGCCGTTGCCGTTGCTGCCGCTCGCCCCGGTCGGCGAGGTGGCCGAGCCGCCATCGCCACCGGCACCGCCGGCGCCGCCGGTCCCACCGTTGCCTCCGGCTTGCCCGCTGTTGCCCGCGTCGCCGGCATTGGCGCCGTTGGTTCCGGCCAGGCCGGCGACCCCGTCACCGCCCCGACCGCCATCGCCGGCATTACCGCCGGCCCCTCCGGTGGCACCGGCGCCGCCCGCCCCACCGCTGCCGCCGGTACCGCCGCTGCCCCCGGATGTGCCCGGCGCCGCACCGGCGGCGAGCGCGTCATAGCCGGCTCCGCCATTACCGCCGGTACCGCCGGCGGCACCATTGCCGTCGGCCGCACGGGTGGTGCCGTCGGCTTCCAGCCCGCCTTGGCCGCCGCTGCCGCCGGCGCCGCCATTGCCCCCGGCGGTTCCGTTCGGGGCGGTCGCGACGCCGTCGATCCCGTCGATGCCATTGCCGCCCTGGCCCCCGTTGCCGCCGATCCCGGCGTGCCCGCCGGTGCCGTCGGCGGCGACCACGCCGTCGCCACCTATGCCACCGGCCCCACCGCGCCCGGCATTGCCGCCGTTGCCGCCGCTGATTCCGGCGGCGCCATTCGGGTCGCTCGTCGTGCCGTCGGTCCCGGCCGCGCCGTCGGCGCCAGCGCCGCCGTCCTTGCCGTCACCGCCGACGCCGCCGGCACCGGCCGTGCCGTTCGTCCCGGCGGCACCGGATCCACCGAACAACCACGCGCCCGCGCCGCCGGCGCCGGCCTGTCCACCGGCGCCGCCGTTCCCTCCGCCGCCGCCGTTGCTTCCGTTGCCGCCATTGCCGTTACCGCCGTTGGCGAAAGAGCCTGCCGCCCCGGCGAAGCCGTCACCGCCACTGCCCCCGGCGCCACCGGCGCCTCCGTCGCCGCCGTTACCGCCGATACCGAGCCACGTCGAACCGGCCCCGCCGTCGCCGCCTGTACCTCCCGCCTTGCCCGCATCGCCGTCGCCGCCAGCCACTCCGCCGGCCGAGGAGTTCGCACCGTTGGTGCCGGCCAGGCCCGCGCCGCCCTTGCCTCCGTTGCCTCCGTTGCCCCACGCCCCCATGCCGAAGAAGTCCTGGGCCTGGCCCGAGGACCCGCCATTGCCGCCGGCCCCGGCCGCCAGCGCCGCCGTCGCGGCGCCACCGGCTCCGCCATCGCCGCCGTTGCCCCACATCTCGCCACCGTGACCGCCGTTACCGCCATCCGCACCCAGGCCGCCGGCGCCACCACCACCACCATTGCCGATACCACCGGCGTGGCCGCCGTTACCGCCGGCTACACCCTCGGTGTCCGAGGTCCAGCCGTTGCCGCCGTCGCCGAACCAGAGCCCACCGGCCTGGCCGTTCACGCTGTTCTCAGTGCCGTCGGCGCCGTTGCAGATCATCCCGCAGAAGTTCTCGGTGAACGGCGCGAAGATCTGGTTGATCACACCGTTGACCTGCGACCCGAAGTCGGAGTTGATCCAGTCCTGCAAAGTTGCGTGCAGGGGCATGTAGAAGTAGGTGTCCCATAGCTGGGCCATCTCGATCCCCGAGGCATCAGTCGAACCGGGAAGACCCCAGGCCGCTCCGAGCCACTCGGGTTCGGACCACTCGGGCGTCGACCCTGGGGAGTCCAGCCCGAACCAATCCAGGAAGTCGTCGAACCCGGAATCCGCGTGTGCCTTCGGTGCTGTCGCCGGTGGCGCCATTCCGAACGCCAGGAATGCGGCAACCGCACTGCCGGCCGCTGCGACACGCCGGGGGGCGCCGCCACGCCGCCCGATGGAACCTGAACGCAACCGACGCCTCATCTGCCCACGCCTTCCGGTAGCCCCCCGGCTCGTGACGTAGGTCACGCGTTGTCATTGTTACATAAGTCTGTGTGACACATATCGGTTATTTATCTTTCGAGCGCGTCAGAAACACCGACAAAAGCAAAATCGCACCCCACCAGCCAGTGGAGTGCGATTTTGTACGGTGCTACTTGGGAAAGTCCTTACAGCTCGGTGGCGGTGCCTCCGGCTGCGGTGATCTTGTCCCGGGCACTGCCGCTGAACTTGTGCGCGGTGATGTCGGCCTTGACGGTGAGCTTGCCGTCGCCGAGCACCTTGACCAGCGTGTTCTTGCGGACCGCGCCCTTGGCCACCAGCTCGTCGAGCCCGATGGTCCCGCCGGAGGGGAACAACCGGTTGATGTCGCCGACGTTGACGACCTCGTACTCGGTGCGGAACCGGTTGCGGAAGCCCTTCAGCTTGGGCAGCCGCATGTGGATCGGCATCTGCCCACCCTCGAACCGGACCGGCACGTTCTTGCGGGCCTTGGTGCCCTTGGTGCCGCGGCCCGCGGTCTTGCCCTTGGAGCCCTCACCGCGACCGACGCGGGTGCGCTTGGTCTTCGACCCGGGCGCGGGGCGCAGGTCGTGCAGCTTGATGGTCATTCGGCTTCCTCCACTTGCACGAGGTGGTGAACAACCCGGATCAGACCGCGGGTCTGGGGGTTGTCCTCACGCACCACCGACTGGCGGATCTTGCGCAGCCCCAGGGTGCGCAGACTTTCGCGCTGATTCCAGCGAGCACCGATGGTGCCGCGGACCTGGGTGATCTTCAGGTTTGCCATGGTTATGCCGTGCCTTCCCGCGCGGCACTGGCGGCGAGCGCCTCGCTCTCGCGGCGCGCCTTGAGCATCGCGGCCGGCGCCACGTCTTCGATCGGCAGACCGCGACGGGCCGCCACCTCTTCGGGACGCTGCAGCATCTTCAGCGCGGTCACCGTGGCGTGCACCACGTTGATCGCATTGTCGCTGCCCAGCGACTTGGACAGGATGTCGTGCACCCCGGCGCATTCCAGCACCGCACGCACCGCGCCACCGGCGATCACACCGGTACCCGGGCTGGCCGGACGCAGGAACACCACACCGGCGGCGGCTTCGCCCTGGACCGGGTGCGTGATAGTGCCACCGATCAGCGGCACCCGGAAGAAGCTCTTGCGGGCTTCCTCGACGCCCTTGGCGATCGCGGCCGGCACTTCCTTGGCCTTGCCGTAGCCGACCCCGACCATGCCCTTGCCGTCGCCGACGATCACCAGCGCGGTGAAGCTGAACCGGCGGCCACCCTTGACCACCTTGGACACCCGGTTGATCGCGACGACGCGCTCCAGGTAGTTGCTCTTGTCGCCGTCTCGGCTGTCCCGGCCGCCGCGACCACCGTCGCGGCCACCGCGCCCGCCCCGGTTGTCCCGGTTGTCGCGCCCGTCGGTACGGGGGGCGCTGCCCGTGTCGGGACCTGCCGAGGAGGCCCCTGTCGGCTGCTCCGCCATCATGCGGTCCTTCCAGTCATGTTCATGAAGTCAGTCATCTGGCGCATCAGAACGTCAACCCGCCCTCGCGCGCCGCGTCGGCCAGCGCCGCGATACGTCCACCGTAGGTGTAGCCGCCGCGGTCGAAGACCACGTTCTGCACGCCGGCGGCCTTGGCGCGCTCGGCGATCAGCTGGCCGACCCGCACGCTGTGCGCCTTCTTGTCGCCGTCCACACCCCGCACGTCGGCCTCGATCGAGGACGCCGCGGCCAGCGTGTGACCGGCCAGGTCGTCGACCAGCTGCACGTGGATGTGCCGCGAGGAGCGGTGCACCACCAGGCGGGGACGCTCGGCGGTGCCGGCGATCTTCTTGCGCAGCCGCGCGTGCCGACGCACCCGGTGGTTGCGCCGGGCCTCCGAAACGCCCTGCCCGACGGGCTTGTGTGATTGCGCCATGGCTACTTACCTGTCTTTCCGACCTTGCGGCGAACCTGCTCACCCTCGTAGCGCACACCCTTGCCCTTGTAGGGGTCGGGACGGCGCAGGCGGCGGATGTTCGCCGAGATCTGACCGACCTTCTGCTTGTCGATGCCCGAGATCGAGAACTTGGTGGGCGTCTCCACCGCGAAGGTGATGCCCTCCGGAGCCTTGATCAGCACCGGGTGGCTGTAGCCCAGGGCGAACTCCAGGTCGGAGCCCTTGAGGACCACGCGGTAACCGACGCCGAAGATCTCCATCTTGCGGACGTAGCCTTCGGAGACGCCGGTGACCAGGTTCGCCACCAGGGTACGGCTCAGCCCGTGCAGCGAGCGGTTGCGCCGCTCGTCATCGGGACGGGTGACCACCAGGGCACCGTCGTCGTTGCGGGCCACCCGGATGGGGTCGGCCACCACGAGTTCCAGGGTGCCCTTGGGCCCCTTGACCGAGACCTGCTGGCCGTCGATCGTCACATCGACCCCGGACGGAACCGGGATCGGCTGCTTACCAATACGCGACATGTCTGCTACTCCCTCACCACACGTACGCGAGGACTTCGCCGCCCACGCCCTGCCTGGCCGCCTGACGGTCGGTGAGCAGGCCCGAGGACGTGGAGATGATTGCCACGCCCAGGCCGCCGAGCACCCGCGGCAGGTTGGTCGACTTCGCGTAGACCCGCAGGCCGGGCTTGGACACCCGGCGCAGACCGGCGAGACTGCGCTCCCGGTTCGGGCCGTACTTGAGGTTGACCACCAGCGCCTTGCCCACCCGGGCGTCTTCGACGTGGTAGTCGTTGATGTAACCCTCGCGCTTGAGGATCTCGGCGATGTTGGCCTTGATCTTCGAGTGCGGCAGGGTCACCTCGTCGTGATACGCCGAGTTGGCGTTGCGCAGACGGGTCAAGAAGTCCGCGATCGGGTCCGTCATAGTCATTTAGCGCTGCTCCTCCGCCGTCACCAGCTGCTCTTCTGCACACCGGGCAGTTCGCCGGCGTGCGCCATCTCGCGAAGGCAGATTCGGCACAGACCGAACTTGCGGAGTACCGCGCGCGGACGGCCGCACTTGTTGCAGCGGGTGTAGGCGCGCACCGCGAACTTGGGTTTGCGGGCCGCCTTGTTAACCAATGCTTTCTTCGCCATCAGGTCACTTCTCCTTGAACGGAAAGCCGAGTGCCCGCAGCAGCGCTCGTCCTTCGTCGTCGTTCGTCGCCGAGGTGACGACGGTGATGTTCATGCCGCGCGGGCGGTCGATCGAGTCCACGTCGATCTCGTGGAACATCGACTGCTCGGCCAGCCCGAAGGTGTAGTTGCCGGAGCCGTCGAACTGCTTGGGCGACAATCCGCGGAAGTCGCGGATACGCGGCAGCGCAATCGAAGTGAGCCGGTCGAGGAACTCCCACATCCGGTCACCGCGCAGCGTCACCCGGGCGCCGATCGGCATGCCCTCACGCAGCTTGAACTGGGCGATCGAGAGCCGGGCCTTGCGGATCTCCGGACGCTGGCCGGTGATCAACGCCAGGTCGTTGACCGCGTTGTTGATCAGTTTGGCGTCGCGGGCGGCTTCGCCGACACCCATGTTGACCACGACCTTGACCACACCCGGGATCTGCATCACGTTGGCGTAGTTGAACTCGCTGTTCAGCGCGTCCCGGATCTCCTCGCGGTACTTCACCTTCAGCCGGGGCTGAATCTTCTCTGCCGTAGTCATCCCTAGATGTCCTTGCCGTTGCGCTTGGAGACGCGAACCTTCTTGCCGGACTCTTCGTCCACCCGGTAGCCGATCCGGGTGGGCTTACCGTCGGTGTCGACGACCATCACGTTGGAAACGTGGATCGGGGCCTCCTGGGTGACGATGCCGCCCGAGGAGGCACCGGCCTGGTTGGCCGAGTTCGCGACGTGCTTCTTGATCCGGTTGACGCCCTGGACCAGCACCCGGTTGCGGGTGGGGTAGGCCTTGAGGACCTTGCCCTTGGCGCCCTTGTCCTTGCCGGCGATGACCAGCACCGTGTCGCCCTTGTGGACCTTCATCTACAGCACCTCCGGGGCCAGCGAGACGATCTTCATGAACCGCTTCTCACGCAGCTCGCGGCCGACCGGCCCGAAGATGCGGGTTCCGCGCGGGTCGTTGTCGGCCTTGATGATCACCGCGGCGTTCTCGTCGAACTTGATGTAGCTGCCGTCGGCGCGGCGACGCTCCTTGACGGTGCGCACCACCACGGCCTTGACGACGTCACCCCGCTTGACGTTGCCGCCCGGGATGGCGTCCTTCACGGTCGCGACGATGACATCACCGATGCCGGCGTAGCGCCGCGACGAGCCGCCGAGCACCCGGATGCACAAGATCTCCTTGGCACCCGTGTTGTCGGCGACCTTCAACCGCGATTCCTGCTGAATCACCAGATCTCCTCAAATTTCGGGCCGACGCGCGGCATGGCGGTGCCAGCCGGAATCGTCCCGGACGTGCGTGGTCTTACAGTTCTTCGGAGCCAAAGAGCACGCGGGGCCAACTTGCGCTGGCCGAGGTCTGCTCTCAGCAACCCCTGAAGTCTAGGTCAAGGGGCGTCCAGCACCAAATCGACGCCATCGCCGCTCTCCCCTGCCGCGAGCGGGCGTGTTTGCCCAAACACGCACGCTGCTCGACACGGGGTAGTTAATCCGCCGCGCAGCGAAAGCCGATGTGGCTGGTGGCGGTGTCCTGCGACTGCGGCGAACGGGCCGTGGCCCGGTAGCGGTGGCAGTACTCCGGCGCGCACAGGTGCGATCCGCCCTTGAGGGTCTGGCTGATACCGGGATCGGCCGGCCCGGCGGGCGCGCAACAGGACTTGGGCGGGCCGTCGAGCCGATGGTGGCCGCTGAACCGCGTGGCCGTCCACTCCCATACGTTGCCGATCATGTCGAGCAGGCCCCACTCGTTCGGCGGGAACGTTCCCACCGGTGACGTGCCGCCGAACCCGGCATTGCGGTAAGGGAAGGCGCCCTGCCACGTGTTGGCCATCAGGGCGCCGCCCGGCTTCTCCTCCTCACCCCAGGGATAGGTGCTCCCGGAACCGGCCCGAGCGGCGTACTCCCATTCGGCTTCGGTCGGCAGCCGCCGCCCGGCCCACCGGGCGTAAGCCGCGGCGTCGGGATAGGCGACCTGCACCACCGGGTGATCGTCGCGCCCCGCCAAATCGCTGTCCGGGCCGAGCGGTTGGCGCCAGTTCGCGCCGGGCACCCAGCGCCACCACTGCCGCCAGTCACGCAGATCGACCGGCCCGGCGGTGGGAGTGAAGACCAGGGCGCCCGGTTCCGAGTCGTAGCCCGCGACCTCCTGCTCGGCGAGGGTGACATACCCTGTCGCCGCGACGAATTCGGCGAACTGGGCATTGGTCACCGGATGCCGCTCGATCGCGAACGCCGCCACCGCCACGGTGTGAATCGGCGCCTCTTCGGGATAGAAGCTCGTCGAGCCCATCCGGAACACCCCGCCCGGGATCTCCACCAGCTCGCTCACCATCGCCTCAGTCCCGCGAAAAAGCCGCCGCCATGCTCCTTTTCACATCGAGATACGGCTCACCGCTGACATCGACCGCGACGTCGGCGATGGTCCCGCCGGTGAAGCCGAACGGCGCCCGGTAGGCCGACGACACCGCCTGGCCGGTATTGCGCCCGACGCTGACCCCGCCACCGGCCAGCGCGAACGCACCCGGCTGGGTGATCATGCCGGGCAGCGTGGCGACCACCGTGTCGTCGATGTAGAGCGAGGCGTCACCGACCGGCGTGTGACTGCCCTCGACGGTGCCGCTGCGCTCGAACCGTATCCCGAAGATATGCAGCCCCACCGTGATCGGGCCTGGAGACGACAACCACTGCTCGCGTTCGCCGAGGAAGTTGTAGACGTAGTGCAGCCGGCCGTCCTGGACGAACAGCGCGTGACCGCCATGCCGGGCGCCCTGTTTGAACAGCACACCCTCGGCTGCCGAGGACTCCACTGTGACGCGCGCCAACACCGAGAACGACCGGCCGCGCAACTCCACGCACGCCCCCAGCGGCACCTCGGCGGTGTTCGGGTAATAGCTGTAGCTGGTGCGGTCGCCGGACAGGTAGGGCCGCTGCCGGCTGGTCATCTCGAAGATGTTCAGGTCCGCCAGCGGCAGGCCGTTGTACTTGTCCGCCTCGGCGAACCACATCGCCTGCAGGTCCTTGAGCTTCTCCGGGTGCTCAGCGGCCAGGTCACGGCATTGACTGCGGTCCTCGTCGAGGTGGTAGAGCTCCCAGCGGTCGGCGTCGAAGTGGCCCCAGCCCGACGGAGTCGCCGCATGCACGGTGTTGGCGAACCAGCCCCGGTGCCAAATCCCCCGGGTCCCCAGCATCGTGTAGAACTGCGTGTGCTTTCCGGTGTCCGCGGCCGGATCGGCAAGCGCCGCTTTAAAACTGACCCCCTCCAGCGGCCGTTGCGCCACCCCGCGCACCGTGTCGGGCGGGGTGATGCCGAGCAGGTCGTAGATGGTCGGGGTCACGTCGCACACGTTGATATAGGTGTCACGTACCTCGCCGCGGGCGGCGATCCCCTTGGGCCAGCTGACGATCGCGGGGTCGGCGATGCCGCCCTCGTGGGAGGCGTAGCGCTTGTAGAGCTTGTAAGGCGTATTGAACGCCATCGCCCACCCGATCGGGTAGTGGTTGTAGGTCCCCGGGCCGCCCAGCTGATCGAAGAGCTTCATCGCCTCTTCGACGCTGTCGATGTAGCCGTTGAAGAACTTGTTCTCATTGGGTGAGCCGTTGGGTCCGCCCTCCCCGCTGGCGCCGTTGTCGGAGATCACCACGACGATGGTGTTGTCGAGCTGGCCGGATTCCTCCAAATAGTCCAGGATCCGGCCGATCTGGGCGTCGGTGTAGCTCTGGAATCCGGCGAATACCTCGGCCATCCGGGCGAACAATCGCTTCTCGGTGTCATCGAGGCCGTCCCAGGGGCGCACGGTGTCCAGCGCGGGCCAGGGCTGACCGTCAGCACTCGTGACGCCGGCATAGGGATTGACCTCGGACAGCTCGGTGTCCGGCGGTACCAGGCCGAGCTTCTTCTGGTTGGCCAGCACGATCTCCCGGTACTGTTCGTAGCCCGCGTCGAACCGGCCGGCGTAGCGATCGGCCCACTCGGCGAAGACGTGGTGCGGGGCGTGCCCGGCGCCCGGACAGACGTAGCCGAACCAGGGCTTGCCGGGCGCGATCGTCTGCGCGTCGCGGATGAATTCGATTGTCCTGTCGGCGATGTCCTTGGACAGGTGATACCCGTCCTCCGGGGTGGCCGGCGGCGCTACCGGGTGGTTGTCGTACACCAGATCCGGATACCACTGGTTGGTCTCGCCGCCCAGGAAGCCGTAGAACCGGTCGAAGCCGCGCTGCGTGGGCCAGTGCCGCCTGGTGGCGGCCATGTTGGACTCCTCCAATGGCGTCAGATGCCATTTGCCGACACAGAAGGTGTTCCAGCCCCGCTCGGCGAGAACCTCACTGAGCAGCGCGGTTTCGAACGGGATACGTCCGCTGCAGTTGGGGAAGCCGTCGGTGAACTCTTCGATGGTGGCCATGCCGACGCTGGTGGCGTTGCGCCCGGTGAGCAGGGCCGCCCGGGTCGGGGAACACAGCGCGGTGGTGTGGAATTGAGACAGCCGGATGCCGCGCTGAGCGATCCTGTTCATCGCCGGCATCTCGACCAGTCCGCCGAAGCAGTCCCAGGTGGCGATACCGGTGTCGTCCCACACCAGGTAGAGCACGTTGGGGGCACCGTCGGGAGCGGTCGGCGCCGCGAACGGCCCCCAGTCGGGTTCGGAATCCCGGATATCGAGATTGATCTTGCCTGTGAAACTGGTCGAACTCGCCATCGCTCACTCCGCTGTCGGCCCCCGGATCGGGTGCGAGACTACCGCGTCCGTCGACGGCGCCGGGGTCTTTCAGACCGCGGGTTGCTGCCACTGCCCGGTTGCCGGGTTCTCCGGCGCGCCGGCCGAGAGCAGCTCACCGAGGAATGCCGCGGCCGCCGGTGAGGGTGCACGCTCGCTGGGGGTGATAAGCGCCAGCTCACGGGGGATCCCGGGATCGGTCGCCACCCCGACGATGTGCTCTGACTTCGCCACCAGCGCCGGCGGAAGGAAGGCGATGCCCAGGCCGGCGGCGACCAGATCGACCAGATCTCCCGGCGTGTTGGTCTCGGCGCAGATGCTCCGTTGGAAGCCGAGGTCGGCACAGATGCTGTCGATGTGCAGGCGGGTCCGCAGGTCCGCCCGGCGCTCGACGAATTCCCGCTGCTGCAGATCGCTCAGCGCGACGGTCTCGTTGCGGGCGAGCGGGTCATCGCGGCGTACCGCCAACACCAGAAACTCGGTACCGAGCGAGAGTTCCTTCACCCGATTCGCGTCATAGGGGCGGCTGACGAAGGCGAGATCCAAGCTCCCGTCGGCGGTCGCGTTCACCAGCGCGTCGATGGCGTCCTGCCGCAACGTGATCTCGATGCGCGGGAAGCTTCGGTGATAACGCGCCAGCAGGGCGGGCAGGTCGATGGTCCCCAGTCCCTGGATGACCCCAACCGTCAGCTTTCCGGACAACAGCCCCCGGACGGCGTCGACGGCGGCTCGCGCACGTTCTGCTGCGGCCAGGGCATTCTGGGCGTCCGGCAGCAACGCCTGCCCCGCGGTGGTGAGGTCGACACGACGATTGTTGCGGACCAGCAGCGCGGTGCCGAGTTCGGACTCCAGACCGCTGATCGAGGCGGACAAAGTGGACTGCACCACGTGCACTTTCGCCGCCGCCCGGGTGAAGTGCAGTTCTTCGGCCACCGCGACGAAATGTTTCAGCTGGCGTAGTTCCATAGCGATCAGTGTGCAGCTCAGACGTGAATGGTCAAACCGAAAATTCCATTCCGGCAATACGATTGCTTTGACTCGGCTGAGACGAAACTTGGTCAAACGCTGATCTTAGCCACAAGGTAACTGCCCCAAGGACTTACATCGTGGCCTTTACGTGCGTCGATCGACGGCAGCGATTCTCTACATTGAGATTAACTGTTGAAATATCCGCCCACAGGGGTGGTGGCGGCAGCGTCGACCCGTTAGCGTCTGACGAGGACGCCGAGAGGATTGAGTCAATGTCCCGGGCGTCCGGACATACGTTGTTGCCCAACGCTATTGACGCGCCGTGTCGGCATCGCGGTGCGCGATGCCCGTAGCGGCGGGCGCCTTGACGATGTTCACCTACGCCCGGGCGAGTTCAAAGGTGAGCTCATTGGCCGGGAACAGCGAAGAACGGAAGGAACGCACCGAAATGAATCGTCGGATCATATTGTCGGTCGGTGGTGCCACCGCAGGTCTACTCGCGACCACATTCGTGCCCACGGGAGTCGCTTTCGCCGACAATGGTGTCGACACCGTGGGCAATGTCGGCAGCACCGCCCTGACGAGCGGACTGGGAAGCAACCTGAGCGGTGATGCCCTGCTGGGCAACGTCGGCGCCCTCGGCCCGGACGTCAACGCCCCGAGCCCCACTGCCTCGCTAGGCGACACCGGCGCCATCACCCCTGATACCAGCACGACGCCCGATACCAGCACCACCCCTGACACCAGCACGCCGGGCTCGTCGCCGCTGGGCGACACGGGCGGCATCGCACCGATTGTCGGCACACCGGATGCCACGCCCGGCACGCCGGCCGGCAGCGACAGCTTCACCATCGGCCAGGACATCTTTACCCCGGTCCAGGCCGACGGATCGGAGGGCTTCACCCCGCTCAGTCCGTTGTTCGGCGCGCCGCCGTTCTTCCAGGTCGGCGAGGGCGATCAGACTTTCGACGTCAGCAGCGGGACCGGGTCCGGTGCCACCGACCTGGGCAGCGTGACCGCCAGCGAAAACGTCACGAATCTCTTTGGCGGCATCCACAACACGGAGTTCACCATCACCGACGTGGATCCGGCCTCCGGAGCGACGGAGTCTGATCTGCCCGCGGTGGGAACGGTGTACGACGTGATGAACTTCGGGAACGGGTTCGAGAACATCTACACCGCCATCCCGGGGGCGGACGGTGCCGCCAGCACCATCACCG
>NZ_JCALEC010000011.1:0-124761 GCF_059813185.1 Mycobacterium sp. NGS18
GTGATCCGCAGCCGCTTCCACAGTGCGTCGCGCACCGCGGCGATCGAGCCGTCACCATCGGGTGGGTCGGCCAGCTCGCCGAAGATCCGGTACATCAACCCCCGGTTGGTGCGCTCCTGGGTCTCCAACCGCTCGGCGACCTCAACACGAAAATCGTTGCCCACCACATCCGAAGGTGTCTCGCGCAACACCCGATGGGCGGCATCGATGGCATCCAGGGCCGCGCAGATCTGCTGCCGCGCCGCCGCCGCACCCAGTGCCGTTGCCATACCCCGACGCTAAAAACCAGCCCCGACACCAAAGCCGATGACCACCCCCCGGGTGACCATGGCTGTGGACGAAACCCCAACTGTGGATAACATCGCGTCCGTGGTTCGCTGCGCCTACGCTCACGACGCGGTTGTTGTGCTCCATCCCGGCGGTAGCCCTAATGCGCCCGGCGGGGCCATTACCAAGGCGCTGTGCGGGAGCTGGGACCACTCACCGCCCTGCCCGCTGGCGCCGCATCACACCGCCAACCACGTCGCCGGTGACGACGTCACGCTGCGGGTGCTGTTCGCCGCCGAAGCCGCCGACGAGCCACGCGTCCGGCAGCTGATCACCGAGGCGCTTGCCCTCGGCGAGTTGACCGGTCCTGATGGGCTGGTCACCAGGTGGCAGTTGAAATCGGCTGCTGCTGGCCGAGTCCGGCCCAGCGAGGAAGACCACGCCGCCGAACTGATCGCCCACCACTGAGTGGCTTGACGCCGACGGTCGCCAGACCGCCGGACGGCCACGCTCGGCGGGACGTCCGCGAACCCAGGATCACCGCACCGGCCATCGCCCCGACGCCCACCCGCCGGGCCAGCCGCACCGCCCGCGGAATATCGGCGGGAACCGGAGCCCGCCCGTGTCCCATCAGCGCCCGGTCCTCACGACGGTTCCCGTAGTAGACGTTGACACCCCCGAGCTGTAGGCCCAAGGCTCCCGCGAACGCGGCCTCGACCACCCCGGCGTTCGGGCTGGGATGGTGCCGGGCGTCGCGACGCCACGCCCGCAGCGCGCCAAGGGAATCCGGCCCCAAGGCGGCGGCCAGGACTCCGCTCAGCCGGGATGCGGGTAGGCCCAGCACGTCATCCAGCCGGGCCGCCGCCCAGCCGAAGCGGCCGTAGCGAGCGTTGCGGTGGCCGATCATCGCGTCCAGGGTGTTGACGGCACGGTGCGCCACCAGACCCGGAATCCCGGCCGCCGCACCCCACACCAACGACGCCACCACCGCATCCGAGCTGTTCTCCGCGACGGATTCGACGACAGCCCGGGCGATCTCGTCGGGCCCCAGCGCGGCGGTGTCGCGACCGACCAGGTTGCGCACAGCAACACGGGCCCGGTCCAGATCCCCGGCGGCCAGCAAGCCATGCACCGCACGCGCCTCGCGTTCCAGGGAGCGCCCCCCGAGCACCGCCCAGGTCGCCAGGGCGGTCAACGCAATTCGCGCCCATGGGTTTCGAGCCGACCGCTCAGCGGCGTACGCCAGCCCGGTGGCGCCGCCGACCAACACAAGCACATGAGCCACGCCGGTCCAGCGGCTGTCGCGGTAGGTCCGCTGTTCCAACGCCAGCGCGCACGTCCCGAATCCGGCGACCGGATGCCACCGCCGCGGGTCCCCGCAGGCGCGGTCGGCGACAAAACCGAGCGCCAGCCCCAGCGCCCGCGCCGAAATCACCCGAGAATCCGATCCAGCGCCGCCAGCAGTCGATCGGTCAACTCCGGGGGACGCACCGCGATCCGCACCCAGCTGTCGTCGAGGCCCGGGAAAGTGTCGGCCCGCCGCACCGCGATACCGTTCTCCCGCAACGCCGCATGCACGCCAGTGCCAACACGGGCCAGGACATACGGGGCGACACCGGCGGCCAACGGCACCCCCCGCGCGACAAGAGCCGACGCCAGCTGATCCCGCCACAACGCCAACTCCTTTGCCCGGCATTCGCTTTCGGTCAGCGCCCGCGCGTCAGAGCAGGCCAGCATGGCGGCGAGCGCCGGCGCCGACACCGACCAGGGAATCTGCAGCCGCGCCGCATCGGCGATCAACAACGGATCGCCCAGGAGATACCCTGCCCGCACCCCGGGGATCGACCAGTGTTTGGTCAGGCTGCGGGTCACCAGCAGGCCCGGCGCCGAGAAACCGGCCAGGCTTTCGGGCTCACCCGGCACCGCGTCCAGAAACGCTTCGTCGACCAGCACCACCCGCCCGGGCCGCACCAGCGAAAGCAACAGCGAAGCCGGATGCAGCACGCCGGTGGGGTTGGTCGGGTTACCGACGACGACGAGGTCGGCGTCATCGGGTACCGCGGCGGGGTCCAGCGCGAAGCCGTCCTCGGCGCGGCAAAGCACGACATCGACGGTGCGGCCGGCGGTGATCAGCGCGGCGTGCGGCCCGGTGTACTGCGGGTGGACCACCACCGGCCGCCGCCACGCTCGGAGCCGGGCCACCAGGTCGAAGGCCTCGGAGGCGCCGGCGGTGGGCAACAACTCGTCGCGGGAGACGCCGTGCCGGGCGGCCAGCGCGTCGCGGGCGGCGCCGGCGTCCGGGTAGGCCGCGGCGTCGGCGAGCGAGGCATGCAGGGCGGCATCGAGCCAGTCCGGCCGCGGCCCGACGTAGACGTTCACCGCGAAATCCGCCAGCCCGGCCCGCGCTTCGGTGTCGCCGTGATGGTGCAGATCCGGGCCGGTGAACTGATGCACGGCATCGGCGAAACGCTGAGCCAGCTGCGGGTATCCGGCCCAGTGGGTATGCAGGTACGACGCGTGCAGGCTCGGCCCGGCGATACCGTCCGGGCCGTCCGGCAGCTGCCAGGCCGCGGCGACCGGGCCGGTGAAGGTGACGACGGTGCGGTGGAATTCATGCCCGGTCACCCGCAAGCCGGCCTCCGCCAGCAGCGAATCAGTCGGCGCGACGGCATCCCGGTAGCCCAGGGTCAGGCGCGGCGACATCTCGGCGGCGGCGGGCAGCGCACCCACCCCGGGCACCTCGCCGACACTGCGGCACAGGTAGGCCAACCCGCCGCATTCGGCGACGGTCGGCACCCCCGCGGCGATCGCCGCCCGCAGCGCACCGGCCAGCGCGGTGTTGGCGGCCAGCTCGGCGGCGTAGACCTCCGGGAACCCGCCACCCAGATAGATGCCCGCGGTGCCGGCCGGCAGGCCGGAGTCGGTGAGCGGGTCGAAGCGCACTACCTCGCAGCCCGCGGCGCGCAGCAGCTCGAAGGCCTCGGTGTAGCCGAACGTGAAGGCCCGCCCCCCGGCGACAGCGACCACCGGGCGAGCGCCCGAAGAGCCGGCGCACACCTCCGCAGCCGGATCCCACACGGCGCCAACCAGATCCGGTGCCTGACGCGCCACGGCAACCACCGCGTCGAGATCCACCTGCTGCGCGATCAGCCCGGCCAGGCGGTCGAGCATCGCACCGGACTCGTCGCGTTCGGCGGCCGGCACCAGCCCGAGATGCCGAGACGGGGCCCGCACGCCCGCATCGCGGGGCAGCACCCCCAGAACCGGAATGCCGGTGGGGCGCAACGCGGCGACGACTTCATCGGCGTGCCGGGTGCTGCCGGCCTGGTTGAGGATCACGCCGGCCACCCGCACGTCCGGGGCGTAGCCGGCCAGGCCCGCCACCACCGCCGCGTGGGTGCGCGACGCGTGCGAGATGTCGACGACCAGCAACACCGGGGACGCGGTCAACGCCGCGACGTGAGCGGTGGAGGCCTCGCCGTCAGCGCCGAGCCGGCCGTCGAAAAGCCCCATCACGCCCTCGATCACGGCGATCTCGGCGCCAGAAGCACCATGCAGCAGCAGCGGCACGATCCGCTCGGTGCCGACCAGCACCGGATCCAGGTTGCGGGCCGGGCGCCCGGTGGCCAGGGCGTGATAGCCCGGGTCGATGTAGTCCGGGCCGACCTTGTGCCCGCTGACGGTCAGCTCGCGTGCGGCTAGCGCCGCCATCAGCCCGACCGCCACGGTGGTCTTACCGTGCCCGGATGCGGGCGCGGCCACCACGATCCGGGGGAGACTTACCATTCGATCCCGCGCTGGCCCTTCTGGCCGGCGTCCATCGGGTGCTTGATCTTGGTCATCTCGGTGACCAGGTCGGCGGCCTCGACCAGCCGCGGATGGGCGCGACGGCCGGTGATAACGACGTGCTGGTGGCCGGGCCGGGAGCGCAGCGTCTCGACCACGTCGTCGACGTCCACCCATCCCCAGTCGATCGGGTAGGTGAACTCGTCGAGGACGTAGAGGTCATGGGTCTGCTCGGCAAGGCGGCGCTTGATCTCGGTCCAGCCGGCCAGTGCGTCGCCGGCGTGATCCTCGGTGCTGCCGGATTTGCGGCTCCACGACCAGCCCGAACCCATCTTGTGCCACTGCACCGAGCCGCCCTCACCGGTCTCGTCGTGCAGGGCGCCGAGCCGTTCCAGCACCGCCTGCTCGCCGACCCGCCATTTCGCGGACTTCACGAACTGGAACACCCCGATCCGAAAGCCCTGATTCCAGCCGCGCAGCGCCAATCCGAACGCGGCGGTGGACTTGCCCTTGCCGTCGCCGGTGTGCACCATCAGCAGCGGCCGGTTGCGGCGCTGGCGGGTGGTCAGGTTGTCGTCGGGCACCGTCAACGGTTGTCCTTGCGGCATCAGGCAGCTCCCTTTCCGGTGGCATCGCGAACGATGTCGGTCAGCGCCTCGGCACTCACCTGCGGCAGCGGGACGTATTCGGCCCGCAGCCGCTCAGCCAGGGAGCGTGCCAACCCGAGCCGCATCCGGCCGTTCTCGCAATCCACCACCACCGCCGAAAAGCCCTGTGATGCGAGCAGTCCGGCGGCCTGGCGGGACCGCTCGACCGGATCGGCGCCGGCGGTGGCCCGACCGTCGGTCAGCACCACCAGCAGCGGGCGACACGCCGGTTCGCGTAGCCGTTCCCGGCGGATCAGCTCGGCGGCTTCGAGCAGGCCCTCGGCCAGCGGGGTGCGGCCGCCGGCGGGCAACTCGTCCAGGCGCACCGCGGCGATCTCCACCGACCCGGTCGCAGGCAGCACCACTTCGGCCCGTGTATCGCGAAACGTCACCACCGCCACCCGGTCCCGGCGCCGGTAGGCGTCCAGCAGCAAGGACAAGATCGCGGTCTTGACGTGCCGCATCCGCTCGGCGGCGGCCATCGACCCGGAGGTGTCCACCACGAACAGCACCAGGTTGGCCTCCCGGCCCTCCCGGACGGCACGGCGTAGATCGCCGGCCTGCAGGATCATCCGGCCGTCCACCCGGCCGCGGGCGCCCTGATGTGGCGCGGCGGCCCGCAGCGTCTCCAGCAGGTGCAGCCCGCCCGTGGCGCCGGCGGCGGTGGCGCCCACCCGGCGTCCGGAACTGGTGCGGGCCCGGCTGCGCCGCCCGGCGCGGCCCGCGCCGACCCCGTCGACGGTGAAAAACCGTGCGCGGTAAGGGGAATCGGATCCGACGGTCGAGGTGGAGCCGGACCCACCCGGCGCCGGCCCGCCCGCATCCGGGGGTGGCGGGGCGTCGTTCCCGCCCTCCGGTGGGCCGTCCGGATCCGGCTCGGGCTCGGGACCGGAATCCTCCTGAGGCAGCAGCTCGTCGAGTTCGGCTTCATCGAGACCGGGGGCGTCGAACGGCTTGCGCCGCCGCCGATGCGGCAGCGCCAGCCGGGCGGCGACCCGCAGATCCTCGACGTTGACCGCGTCGCGGCCCTGCCATGCCGCATGCGCGACCGCGGTGCGGGCGCAGACGATGTCGCCGCGCAGGCCGTCCACATCGAACGCCGCGCAGATCTCGCCGATCTTGACCAGCGCGGCGTCGGTGAGCAGCACCCGCGAAAGCAGCTGCTGCGCAGTGTGAATCCGGGCGCGCAGCCGCTCCTCGGCCGCGGCGTACCCGGCCGCGAAACCCTCGGGATCGGCGTCGAAGGCCAACCGTCGGCGTACCGCCTCGGCGCGCACCGCCGGATCGCGCGGCGCGGAAACCTCAACGGTCAGCCCGAATCGGTCGAGCAGCTGTGGGCGCAGCTCGCCCTCCTCGGGGTTCATCGTCCCGACGATCACGAAGCGTGCCGCGTGGGTGACCGACACCGAGTCGCGTTCGACGGTCAGTCGCCCCATCGCGGCCGCGTCCAGCAGCAGGTCCACCAGGTGGTCGGCGAGCAGATTGACCTCGTCGACGTAGAGGATGCCGCGGTTGGCCCGGGCCAGCAGCCCCGGCTCGAACTCCACCACGCCGGCACCCAGCGCCCGCTCCAGGTGGATCGACCCCACCACCCGGTCCTCCGTGGCGCCGACCGGCAACTCCACCAGCCGCACCGGGCGGGTCTGCACGGCGGCGTCGGCGGGGAACGGGCCGTCGGGGGACAGCGGGTTGGCCTCGGCGGGATCGGAGGAGAACCGGTCGTCGGCGACCACGTCGATAGGCGGCAGCACCTGGGCCAGCGCGCGTACCAGCGTCGACTTGGCGGTGCCCTTCTCGCCGCGGATGAGTACGCCGCCGATGCTGGGGGAGATCGCGCTCAGGACAAGCGCCAGCGCCATGTCGTCGAGGCCGCCCGGGGCGTCCGGGTCGCCGCCGAGGACGGCAGGGAAGGGGTACAGCTGTTGCATTGAGGCTCCGCTCGTGATGCCCGGTGTTGGCAACGCGAAGCCGGTATTCGGACTGACCGAAGCGCTTCCCAATCAGCGGGAATGCGCCGCGGAACACCGTAGCGGGCCTGCGTCGGAGTCACACCGACTTCCCTGGCACTTCGCGCCGATACCCTAACACCAACCGAAAGGACACTCAGAGATGACTGCACCCGAAGCAGACCTGACCGGCTGGGTCCCAGCGCCGTTCACCGGCGGCGGTTTCACCCACGACGTGTACCGCAAGGGGCGTGGCCCCGGGGTGGTACTGATACCGGAGATCCCGGGAGTGCACCCCGGCGTGCTCGGATTGGGAAACCACCTGGTGGACAACGGCTTCACCGTGGCGATCCCGTCATTATTCGGCCAACCCGGTAAGGCGATCACACCCGGCTACGCGCTGAGCACGATCGCCCGTGCCTGCGTGACCCGGGAGTTCGCCGCGTTCGCCACCGACAAGCAACGTCCGGTCACCCAGTTCCTGCGGGCGCTGGCCCGCGACCTCAACGAGAAGACGCCCGGCAAAGGCGTCGGGGTGATCGGCCAGTGCTTCACCGGCGGTTTTGCGCTGGCGGCCGCCGTCGACGACGCCGTGCTGGCGCCGGTGCTCAGCCAGCCGTCCGTACCGATCCCGCTGACGCTCAAACAGCGCCGCGATCCGGGGCTCTCCGAGGTCGAGCTGGGGATGATCGCCGACCGCGCCGCCAACGACGGGCTGTGCGCGCTTGGCTTGCGGTTCAGCGAGGACAAGATGGCCCCCGGTGACCGCTTCGCGACGCTGAAGGCCCGGCTCGGGGACGCGTTCGAGGTGATCGAGATCGACTCCTCGCCGGGCAATCCGGACGGGCTGTCCCGGATGGCGCACTCGGTGCTCACCGACCAGGTCCGCGAGGTCGACGGGCACCCCGCCTACGAGGCGCGCAAGCGGGTGGTGCAGTTCCTCACCGAACGGTTGACATAGCTGTGCCCACCGCCGAACGCCTGGTGGTCCTCGGTATCGGCGCCGACGGCTGGGCCGGGCTGACAGAACCCGCGCGGGAGAGGGTGCTGGCCGCCGATGCCGTTATCGGTGCGCCGCGCCACCTGGCGATGCTGCCGGAATCACCCGGTCAGCAGCGCCACGATTGGCCGTCGCCGCTACGGGCCGGGTTGCCGGCGCTGGTCGACGGCCTGGCCGGCCGGCAGGTGGTTGCGCTGGCCTCCGGTGATCCGCTGCTGTCCGGGGTGGGCAGCACGCTGATCGAGCTGCTGGGCGCCGAGCGGGTCGCGGTGGTCCCGGCGGTCTCCTCGGTGACGCTGGCCCGGGCCCGGCTGGGCTGGTCGGCCGAGTCGGCCGCGGTCATCAGGGTCGGCGACGTCCACGCGGTGCTGCGCGAGCTCGCGCCGGGCCGGCGGGTGCTGGTGCTCTCTGCCGATGAGACGACGCCCGCGCAGCTGGCGGCCCTGCTGGTCGCGCGCGGCTACGGGGCAAGCCGGATGACGGTGCTCGGTGACCTGGGCGGCGACGCCGAGTCACGGCTGGACAGCACCGCCGAGACCTTAGAAGGCCCGGTGCCGCGGCTCAACATCGTCGCCCTGGAGCTGGGCGGCCCGCTGCCGACCGGCTGGGGATGGGTGCCCGGTTTACCTGATCAGGCCTACGACCACGACGGGCAGCTCACCAAACGCGACCTGCGGGCCGCCGCGCTGGCGCGACTGGCACCGGCGCCCGGACAGTTGCTGTGGGACGTCGGCGCGGGCGCCGGATCCGTCGGCATCGAATGGATGCGCGCCCACCCGAGCTGCCGGACCATCGCTGTCGAGGCGGAACAGACTCGGGCGCAGCGGGTCTCGGCCAACGCTCGCAACCTCGGCGTCCCTGCACTGCGCGTCGTCTGCGACACGGCCCCGACGGCGCTGGCAGGCCTCTCCCGCCCGGATGCCGTCTTCGTCGGCGGCGGGCTGAGCCGGCCCGGGGTGCTCGACGCCTGCCTGGTCGCGCTGCGGCCCGGCGGGCGACTGGTCGCCCACGCTGTCACGCTGGAAACCGAGGCGCAGCTGGCGGCGGCCTACGCCGAGCACGGCGGCGAGCTGACCCGTATCCAGGTCGAACACGCCGCCCCGCTCGGTGCGTTCACCGGCTGGAGACCCGCCCGCGCCGTCACGCAGTGGGCGCTAACCCTGCCCTGACCGGTCTCGCGCCGCGTCGTAGAGATGGCTCTCGCCGCCACACGGGTCGGGGCGGTCCGCAAGGGCCCGCCCGACGAGAATCACCGCGGCCGAACGCATCCCGGCCGCCTCGACCGCATCGGCGATGTCGGCGACGGTGCCGCGCAGCACGAGTTCATCCGGTTGCGACGCCCGGTAGACCACCGCGACCGGGCAGTCCGCGCCGTAGTCGGCTTCCAACTCGCCCATCAGTTCCCGGGTCCGGGTGATCGCCAGGTGCAGCACCAGGCTGGCCCCGGTCGCGGCGAACGCGGCCAGCGATTCGGACGGCGGCATCGCGGTGGAGGCGGCTTGGACCCGGGTCAGCACCACCGACTGCGTCACCAGCGGCACCGTGAGCTCGCGGCCGAGCACGGCAGCCGCCGCGGCATAAGCCGGCACGCCGGGCGTGATGTCCCACGGCACCCCGGCGGCGTCGAGCCGGCGGGTCTGCTCGAAGACCGCGCTGTAGAGCGACGCATCGCCCGACACCAGCCGCACCACCCGCCGGCCCGCCCGGTGAGCGGTGACCAGACGGTGCACGATCGCCTCGAGGTCCAACTTCGCGGTGTCGACCAGTTCGGCGGTGGCGCAACAGTGTTCGAGCACTTGCGGGTCCAGATAGCTACCGGGGTAGAGCACCACATTGGCGTCGGCCAGCAGGCGGGCCGCCCGCACCGTCAGCAGATCCGCGGCACCGGGCCCGGCGCCGACGAAATGAACCGGGACGCTCACCGTACCCACCGGGGCGTCCACACCCGGCCCGCGGACGTCGCCCGCGTCGACGACGCTCCCACCAGGACAAGGCATTTCATGTCGATCGCATCGGTGTCCAGCTCGCCCAGGGTGGTCACCGTCAGCGACTCCTCGGTCCGGCCGATGTCACGGCCGACCACCACCACGGTCTGCGGGGCGCGGTGTTCCAGCAGCACTTTGCGGGCCAGGGCGATCTGGTCGGGCCGGGCACGCGAAGCCGGGTTGTAGATCGCCAGCACCAGATCGGCCTCGGCGATCGCGGCCAGCCGGGCCTCGATCACCGCCCACGGTTTGAGGCGATCGGAGAGGCTCAACACCGCGAAGTCGGCCCCGATCGGGGCGCCGGCGGCCGCGGCCACCGCTTGCACCGCCGAGACGCCGGGCAGCACCCGCACCGAAACACGTTGATACCGTTCGTTATCGGCGGCTTCGAAGATGGCTGAGGCCATCCCGAAGACCCCGGCATCGCCACCGGAGACCACCGCCACCTTCTCGCCGCGAAGCGCCAGATCCAGCGCGAAGCGGGCCCGGTCCAGCTCGACGGTGTTGCCCGAGGAGTGCCGCTGCAACCCGGCCCGCTGCAGAATCCGCGCGAGATAGGGCCCGTAGCCCACCACGTGGTCGACGGTGGCCAGCGCCGCGGCCGCCGCGCCGGTCAACCACTCGCCGGGCCCGGGACCGAGCCCGATCACCAGCAGCTCGGCCGGCTCGGCGACCGGCTCAACGACCGCCGCCACCGGATCGGACGACGTCCGCGACCGCTGCCCGTTGCGGGAATCCCCGTCGACCACGATCAGCGACAGGTACGGCACGCTCGCTTCCTCTACCTCGGCGACCGGCAGCCAGCGCTGTTGCGGATGGCTGGCCCGTTCGACGTAGTAGGCGTGCTCCAACCGGCCGGCGGCGGCCAGGGCGCGGCGCACGGCGGGGAAGGTGCGGCCGAGCTTCATGATGATGGCGCCGTCGGTGTCGGCCAGCCGCATCGCCAGCTCGTGCTCCGGCAGTGTGCCCGGCAGCACGGTCAGCACGTCGGTCTGGCGCACCAGCGGCATTCCGAGCGCGGCGGTGGCGGCGCTGAACGCGGGGACACCGGGGATGATCTCGGTGTCGAAGCGCGTCGACAGTCGGTCGTGCATGTACATGAACGAGCCGTAGAACAGCGGATCGCCCTCGGTCAGCAGCGCGACCGTGCGACCCGCGGTCAGGTGGGCGGCCAGCCGTGACGCCGAGGCCTCGTAGAAGTCGGCCAGCGCTCCGCCATAGCCGCCGGGGTGATCGGTGACCCCGGTGGTGACCGGATAGCGCAGCTCTTCCTCGATGACACCCGGCCGGATCAGGTCGGCGGCGATGGTGCGCGCATACGAGGCCTTGTTGACCCCGGCGTGGTAGGCCACTACGTCGGCGTCGGCGATGATCCGGGCTGCTTTGCGGGTGATCAGCTCGGGGTCACCCGGGCCCAGGCCCACCCCGTAAAAGCGGCCGGTCATTCGGCATCCGAGGCGAGTGCGTTCAACGCCGAGGAGGTGATCGCCGAGCCGCCTCGCCGGCCGCGCACGGTCACGAACGGGATGTCGATGCCGTGGTCGCGGTGCAGGGCGGCCAACGCCTCCTTGGACTCGGCGGCGCCGATGAACCCCACCGGGCAGCCGACGATCACCGCTGGGCGCGGCCCGCCGTCGATGATCAGCTCGAGCAGATGGAACAGCGCCGTGGGGGCGTTGCCGATGGCGACGACGGCACCCGACAGCTCCGGCTCCCACAACGAGACCGCCGCCGCCGAACGGGTGGTGCCCCAGTCGGCGGCCAGTGCAGGGACCCGTTCGTCACGCAGATAGCAGTGCACCTCGTTGCCGGCCGGCAGCCGCCCGGCGGTCACCCCGACTGCCACCATCCGGGCATCGCAGAGGATCGGTGCGCCGCCGTCGAGCGCGGCCCGCCCGGCCGGCACCGCCTCGGGGTGGATCAGCAGGTCCTTGGCGACGTCGGTCTGCCCGGCACCGTGGATCATCCGCACCGCGAGCCGCTCGGCAGTAGCAGGGATGTGCGACAGGTCGGACTCCCGGCGGATGGTGGCGAACGATTCGACGTAGATGGCCGGGCCGTCGGCGATGTAGTCGTAGCGCTTGGTGGGTCTGTTCAAGCCAACTCCTACGCAGGGACGAAGATGCCGTGCCACGGGGTCACGACGAGCTCGGCGGCATCCAGCAGGGTGCGTCCGAATGCGGCCGTCAACACCCCGTCAGGCACCGGCACATGGGTGCCACCGGGCACCGGGCCAAAGGGTAGCGGACCCGACGGTTCCGGCAGGCGCGCATCAGCCGCCATGACGGGCAAAAGGGGGGCGGGTAGTTCGCGGATGTGCCAGGGCGCGTCGGGCCCGTCGCCGCGGGCGGCCTGGAACGCACCGGCCAGGGCGGCCAGCCGTTCGGCGGCGTCGGCGATGTACACCACGGCCCCCCAGTTCTCACCGACTCGCAGCTGTGCCTCGGTGCCGCTGAGCGCTACCAGGCCGGCATCGGCTGACCGATCGATCAGGTCGCCGCGGCCGTCGTCGAGGACGAACAGGAACCGGCCGGGCAGCGCGGCCAGGCGCGGATCGTCGCACAGCAGCGCGTCCAGCCGCGCCGCCACCGGGCGCAGGTCCGCCCGCCCGCCGGCGTGGCCGGTCTGCGGTGAGACCAGGATGTTGCGGACCAGCTCATGGCTGCGCGACGGCAACAACCCGGTCGACTCCAACGCGGCCACCGCCGCCGGCGCCAGTCGCCCGTCGCACCCGGCCAGCCCGCGCAGCTGAAGGTTGGCCCGCTTGGTGAGATAGACCGAGCCGTCGGCGAACTCGGCGCTGACCTGCAGCAAGCGGGCCAGCGAAGCGGCTGGCAGCCAGCCGCCGACCAGGCGCAACCGCACCAGCAGCCCGTCGTCGGCCGCCCAGGGCCGCAGCACACCCGGGCATCGGTCGGCCCTCGTCCTCATCTGCCCCACCCGCCACGTGGGGGATGGCATGCCGCAGTTGCCCGGCTTATAGCGACAACACGATTCCTCGCGCCGGTGCGGGCATGTGGGTGCACCGCTTGATTGTCGCTCAGAGGCGGGCAACCGACATGCGTCCTCCCGCCGGTGACGGGCGAGACAGGTGGGATTTAGCCGCTGAGCGCCGCCACCGCCGGCCCGAACATGGTGGCCTTGATCGCGCCCAGCGTGCCCGAGTCCTTACCGGCCAGCGGCCGCAGCAGATCGACAGCGGCGGTGAGCACCGCGCCCTCGCCGGCGGTGCCGTCGACGATGCCGATAGCCGCGGCGTCCTCGCCGCCGAAGCGGCGGCCGGTGGTCATCGATGCCACCTGAGCCTGCGGCGCGAGCTTGGCCTGGATCAGCGCGGCCATCCCCGGGGTGAATGGAATCCGGATGTCGACCTCGGGGAAGCAGAAGAACCCGCGGTCGGCGCGCATCACCCGGAAATCGTGGGCGATCGCCAGCATCGCGCCCGCCCCGAACGCGTGCCCGACCACGGCTGCCGCGGTCGGGATCGGCAGCGTCAGCATCTTCGCCAGCAGGGCGTGCACCCGCCCGACGTACCAGTCGGTGCGGTCGCCGTTGGCCATCAGCCAGTCCAAGTCCAGGCCGTTGGTGTAGAACTTGCCGCCCGCGGTGGTGACCAGGCCCTGCGCCTCAGCGGCCACCACGTCGTCGAGCACGCCGTTGATCTCGTCGAGAAAGTCCGGGGAGAACCGGTTCTCGTCGTCGCCGAGGTCCAATACGGCGATCTTGTCGTCATAGGTCAGGTTCACTCCGCTGATTCCTTTCTAGGGCCGACGGCCAGGACGGCGCGCACCGCGGCGTGCAGCTGGGCGCGGGCGCATGGGTTGCCCAACCGGTTACGGCTGAGCACGATTGCGGTGGGCAGGTCGACCACGCAGGTGGTGATGGTGTCGACGGCGGCGGCGTCGCGCCGTTCCCACAGCGCGTCCGCCAGCCGGATCAGCAGCCCCACCAGCTCGGCGCGAACGCTGCGCAGCTGCCCGGCGAGCTCGGGCGGCACGTCGGAGTCCCGCAGCGCATCGTCGCTGACCGCGACGAGCAGTCGGGAGGCGTCCGGGTGCCGCTCGGCGAAGGCCACCGGGGCGTCGGCGGCCGCGATCACCGCCTCGGCCGCAACCGTCTCGGCGCTCACCAGCTCGTCCTGCAGCGTCAGGAAACGCCGCGCGGCCCGCAGCCAGGCGGCGGCCACCAGCCCGGCTCGCGACCCGAAACCGTGGTAGACGGCGCCATTGGAGGCGCCGGTCGCCTGGCCGACGGCGCGGATCGTCACCGCGGCGGCACCGGAGCGCGCCGCCAGCGACTCGACGGCGTCCAGCACCCGATCGGGGTCGTGCACGCGCGGGCGGGGCATGGCGGCCAGAATAACAGAGCAATCGCTCTGTTACCAGGTGCGCCCATCGGCGCAACGGCGTGACAGGATCGAGCAATCATGAGCGCTTCCGGATCCCGTCCCGTCGTCTTCTCCGGTGTCCAGCCCACCTCGGCGTCGCTGCACCTCGGCAATGCGCTGGGGGCGATCACCCACTGGGCGGACCTGCAGGACGATCACGACGCGCTGTTCTGCGTCGTCGACATGCACGCCATCACCGTCCCGGGCTGGGACCCCGCGACGCTCCGGAAAAGCACCCTGGTGACGGCCGCGCAGTACCTGGCGCTGGGAATCGACCCGGCTCGCAGTGCGATCTTCGTGCAAAGCCACGTGCCGGCGCATGCCGAGCTGGCCTGGGTGCTGGGCTGTTTCACCGGATTCGGGCAGGCCTCGCGGATGACGCAGTTCAAAGACAAGTCGCAGCGGCAGGGTTCGGACTCCACCACCGTGGGCCTGTTCACCTACCCGGTGCTGATGGCCGCCGATGTACTCCTCTACGACACCGAGGTGGTGCCGGTCGGCGAGGACCAGCGCCAGCACCTGGAACTGGCCCGCGACGTCGCGCAGCGGTTCAACACACGGTTCCCCGACACCTTCGTCGTGCCCGAGCCGATGATCCCCAAGGCCACCGCCAAGATCTACGACTTGGCCGACCCGACGTCGAAGATGAGCAAGTCGGCGGCCACCGACGCCGGCCTGATCAGCCTGCTCGACGATCCAGCGGTGAGCGCCAAGAAGATTCGCTCGGCGGTCACCGACTCCGAACGGGAGATCCGCTACGACCCGGAGAACAAGGCCGGGGTGTCGAACCTGTTGACCATCCAGTCGGCGATCACCGGTGCGAGCGTCGAGAAACTGGTGGACGGCTACGCCGGCCGCGGTTATGGCGACCTGAAGAAGGAGACCGCCGAGGCCGTCGCCGAGTTCGTCACGCCGATCAAGGCCCGGGTCGACGAACTGCTGGCCGACCCGGGCGAGCTGCAGGCGGTGCTGGCCGCCGGCGCCGAGCGGGCCCGGGCGAGGGCCGCCACGACCATCGCGCGGGTCTACGACCGGGTGGGATTCCTTCCGCCGCGGCCATGAACAAAGCCGTGACCGACGAGGCCGAGCCCGCCAAGCCGGGCATCATCGACCGGCTGCGGGCGCGTTACGGCTGGTTCGATCACGTGGTGCGGGCGCAGGAACGCTACGACGAGCGTCAGGGCAACTTCTTCGCCGCCGGGATGAGCTACTACACCATCTTCGCGTTGTTTCCGCTGGCGATGGTCGGGTTCTCCGTCGGCGGTTTCCTGCTGTCGCGGCGGCCGGAGGTGCTCGACGGGATCGAACGCCGGATCAAGCACCTGGTCCCCGGCGAGTTCGGCAACGAGCTGGTGTCGTTGATGGACAGCGCGATCTCCTCGCGTGCCTCGGTGGGGGTGATCGGTCTGGCGACGGCCACCTGGGTGGGCCTGACCTGGATGGCCAACCTGCGCGAGGCGCTCTCCGAGATGTGGGAAACCCGTTCGGAGAAGCAGGGTTTCGTCTCGGCGAAGCTGTCGGACCTGGTCGCCATGGGGTGGGCGTTCGGTGCCATGCTCGTCACGATCGCGCTGACCGCGCTGGCCGAGCCGAAGCTGATGCGCAAGATCCTGCGCTGGCTCGGCGTTCCCGACTTCGACCTGCTGGGCGCGGTGTTGCGGGTGGCGTCGGTGGGGATGGCGGTGGCGGTGTCATGGCTGCTGTTCACCTGGATGATCGCCCGGCTGCCCCGCGAGTCGGTCAGCCTGGCCAGCGCGGCGCGGGCCGGCGTGATCGCCGCGGTCGGCTACGAATTGTTCAAACAGGCCGGCTCGGTGTACTTGCAGTCGGTGATCAACGGCCCGGCCGGGGCGGTGTTCGGACCGGTGCTGGGCCTGCTGGTGTTCGCCTACATCACCGTACGGCTGATCCTGTTCGCCACCGCGTGGGCGGCGACATCGTCGGACAACCTGCGCACCGACCGACCGGCCGGAGGCGACGGTGTGACCGGTACCGCAAACGGGTAGTAGGGGATCATGACGCGCGAATCCGCTTGGCCTCGCCTTCGTCTCGACGACTGGGCACCGACCCGGGACACCCTGCACATGTGGACCCAGATCGTCGGCAAAGTCCGCCTGGCACATGCACCGTTGGTGAACCACTGGTGGCAGGTCACGTTGTATGTCACGCCCCGTGGGCTCACCACGTCGGCGATCCCGTACGACAGCGATGTTTTCGACATCGAGTTCGACTTTATCGACCACCAGTTGGCGATCCGTACCAGCTCCGGTGCAACCCGCGCGATCCCGCTGCGGGAGCAATCGGTGGCGGAATTTCACGGCGCGTTCATGTCGACGCTGGACGAGTTGGGTCTGCAAACCCGAATCCAGTCGCACCCCAACGAGGTCGAGCCTGCCGTGCCGTTCGCCGAGGACGTCGAGCACGCCTCTTATGACCCGCAGGCCGCCCAACTGTTCTGGCGGCAATTGGTGCAGGCGCACCGGGTGCTGAGCCGGTTTCGCTCCCGCTTCATCGGCAAGGTCAGCCCCGTTCACTTCTTCTGGGGCGCCATGGATCTGGCCTGCACCCGATTCTCCGGGCGGAGTGCCCCGAAGCACCCGGGCGGCGCACCCAACTGCGGCGACTGGGTGATGGTAGAGGGCTACTCGCGTGAACTCAGCAGCTGCGGATTCTGGCCCGGCGGCGGCGCGGAAGGTGGCTTCTACGCCTACGCCTACCCGGAGCCCGACGGCTTTGCCGACCATCCGGTCCGGCCCGCGGAGGCGTCCTACAGCAAGGAGATGGGCGAGTTCGTGCTGCCTTACGAGGTGGTCCGGCAAGCGCCCGATCCGGACGGACTGCTCCTGGACTTCCTGCAGGACACCTACGAAGCGGCAGCGGTGGGCGGCAACTGGGATCGCGCCGCCCTCGAAGACGACCCGGATCGTTGGCGGGCCAAGGCGCGTGCCTGAGCGGCCTCGGCCATGAGCACCACACCGATCGCCGACTACGCGCTGCTGTCGGATCGGCATACCGCGGCGCTGGTCAGTCGCGGCGGGTCGGTGGATTGGATGTGCGCGCCGCGCTTCGACTCGCCGGCGGTATTCGCCCGGCTGCTCGATGCGCGCGGCGGTCATTTCGCGGTGCAACCCACCGATCCGCGGGCCGAGGTGACGCGCCGCTACCTCGACGACACGATGGTGCTGGAAACGACCTTCGCCACCGCGACCGGAACAGTGGTGCTGCGCGATGCGCTGGCCACCGGTGCGGCCGACGACCCGCATCGGCTGGGCGTGGCGGCGCCACGACTGCTGGTGCGCTCGCTGCAGTGCGTGACCGGCGAGGTCGAGGTCGGCATCGACTTTGCGCCCCGCCCCGAGTACGCAGTGGTCACGCCGAGGGTCAGCGCCGTCGACGGCGGCGTCCTCGCCCGCGGGGGCGCCGACATCGTCGTGTGTCCTGCCCGGTGGCCTTGGAGGTCACCGGCGACCGTGCCGCGGGCCGCGTGGTGCTGCGGGAAGGCCGGCGGCTGTGCCTGGGCATGACACACCGCAGCACCTCCGAGGAGTTCCCCATCCCGCTCAGCGAAGACGATCTCGACCGGGCGCTCGAGGTGACCGTGGAGGCCTGGCGGTCCTGGTCGAAGCTGCATCAGAGCTATCAGGGGCCGTGGCGGGATCTGGTGCACCACAGCGGGCGGGTGCTCCAAGCGCTGACCTACCAGCCCACCTGGGCCGTGGTGGCCGCTCCGACCACGTCATTGCCCGAAGAAGTCGGCGGCGAACGCAACTGGGACTACCGCTATGCCTGGGTCCGCGACGCCAGCTTCACCATGGAGGCGCTGTGGGTCGCCGCCTGCCCCGACGAAGCGCACGAGTTCTTCGACTACCTGGCCGCCAGCTCGGCTGGAGCCCTGCGCGGCGGAGATCACCTGCAGATCATGTTCGGCGTCGGCGGCGAACACGACCTCACCGAGCGCACCCTTGACCACCTGAGCGGCTGGCGCGGCAGCCGGCCGGTGCGGGTGGGCAACGGCGCCTGGCGTCAGCGACAACTCGACGTCTACGGCGAGTTGCTCGGGGCGGCTTACCGACTCGTCGACCAACTCGACCCCGAGCACCCGAATGCGGTGACCGGGCGGGAGTTCTTCATCGACTGCGCCGATACCGCCGCGCGGCGCTGGACCGAGCCCGATCACGGCATCTGGGAGGTGCGCGGCGAACCGCGGCACTTCCTGTACTCCAAGCTGATGTGTTGGGTGGCGTTGGACCGTGCGGTGCGGATGGCCGACATGCTGGGGGCCACCGACAAGGCCGGCGACTGGCAGGCAACCGCTGAGCAGATCCGTACCGAAATCCTTCGCCGCGGCTGGAGCGACCGGGCCAACGCCTTCACCCAGTCCTTCGGCGACGACACCCTCGATGCGTCGAATCTGATGATCCCGCTGGTCGGGTTCCTGCCGCCCGACGACCGGCGAGTCCTGGCGACGATCGAGGCGATCGCCGGGCAGCTCAGCGATTCACACGGACTGATCTATCGCTACCGCACCGTCACCGGCGATAATCCCGACGGCCTTCCCGGCGAGGAGGGTTCCTTCCTGCTGTGCACCTTCTGGCTGGCGCAGGCGCTGGCGGCCTGCGGCCAGACCGGCCGTGCCCGTGAGGTTTTCGAGGGCGCGATCCGCTACGTGAACGACGTCGGGCTGCTCGCCGAAGAGGTCGACGCCGACACGGGGGAGTTGTTGGGCAACTTTCCGCAGGCCTTCAGTCACATCGGACTGGTCAACGCCGCCTGGGCGCTGGCGCAGGCCGAGTCTGCCTGCTGAGGCGCATCACTGTTGCCGATGGGCGGTGAGCAGAAAACCGGGCATCTGGCCGCTCGTGGCGTACAGCGGTGCGGGCCGGACCTCCTCAACTTGCCAGATCGCCGAAACCACTTCGCGGAGTTGCTCTTCGGTGAACTGGGTGGGCCCGGGGCCGTCATGGTCGGGGAAGGCGCCGGCGCCGAAGGCCAGGATGTAGAACTTTGCACCCGGAGCCGCCGCGCGGTGCATAGCCAGCAGATAGTTCTCCCGCCGCTCGTCGGGCAGCGCGTGCAGCAGTCCGCTGTCGAAGATGGTGGAGAACCGGCCGTCGTAGCCGGTCAGCGCGGTGATGTCGGCCGCGGCGAAGGTGGCGGAGGTCAGACCGCGCTCGGCGGCAGCAGCGGTGGCGGCCTGTACCGCGGTGGGGGACAGGTCGATACCGACGACGGTGTGACCGCGCGCCGCCAGTGCCAGGGACAGTTCGGCGTGGCCGCAGCCGGCGTCGAGCACGTCGTCGCGAACGGTGCCCGGCCGCGCGATCAGCGCCGCGTATTCCGGTTGCGGCGCACCGATGTTCCACGCGGGTGTCTGTGACCCTCGGTAGGCATCATCCCAGTCGATCCGGTGCATCACGGTGTGGTCCTTTCGCTGTCGACGTTGCGGGCAGTGGTGCCGGGTGAGTCGAGGCTCCAGGCCACGATCCGCCGCGGGGTGATCCGGATGATGTCGCCGGACAGGCCCCACTCGGTGCTGCCCGCACCGGGCAGTGCAGTACCGATGCCGCGGATCTCGATGCCGCGGGCTTTCGGTGGGTTTACCGAGATCACGATGTCGACGATGAAGGCCACCTGGGGTTCCCGGATCACGTTGCGTCACTTCTGGGTTTTCGAGAGTGCATGGCCGACGATGTCGATCGTGGCCTCGTCCGGCCCGAGGTGGACACCGACCGGCCTGATCTGCGGGTCGCCGTCGGGGCCGAGGGTGGCCAGTCGGCCGATCTGCTCGTCGCGTAGGTAGGCCAGCTCGGCGGGGGTGAATATCATGCGCGCACCTTTCGTTCGTCGCTGAGCCGGGTGCGGAGCCGACTGAAGATGCGCTCGAGGCATGCCAATTCGTCGGCGTCCAACTCGTCGAGGAACAGTTCGCGAACCGAGGAGGCGTGTTGAGGCATCGCCTGCTTCAGTGTCCTCATCCCGTCGGCGGTGAGCACGGCGCGGTAGCCGCGTCGGTCGTCGGGTGCTGATTCGCGCACGGTCAGGCCCCGCTTGGTCATGGAGTCGATCTGGTAGGTGATCCGGCTGCGGGAGAAGACCATCCGATCGGCGAGCTCGCTCATGCGCATGCGCTGTTCGGGGGCCGCGGCGAGCAGCATCAACAGGTGGTAGTCGATCAGCGTCAGGCCGGTCCGCTCGCGTAGCAGCTCGTCGAGCCGGGTCTCGAGTTGGATGCTGCTCTCGATGTAGGCGCCCCAGGCCTGCGCCTGCCGGGCGGTCAATGTGGCGGACATGAGTACCTCGTCTCGAGGGGGGTGTAGCGCCCACCATAGTTACTCGCGACAAGTAATCCAAATTTGAACTATATGGCGCGGGTTCACGACGAAACGCTCGGTGTCTGTTACTGCTCGGGCCGCACCGCGCGTAACACCTGCGCGTTGTGGTCGTCCATCGCCCCGAACCGCTTTTCGGCGTAGTCCGCCTTCGCCGCGATGCCCTCGAGGGCCTCGCGGTGACGGTCCAACAGCGTGCGGTGGTGCTCATGGGCCGTGCTGAGGGTCTCGTGCAATCCGTGCGCATCCGGGAAATCCCCGAACATCCCAGCCGCCGGCGAGGCGCCGGCCAGACGCTCGCCGCCGGCCTGGGCATGCTCACCGGCCGCGCCGGAATCGGCAGCGCCGTAACGCAACTTGCCTCGGTCGACAAACATCGCTGCCCCCTGACCTCGGTGGCGATCAACGCTACCACCGCGCTGAGCTGCGTCAATTCACCTTATTGAGCGGCGTACTCCGGGTGCTTGGCCACGTAGGCCTCCACGAACGAGCAACTCGGCACGATCTGCTTGCCCGCGGCCTTGGTGTCGGCCAGCGCGAAGGCGATCAGCTTGGTGGCCAGCCCCTGGCCGCCGAACGCCTTGTCGATCTCGGTGTGGTGGAAATCGCGCCGGTCGCCGCTGTCGTGATAGGCGGCCAGCCCGGCTCGCGTCCCGTCGACGCTGATCTCGTAGCGGTTCTGCTCGGGGACATCGGTGATGGTGGGCTCGCTCATGATTCTCCTTGCCTCGGTTGGATCAGCCATCTTCCACGCCGCATAACGCGGTGCACCTGCAGATCGGCGGTCATCACCACCAGGTTAGCCGCGGACCCGGCGGCCAAAACCCCGGCGCTTCCCAGGCCGAGCGCGCGGGCCGGGGTGGTGGCGCTCATGCGCACCGCCGCGGCCAGCGCCGCATCGTCGCCGCCGAGCAGGCTCACCGCAGTCGCGAACAGCCGGTCCATGGTGGCGGTGCTGCCGGCGATGGTGGCCGTGCCGCGCAGCCGGGCCACCCCGCCTGCGACGTCGACGCCCAGCCCACCCAGGGTGAACGCGCCGTCACCGGCCCCGGCGGCGGCCATCGCATCGGTGACCAGCGCCACCCGGTCAGGGCCGGCGGTCGCCACGACCTGCCGGATCACGCCCGGGTGCACATGCACACCGTCGGCGATCAGCTCAACGGTCACCCGCGGGTCGGCCAGCAGCGCCGGCACCGGTCCGGGCTCGCGGTGATGCAACGAGCGCATCGCGTTGAACAGGTGGGTTCCCACGGTCGCACCGGCCTCGATCGCGGCCTGCGTCTGCTCATAGGAGGCATCGGTATGGCCCAGCGCCACAACGACTCCCGCGCCCACCAGACACCGGATCGCAGCCGTTGCACCGGGCAGCTCGGGCGCCAGGGTGACCATCCGGATCGCACCGTCGCCGGCGGCCAGCAGCGCGTCGAGCTCAGCGCGATCGGGGCCGCGCAGCCACGACGGATCGTGCGCACCGCAATGCCGCCCGCTCAGCCAGGGCCCCTCCAGGTGAATGCCGTCCACCACGCCGCGCCGGGTCGCCTCGGCCAGGGTGCGTACTTGGGCCAGCAGCACCTCGGGGGCCGCGGTCACCAGGCTGGCCAGCCCGCCGGTGGTGCCGTGGAAAGCGTGCAGAGCAGCGGCGCGGTCGGGGTCGTCGGAGTAGGAGACGCCGTTGCCGCCGTGGCAGTGCAAGTCGACAAAGCCCGGCACCACAACGCAATCGGCGAAATCGTCGTCGGCGCGAACCGGTCCGGGCCCGCAATCGGTGATCCGCCCGTCATCGACCGAAAGCCAGCCGGGCCGGGCGACCCGGCCGTCGAGCACCACGGCGCCGGCAGCGATCACCGACACGCCGACGCACCGATCTCCGGAGCAGGCGCTTGGTCTGCCGGCCAGCGACCGCCGTTCTCCCAGAAGTGCCGGATGTCTTCGAGCTGGCGGCCTTTGGTCTCCGGGGCGTAGCGGTACACGAAGGCCAGGCTCAACAGCGCCAGCGCGCCGAATACCGCGAACGTGCAGGCGCCGCCCAGCGAGGTGAGCATGGTCAAAAACACCGCGGCGACAACGGCATTGGCCGTGAGGTTCGAGGTCAGCATCGCCGAGGATCCCATCGAGCGCAGCCGCGCGGGCAGGCTCTCCCCGGCGTACACCCACACCAGCGACCCGAAACCGAAGGTGTAGCCCACGGTGAACAGCAGCACCCCGCTGAACTTGACCGCGGCCAGCGCGTCACCGAATCTCGGGCCGGCGGCGAAGACGGCGATCAGCAGCGCATTGGCGGCGACCATCGCGGTGATCCCGGACAGCAGGATGGGGCGGCGGCCCACCCGATCGATCAACCCCAGCGAGACCAACATCGCGGCCAGCGCGGCGACCTGCACTAGCGCCGGCAGCACCAGCAGCGCGAAATCGCCTTCAAAACCCATCTTTTCGAACAGCCGGGGACTGTAATAGACGATCGCGTTGATCCCGGTGATCTGGACGAAAAAGCCCAAGGTGACCACGAACAGCGTCGCCCGCAGATACGGCGGCCGCAGCATCTCGCGCAGCACTCCGACCCCGCCAGCCTGTTCCTCGCGTAACGTCCGGCTGATCTCGGCCAGCTCCCTTTGCGCATCGGCGTTCGGTTCGATCCGCTGCAGCGTGCGGTGCGCCTCGGCGACGCGGCCCTTGAGCAGATACCAGCGGGCGGTGTCGGGAATTCGGGCCAGCAACACCGTCACCAGCACCGCGGGCACCGCGGCCAGCCCCAGCATCGCCCGCCAGCTGCCGGTGCCGGCCAGCCAGTAGGCGCACAGGTAGCCGGCGATGATCCCGATCACGGTGGCCACGCCGTAGGTGACCAGCAGCGCGCCGCGGGCATCGGCCGGCGCCGACTCGGCCACGAACACCGGCACCACCACCACCGAGACTCCGATGGTGACGCCGAGCAGCAGCCGGGCCACGGTCAGCATCGGCACCGACGTCGACGCCGCGCCCAGCAGCGCGAAGACCGCGTAGGTGATCGCCACCGCGACCATCGAGTTCTTGCGTCCGATCGTGTTCGCCAGCCAGCCGCCCGCGGCGGCGCCGGCGATCTCGCCGATCACCGTGGCGGTGGCCACCATCTCCTGTTGGCCGGCGGTCAGCCCCAAGTCGGCCTCGATGAATAGCAGCGCGCCGGCGATATTGGACAGGTCATAGCCGTAGATGACGCCGACGCTGGCGGCGGCCACGCCGACCAGCAGTGCCAGCGGCGAGGATCGGCGCAGTTCCCCGATTCGGCCCATCTAGCTCACCGTAAGGGATGGGCCGGGCTAACCGGCAGGCGGCGAGTTGCCGGGGTGTCGATCGGCCAAGGTTGCGTACCTGTACGTCAATCCGGCCGCCACGAACTCGACGACGCAGGCCGCGGTGAACGACGGGTGCGGCAGACCGACGTCGGCCATCGAGATCAGCCGGGCCACCCCCAGCAGCGCCATGGTGACGGCCAACAGCCGCACCGCCCCGGCCGGGATCCGCGGCCGCCGAAACGCCTCGAGGTAGCCGAGGCCGAACCCGATCAGCAGGGCACCGGCCGCCCGGCTCTCGCTGTCCACGGTCGCGTTCACCTGCTGGCCGTCCGGAATGGCATCCAGCGAGAACGCCATCCGGCTCACCCCGATCCCGATCAGCAGAAGCCCGGCGAGCCAACCGAACGCTCGCAGGGCCTTCACCACGATGAAGCCCGGCTGGGCCGGCGATTCACCGACCGGGCGCCCATGATGAGCGCGAACACGATGATCGTGCCGAAGATGCCGACCCCGACCCGTACCGGCACCGTGTCGTCGGCAGGTGTCAGCGCCAGGGCCTGGGGGTTCGGGCCGGCGGCGTCGGCGCGCGGCGCGATCAGCGCCGGGTCGGGTTCGATCAGGGTCCCGATCCGGGTGCCCGGCGGGGTAGCGAAGCCGTAGTCGAGCAGGTGCGCGGCCTGCTGCCACGGGGGGATCGGCTGCCGGGTGCCGCGCAGCAGCACCGCCACCAGCCGACGGCCGTCCCGGGTGGCAGCGCCGACGAACGTCTGCCCGGCGTCGTCGGTGTAACCGGTCTTGCCACCGAGGGCACCCGGGTAGTTGTAGAGCAGCTGGTTGTCGTTCTCCAGGGTGTAGCCGGGCACGTCGCCGTAGCCGGGGAAGTCGAAGTTTCGGGTGCCGACGATGTTGGTGAACATCGGGTTGTTCCAGGCGTAGCGGTAGAACAGCCCGATGTCGTAGGCCGAGGTGCTCATGCCGGGCCCGTCCAGCCCGGAAGGGGTGGCGGCGCGGGTGTCGCGGCCGCCCAGCTTGGCAGCCAGGGAGTTGATCTTGTGTAGTGCCGCGTCCCATCCGCCGAGTTGCATGGCGAGGGCGTGGGCGGCGTCGTTGCCCGATCCCATCAGCAGCCCGTGCAGCAGCTGGTTGACGGTGAAGTTGCCGCCGGGGCCGACGCCGACCCGGGTGCCTTCGGCGTTGGCGTCCTCCTGGGTGCCGGGGACGACCTTGTTCAGGTCCAGCTCGTTCAGCGACGCCATCGCGGTCAGCACCTTGATCACGCTGGCGGGCCGGTGGCGGCCGTGCGGGTCGCGGGCGGCGATCACCGCGCCGCTGTCCAGGTCGGCCACCAGCCAGGCCTCGGCGGAGACGTCGCCGGGCACCGGCGGGGTATCGGGTGCGGCGATGATCCCGCAGCCGGCCAGGGCCTCCCCGCCGACCGGAGTGGCCGGCACCGGCAGCGGCAGTGGCGCGTCGCCGGCCAGCGGCACCTCTGAGGCGTCCACCGCCGGCGGGGTGCTGACCTGGTAGGGGCAGCTGACGGTTCCCGCGTTGAGGCCCGGGGTGGGGTCGGCCGCTGCCAGAGGGGCGGCGGTGGCGAGGAAACCCGCTGTCACCAGGGCTGATACCGAGCGCACAAAAGTCATCGTGTGTGCAGGGTAGGGCAACGGCGCCGGGAATCCCGGGAGCCACGCTGTGACTGGTGGGGCCGGTGTTACAGCAGGAGGCTACAGCCGGAAATAAGCCAGGCCCGATCCGCCGATGCGGCCCAGCCACAGCCGGTCACCGTTCTCGACCACCCCGGTCGCCAGGCCGAAGCCCGGGTCGGTGCTGCGGAACTGGCTGAGCACCCGGCCGTCGTCGGCGTCGAACCCGATCACCCATGCCCCCGACTTCACATCCGGCAGCCAGCGATAGGGCAGCAGCCGCCACAGCAGCGTTCGCAGCACCGGCGCGCGCGGGGTGAGCCACTCCGACACCGCGCTGCGGTCGGAGACCATCGCCACCCAGATCCGCCCGTCGCGCCCGGTGGAGATGTTGTCCGGATGGCCCGGCAGCTCGCTGACCAGCGCGGTGATCGAACCGCGGCGCGGCCCGGTCAGCCAGTACTTGGACAACCGGCACCCGGTGCTCTCGGCGAACACCACCGCCGATTCGTCGGCGGTCAGCGTGACGCCGTTGGCGAAGTGCAGACCCGATGCCAGCACGGTGGCCTTTCCGTCCGGGCTGAGCTGCAGCAGGGATCCGCTGGCGCGGGCCTCGATCACCGAGGCCTTGTAGTACTCGTAACGGAACCGGTCGGTGGACTCGGTGAAATAGATTGTGCCGTCGGAGGATTCGACCGCATTGGAACAGAACATCAGCGGCCGGCCGGCCACATGGCTGACCAGGGTCTCCAGCTGCCCGCTCTTCGGGTCGTAACGCAGCAGGCCGCGGTAGCTGTCGCAGATCAGCAGCCGATGATCGCGGGTGAAGGCCAGCCCCAGCGGGCGCCCGCCGGTGTTGGTCACCACCCTGGGCGCGGTGCCGTCGGGGCCGACGGCGATGATGCGCCCGTCCTCGACGCCGGTCCAGATGGTGCCGTCGGCGTCGACGACGACGTCCTCGGCGGCGGTGCCGGGAATCTCGACGACGGTCAGCGTCGGCGTCGGGTCGGGCGGGGGCAGCGGGCGCGACGGCGGGGGCCGCCAGCGGACGGGGGAGATGCGCGGCTTGGGGCTCATGTCGACGACATTAAGGCGGTCTCCGCGAATCCGGTTGGCAATGCGCCCGACGGAATAGTGTCGTGCTCGGATCGAAGGAGGGCCGATGAGACGCGTCGACAAGGACCGGCTCCTGCTGTGGTTCGGCGTCTTGCTGTTCCTGCTGGGTTTGCTCACCGGGCTGGTGACCGGGGCGATGAACAACCCCCGTATGGGGTTGTCCGCGCACCTGGAAGGCGTGATGAACGGCGTGTTCCTCGTGGTGCTCGGGCTGTTGTGGGGCCGCTTGCGGCTCTCGGCGCGCTGGCTGACGGCGCTGTTCTGGTTGGCGCTCTACGGCACCTATACCAACTGGGCCACCACCCTGGCCGCGGCGCTCTTCGGCACCGGCCGGACGACTCCGATCGCGGGCGCCGGTCACCATGGCACCGGGTGGCAGGAGAATCTCGTCGACGCCGGTCTGTACAGCTTGACCGTGGCGATGCTGGCGGTCTGCGTGATCGCGCTGGTCGGCCTGTGGCCCGGCGCCGGCCGGGAGCAGTGAGCACCGCCCGCGCTTAGGCTGGTGCGATGACGGCGGCGGTCGAGGACTTCGAGGCGTTGCGGCCGCATCTCTTGGCGGTGGCCTACCGGCTCACCGGCATGTTCGCCGACGCCGAGGACATCGTGCAGGACGCCTGGTTGCGCTTCGCTGCCGCCGAGCGCGACCAGATCGCCGACCCGCGGGCCTGGTTGACGACGGTGGTGAGCCGGCTCGGCCTGGACCGGTTGCGCTCGGCGTCGCGGCGGCGGGAATCCTATGTGGGCGAATGGCTTCCGGAGCCGGTGGTGACCGGTATCGACGCTGATGATCCGCTGTCGGCGGTGGTGGCCGGCGAAGACGCCCGGTTCGCCGCGATGGTGGTGCTCGAGCGGCTGAATCCCGATCAGCGGGTGGCGTTCGTGCTGCACGACGGGTTCGCGGTGCCCTTCGGTGAGGTGGCCGAGGTGCTGCACACCAGCGAGGCCGCCGCCCGGCAGCTGGCGTCGCGGGCCCGGCGCGCCGTTGCCGCCGATCCGCCGCCGCAACCCGATCCGCGGCACGCCGAGGCGGTCGGGTCGCTGATGGCCGCGATGGCCGCCGGCGACCTGGACGCGGTGGTGGCGCTGCTGCACCCCGACGTGACGTTCACCGGCGACGCCAACCGCCGGGCGCCGACCGCCGTGCGGGTCATCCGGGGCCCGGAGAAGGTGGCACGGTTCCTGTTCGGTTTGGCGCGCCGGTACGGGCCGACCCTGATGACCGCGAACCAGCCGGCGCTGGTCAACGGGGAACTGGGCACCTACACGCCGGGTGCGCCAGGTGCCGACGGGTTCGCCGAGCTGATGCCGCGTGTCACCGCGCTGACGGTGCGCGACGGTCTGGTCTACGCCGTCTGGGACATCGCCAACCCGGACAAGTTCACCGCTACTCCGCTGCGGTCCTAGCCACCGCCGGTGTCGCTCGAGACTGTAGTTACCGTGAGGTCGTCTCGCACTTCTGCACGCTAACCACAGCTTCGAGGCCTTACTGAGCCCACGGCACCCGGCAGGCATCCCCGGAGTTGAAGCCCTGCTCGGTGATGCCCAGCGCCGCATACATCCGGGCCCGCATGTTCTCGACCCCGATCTGATACGTCAGCTCGATGACACCGTCGTCGCCGAACCGTTGGCGTAGATCGGCGACCTGCTCGTCGGTGACCGAGTGCGGGTCGGCGGTGATCGCGTCGGCATAGGCGATTGCGGCCCGTTCGTCGGCGGAAAAGCGCGGGGAGGTCGCGTAGTCGTCGATGCTTTGCAGCCGTTCCATGTCCATGCCTTCCAGGCGTTGCAGCATGGAGCCGAAGTCGACGCACCACGAGCAGCCGATGGTGCGGGCGGTCCAGAACACCGCCAGATCGCGCACTTCGGCGGGCAGCTTGCGTGACCCGGACTGCAGCAGCCCCTCGTGGGCGGCGGCGGCCACCAGCAGCCGCGGGTGATGCGCGATGACGGTGAAGGGCTCGGGGACCTCACCGAAGCGGCGCTTGGCGTAGCGGTACATGGCGCGGGTCAGCAGGTTGGTGCGTTTCGGGGCCAGGGGTTCGATGCGAGGTTGAGTAGTCATACCCCTTAGACGAGACAGCCCGCGGAAGTGTGACGAGCAGGGGCCTCAGAGCAGGAACGGCACCAGGGCCTTGCGGTCGGCGGGGTAGTCGGCGAATTTCTCCCGGTACCAGCGGTGGGTCTGCAGCGCCCGGGGGATCAGGTTGCCGGCGGTGATCAGCAGGATCACCACGCCGGGCAGCGCCCAGGTCAGCACCGCGAAACCGGTCCAGGCGATCAGCTCGCCCAGATATGCCGGGCTGGTGACGAATCGGAAGCCGCCGCCGAACGGGACCCGGTACTCGGCCGCCCCGGGGCTTTTCTTGTCGCGCAGGTTGCGCACGATCGACTCGGAGTTCACGATCAGCGCGAAGCCGCACAGGTAGATCACCAGGCCCACCACGAAGCGCGGGTCGGTCAACCAGGCGCTGCCGTACTGCCCCAGGTAGTCGTGGCTGAACAGCGCCCCGTTGAGGTAGCCGTGGATCGTCGTGACGAGCATGCCCATCACCACCACCGAGATGTTGAAGGTGCTGCGCTTGCCGGGCACCTGGCGGATCGCCAGTGGGAAGAACCAGCCGCGGTTGGCGTAATGCAGCGCCCAGATCCCAGCCAGCACAAGGGAAGTCGGCTCGAACCGGGCCGGCCCGCTGAGGTAGGCGGCCAAGAACACCACCGTCGCCGGGATCTCCATCAGCCACCAGCCGAACTTCGGGTTCAGGTTGAAGCCGAGCTTCGCCGAGGAGAACCGCCCGTAGGAGCTCTGGCCGAAGAAGCCGCCGATGATCACGAACGCGGCGAAGCCGAACGCCGCGGTCAGGACGGTGTCGTAGACGGTGTTACCGGTGTACCAGTGCATCCCAGTGTCCTATCACGCGGCTCCGCCGCGCCCGAGCCGCCATCTCACTGACCGGATTGAGTGGGCGAGCACTGCTCGCGCAGGAAAAGCAACCAAAGAGAAATCAGCGGGCGAACATCAGGGCCCGCTTGACCTCCTGGATCGCCTTGGTGATCTCGATACCGCGCGGGCAGGCGTCGGTGCAGTTGAACGTCGTGCGGCAGCGCCACACCCCGTCGACCTCGTTGAGGATGTCCAGGCGCTCGGCGGCACCCTCGTCACGCGAGTCGAAGATGAACCGGTGGGCGTTGACGATCGCCGCCGGACCGAAATACGTTCCCTCGCTCCAGTACACCGGGCAGCTGGTGGTGCATATGGCACACAGGATGCACTTGGTGGTGTCGTCGTAGCGGTGCCGGTCGTGCGGGCTCTGGATCCACTCCTTGGTGGGCGGGTTGCCGCTGGTGATCAGGTAGGGCTTGATCGCCTTGTAGGCATCCATGAACGGTTCCATGTTGACCACGAGGTCTTTTTCCACCGGCAGCCCGCGCATCGGCTCGATGGTCAGCGTCAGCTCCTTGGCCGGGTTCTTCGGCAGGATGTCGCGCATCAGCATCTTGCAGGCCAGCTTGTTGTTGCCGTTGACCCGCACCCCGTCGGAGCCGCACACCCCGTGCGCGCAGGACCGACGGAAGGTCAGCGTGCCGTCCAGGTAGCTCTTGACGTAGATGAGCAGGTTGAGCAACCGGTCGGTGGGCAGCGCCGGCACCCGGAAGCTCTGCCAGCCGTCGGTGGCGGCGTAGGCGTCGGGGTTCTCCGGGTTGTAGCGGGCGATCTTGAGGGTGACCATCCGGGCGCCCTCGGGGATCGGGGGCAGCGGCGGGTCACCGGCGGGCGGGCCGTCGACCAGCGCCGCCGGCGGCGCACTCGACGGAGCCGGCGAGCAGCAGCCTGAATCTGATCCGCAGCAGCCGTCAGCCATCAGTACTTCCGTTCCTTCGGTTCGTAGCGGGTCTGCACCACCGGCTTGTAGTCCAACCGGATGTCGGCGATCAGGTCGGGGCCTTCCTTGTAGGCCATGGTGTGGCGCATGTAGTTGACGTCGTCGCGGTTGGGGTAGTCCTCGCGGGCATGTCCACCGCGGGATTCCTGGCGGTTCAAGGCGCCGACCACGGTGACCTCGGCCAGCTCCAGCAGGAAGCCCAGCTCGATCGCCTCGAGCAGGTCGGAGTTGAAGCGCTTGCCCTTGTCGTGCACGGTGATCCGGGCGTAGCGCTCCTTCAAAGCGTGGATGTCGCTCAGCGCCTGCTTGAGGGTCTTCTCGGTGCGGAACACCGCGGCGTTGTTGTCCATCGACTGCTGCAGGGCGCCGCGGATGTCGGCGACGCGTTCATTGCCGTGCTCGGACAGGATGTCGGCGACCCAGTTGACCACCATCTCGGCCGGGTTCTCCGGCATCTCGGTGAAGTCGTGGCCGTTGGCGTACTCGGCGGCGGCGATACCGGCGCGGCGGCCGAACACGTTGATGTCCAGCAGCGAGTTGGTGCCCAGCCGGTTGGCGCCGTGCACCGACACGCAGGCACACTCGCCGGCGGCGTACAGCCCGGGCACGGTGGCGGTGTTGTCCCGCAGCACCTGCCCGGTGTTCGTGGTCGGGATGCCGCCCATCACGTAGTGGCAGGTCGGGTAGACGGGCACCAGCTCGGTGACGGGGTCCACGCCCAGGTAGGTGCGGGCGAACTCGGTGATGTCGGGCAGCTTTTCTTCGAGCACGTCGGCGCCGAGGTGGCGTACGTCGATGTAGACGTAGTCCTTGTTCGGCCCGGCGCCGCGGCCTTCGAGCACCTCAAGCACCATCGAGCGGGCCACGATGTCGCGCGGCGCCAGGTCGACGATGGTCGGGGCGTAGCGCTCCATGAACCGCTCGCCGTCGGCGTTGAGCAGTCGGCCGCCCTCACCGCGCACGGCCTCCGAGATCAGGATGCCCAGCCCGGCCAGCCCCGTCGGGTGGAACTGGTGGAACTCCATGTCCTCCAGCGGCAGTCCCTTGCGGAAGACGACGCCCATGCCGTCGCCGGTCAGGGTGTGGGCGTTGGAGGTGGTCTTGTACATCCGGCCCGACCCGCCGGTGGCCAGCACGATCGCCTTGGCGTGGAAGACATGGATCTCGCCGGTGGCCAGCTCGTAGGCCACCACACCGGTGGCCACCGGGCCGGACGCGGTCTCGGTGAGCACCAGGTCCAGTACGTAGAACTCGTTGAAGAACTCCACGTTGTGCTTGACGCAGTTCTGGTAGAGCGTCTGCAGGATCATGTGGCCGGTGCGGTCGGCGGCGTAGCAGGAGCGGCGCACCGGGGCCTTGCCGTGGTCGCGGGTGTGCCCGCCGAACCGGCGCTGGTCGATGCGGCCCTCCGGGGTGCGGGAGAACGGCATGCCCATGTTCTCCAAGTCCAGCACCGCGTCGATGGCCTCCTTGGCCATGATCTCCACCGCGTCCTGGTCGGCCAGGTAGTCGCCGCCCTTGACGGTGTCGAAGGCGTGCCACTCCCAGTTGTCGTCCTCGACGTTGGCCAGCGCGGCGCACATGCCGCCCTGTGCGGCGCCGGTGTGACTGCGCGTCGGGTACAGCTTGGTCAGCACCGCGGTGCGGGCCCGCGGCGCCGCCTCGACGGCCGCGCGCATCCCGGCGCCGCCGGCGCCGACGATCACCACGTCGTATCGATGTTCCTGAATCACCGCGATATCACCCGTTCGCTACCGATTGCCGTCAAGAGATGTTCGGGTCGAAGCTCAGCAGCACGTAGCTGCCGAGCGCCAGCGTGAAGACCACCGAGAACGCCAGCAGGCTCAGCAGCCAGAACCGGCTGCGCGCGCTGCGGGTGTAGTCGGCGATGATCGTGCGCAGGCCGTTGGCGCCGTGCAGTTCGGCCAGCCACAGCAGGGCCAGGTCCCAGATCTGCCAGTACGGCGAGTGCCAGCGCTCGGCCACGTAGTTGAAATCGATCCGGTACACCCCGTCGTCCCACATCAGCATGATGAACAGGTGACCGAGCACCAGGAAGATCAGCACGGCGCCGGAGAACCGCATGAACAGCCAGGTGTACTTCTCGAAGTTGGGCATCCCGGCGGACCGCCGCGGCGAGCGCGGGTCGCCCAGGCTGGCCGGGCGGTCGCGGTCCGGGCCGCGCACCGGGGCCAACGCGCCGCGGCCTAGTTGCAGGTCAGGTGTGCTCATAAGAATCGCTCCGCCATGTGCATGCCGATCCGGACCACCACCGGAACCATCACCACCAGCCAGATGGCGGCGACGGCCACCAGCATCTGGCGCTGCCAGCGGCAGCCCTGCCACCAGAAGTCGATCAGGATCAGCCGGATTCCGTTGAGGCCGTGGAAGAGCACCGCGGCCACCAGGCCCAGCTCCATCAGGCCGACGATCGGCGTCTTGTAGGTCTCGATGACCTCGGTGTAGGCCTGCGGGCTGACCCGCACCAGGGCCGTGTCGATCACGTGCACGAACAGGAAGAAGAAGATGGCCGCACCGGTGATCCGGTGCAGGGCGAACGCCCACATTCCGGGGTCGCCTTTATACAGACTCTGCCGCCGGGGACGCCGGGCGTCAGCCTGCGTCCCGGGCCTCGCCGCATCGGCGGATGTCGCCGTCATCAGCGCCTCCAAATATCGGTAGCCACCCGTTTGATCCACGCTCGCGGCAGCTACACAACGCCCTCGCTGCCAATAAACCTCGGCTTGGACTCTAAACCCATCCACAGGGTGGAAACGACCACGTCGAAGTTACCGGCGGGTAGGAATAGCCGAAGTTAGGGTGACATTCGACAAGCCGATGCGGACGGACAGGGTGGCGCGATGTACTCGAAACGATATGGGCGCAGCGCCGGTGTCTGACGTAATCGACTGGGAACTGTTGCGGCGCAAAGCAATTTCGGTGGCAACGAGCGCTTATGCGCCGTATTCGGGGCTGCGGGTCGGAGCGGCGGCGCTGACCGACGACGGACGCCTGCTCACCGGCTGCAATGTGGAAAATGTCTCATATGGCCTGGGCCTGTGCGCCGAGTGCGGGGTGGTCGCCGCCTTGCACGCAACCGGGGCCGGACAGAGTCGCCGGCTGGTGGCGCTGTCGTGCACCGACGCCGCGGGCAACCTGCTGATGCCGTGCGGACGGTGTCGTCAGGTGCTGCTGGAGCACGGCGGTCCTGAGCTGCTCGTCGACCACCCCGCCGGTGCGCGGCGGCTGTCCGAACTGCTGCCGGACGCCTTCGGACCCGACGCATGGCGGTGAAGTTCGACGCTCCGACGCTGATCGCCACCAAACGCGACGGCCACCGGCTGGCCGACGACGCCATCGACTGGCTGATCGACTCCTACACGGCCGCCGAGATCGCCGAGGAGCAGATGGCGGCGCTATTGATGGCGATCTTCCTGCGCGGTATGGACGCCGCGGAGACCGCGCGCTGGACTGCGGCGATGATCGCCTCCGGGGAACGGATGGACTGGCGCGATCTGGGCCGCCCCACTGTTGATAAGCACTCCACCGGCGGGGTGGGCGACAAGATCACCCTGCCGCTGGTGGCGGTGGTCGCCGCCTGCGGTGCCGCGGTGCCGCAGGCCTCCGGGCGCGGCCTGGGGCACACCGGCGGCACCCTGGACAAGCTGGAGTCGATCGCCGGTTTCGACCCGGTGCTGCCGACGGCGCGGCTGCGGGAGCAGCTGACAACCGTCGGGGCGGCGATCTTCGCCGCCGGTGCGCTCGCGCCCGCCGACGCCAAGCTCTACGCGCTGCGCGACATCACCGCCACCGTGGAGTCGCTGCCGCTGATCGCCAGCTCGGTGATGAGCAAGAAACTGGCCGAGGGCGCCGGCGCGCTGGTGCTCGACGTCAAGGTCGGCTCGGGCGCCTTCATGAAATCGGCGGCCCAAGCCCGGCAACTGGCCGACATGATGGTCGAACTCGGCGCGGCGCACGGGGTGCCCACCCGGGTGCTGCTCACCGATATGAACACCCCGCTGGGGGCCACCGCCGGCAACGCCCTCGAGGTCGCCGAGGCGCTGGAGGTGCTGGCCGGCGGCGGACCCGACGACGTGGTGGCCCTTACGGTGGCGCTGGCCGCCGAGATGCTCGCCCTGGCCGGGATCGGCGACAGGGACCCGGCTGCCACGCTGGCCGACGGCACCGCGATGGACGCCTTCGTCGCGATGGTCGCCGCGCAGGGCGGTGATCTGAGCGTTCCGCTGCCGGTCGCGGCGTGTTCGGAGACGATCACCGCAGCACGGGACGGCACAATGGGGGAAATCGACGCGATGGCGGTGGGCATGACGGCATGGCGGCTGGGCGCGGGCCGTTCCCGCCCGGGTGAGCGGGTGCAGGCCGGGGCCGGCGTGCGGATCCACCGTCGGCCGAACGAGCCCGTCCGCGCCGGGGAGGCGCTGTTCACGCTCTACACCGACACCCCCGAACGGTTCGGGCCGGCACGCGACGAACTCGACGGCGGCTGGCGCATCTGCGATACCCCGGCGGCCCCGCGGCCACTGATCATCGGAGCGACCCCATGACCACACCGCTGACTTTGGAGACGATCCGGCAGGCGCCCAAGGCGCTGCTGCACGACCACCTGGACGGTGGCCTGCGCCCGGCCACCGTCGTCGACATCGCCGGGCAGGTTGGCTACGAGGGGCTGCCCACCACCGATCCCGACGAGCTGGCGACCTGGTTTCGCACCCGCTCGCACAGTGGGTCGCTGGAGCGCTATCTGGAGCCGTTCAGCCACACCGTGGCGGTGATGCAGACCCCCGAAGCGCTGCACCGGGTCGCCGCCGAATGCGTGGAGGATCTGGCCCACGACGCGGTCGTCTACGCCGAGGTGCGGTTCGCGCCCGAACTGCACATCGAGGGCGGGCTGTCGTTCGACGAGGTGACCGACGCGGTGCTGGCCGGATTCGCCGACGGGGAGCGCCGCGCCGCGGCCGCCGGCCGGGAGATCACCGTGCGCTGCCTGGTGACCGCGATGCGTCACAACGCGTTGTCCCGGGAGATCGCCGAGCTGGCCATCCGGTTCCGTGACAAGGGCGTGGTCGGCTTCGACATCGCCGGCGCGGAAGCCGGCTATCCACCGACCCGGCACCTGGACGCGTTCGAGTACATGCGAGACCACAACGCCCGCTTCACGATTCACGCCGGCGAGGCGTTCGGGCTGCCGTCCATCCACGAGGCGATCGCGTTCTGCGCCGCCGACCGGCTCGGACACGGGGTGCGGATCACCGACGACATCACCGTCGACGACGACGGTTCGGTGCGGCTGGGAAGGCTGGCGGCGATCCTGCGTGACAAGCGGATTCCGTTGGAGTTGTGCCCGAGCTCCAATGTGCAGACCGGTGCGGTCGACAGCATCGCCGAGCACCCCTTCGACCTGCTGGCCCGTGCCCGGTTGCGGGTAACGGTGAATACCGACAACCGGCTGATGAGCGACACCACCATGAGCAAGGAGATGCTGGTGCTGGCCGACACGTTCGGCTACGGCTGGACCGATCTTCAGCGGTTCACCGTGAATGCGATGAAGTCCGCGTTCATCCCGTTCGATCAGCGGGTGGAGATCATCGAGGAAGTGATCAAGCCGCGATTCGCCGTTCTGGTCGGTTGATTACGGCCGGATTCGTCCACAGCAACCCCGGTGAACGACGAAAGCCGGGCAATCGCGATTGCGATTGCCCGGCCTTCGACTTCAGATCAGTGCTCGGTGACCGTGGCCTCCGGGTCGCCCTCTTTCCAGGTGATGACGCCGTGCTCGAACGTGGACTGCTTGGAGCCGTCGGCGTTGGTGGTCTCGTCGCTGGTCGGGTAACCCAGCTTGCCCTGTGAGCCGCCCAGCTCGTTCCACTTGTCGCGGATCTTGCCCCACACCACGTAGGCACGGGTGGTGTGAACGATCACGCCGCCGTCGAACTGCTGGTAGGTGCCGCCGTCGGGGTTCTTCTGCTCGGGACCGGTGGGCTCGCCCAGGTCCTGCTTGGCCGCGGCGTCCAGGGAGTCCAGCTTGGCCAGGATCGGGCCGGCGACGGTGTACTCCTTGCCGTCCGCGCCGGTCATCTCGGTCGAGCTGGCGCCCTCGCTCTCCTCGGCGGAGGTGGTGCTGACCGCGGACGAGAGCACCGAGCTGGCCGAGGAGGCAACCGAGCTCGCTGAACTCAGGGCTTCGCTGGTCTTCTCTTTGGTGTTGTCGCACCCCGTGCCGATCAATGCGACGCCCAAAACTGCGGCGGATACAGCTGCGGCTCGTTGCGTTGCCTTGCGCATGTGTAGTCCTTTCGAATTTGGGAGGGCCCCGCAAAACCACACGGCCCGGCCAGAGGGTTATCGGGCCAGATGTTATCGGGGATACGACCCCGCGGCAATGAAATCGGGCAAATGAATGCAGTTAATTGTCGGTGAATTCCTGCGATGCTCAAGCCCGGCTTACCTGCGTTCGGGCGTTACTCGCGGCGCAGCCGTGACTGCATGAACTGCTCGAGTTGTTCCCATTCCTTGACCGCCGGAGCGAACGGGCGCTGCGGGGCGGCCACCGATTCTCGGTCGAGCACATAGCTCACCAGTCGGCCCAGCGCGCGGTCCGGTTTCAGGGTTTCTGCGACGACGCCGTCCTCGGCGTAAGTGCCCACGTCCTGCAGCAGCTCGACGGCCAATTCGAGTTGCTCGCGGTCCACGGCGTCGGGGCCGTCGGTCAGATCGTCGACCATGCCGGACAGCACGTAGACGTTGTCGTCGGTGATGTCGATCGCCAGCGAGCCGTCGGTCGCGGCGGTGCGGATGTCGTCGTAGGTGCTCAGGTCCGACAGGTCGTGGTCGTGCTCGTCGGCCAGGTAGCGGGCCAGGGCGCGCTCGGAGCCGAAGACGCTGATGCGCCCGTTGCGGCCGAGGAACACCGGCTGGTCGCCGAGGTAGCAGCGCAGCGTGAAGAACGTCCCGTTGTCGGTGATGATCCGGATCGGGTCGATGCCCACCTTCGTCCAGAAGTTCGCGTCACCGCCGAGCACCACCCGATCGCCGGTGGCGCGCTCGCTGGTCGCGGCGGCCGTCTCCGCCAAGGCGGTGTCATCGTCGCCCTCTGCCGCTTCGTCTGAGGTCGTCTCCTCCAGCTCGGCCGGGGGCTCTTCGGCCAGCTCGTCGGCCGCCTTCGACGACGCGGCGGCATCGACGTCGGGCGTGCTGAGCACTTCTTCGACCGCGGCCAGCACATTGCCCCAGCTGCGGCCGACGATGTCGGCGAGGGCGTTCCACCGCTTGCGGCCGGCTCGGCCGGTGAAGTTGTCGACGCCGCCGGCCAGGGTGCCCAGGCTCGGGTTGCCGTTGAAGAACTTCGTCACCGTGATCAGGTCGCACACCGACCCGATCGAGGAGACGACCTCCATCGCGTCGGCCACCGTCCGCACCGATTTCTTGGTCGGCTTCTCGGCGAGCAGTTCCTCGACCGCGATCAGGTCGTAGTGGCGGCCGGCGGCCGGGTTGAGCTTGTGCGCGTTGGCCTCGACCAGTCGCGGCCAGGCCGGGTGATCCACCAGGTCGTTATCGGCGTTGGTTCGCACGAATGCCACCAGGTCGGCGGCGGTGGCGAAGCCGTACAGGTCCTCGTCCTTGCCGAGGAACGCCTCCCACTCGTCGCCGGCGTCGCGCCAGCGCGGCGCCCACAGCGTGTAGCGGTCACCAGCGGTCACCGTAAGACGGATCGGTACGAGGTCAGCTGCCATGGCGCACAGAGTAACCAGGTGCTCGCCGGGCACCCGAACCGGGATTCGCGCCGGGATTAGTGCGGCGATTAACGCCCCTTCGCAGCGGCAAATAAAGAAACCTGAATTTCTCGTGTTAACAATGGCGGTGCACTCATCTTTTGGTTAGGTTCACAGGACCGGGATGTGTGAAGCAGCGCATAATTCCGCGGGGTCGGGGAGGTCGTGATGACGACTAGGCGGTTGCGCCCGCTGGGGGCGATGGTCTTGACGGTGCTGTGCGCCGCGATGCTGGGCGTGACAGCACTGGTGGGCAGTTCCGGGACGGATCAGCTCATCGCCCGGCTGCGGCTGCTGGCCGACGAAGGCTGGATCATGAGCGGCACCGGGGTCCCGGACCCGACCGTCGGCGCCTATATCAGCCAGATCCTCGCGAACTACCTGCAGCCGTCATCGCCGCTTTTCGACGGCCAGCCGTCGTTTCCCGGTTACACCTTCCAGGGCCTGACCACCCCGGAGCAGTTCTGCCCGTTCGTGTGCATCCCCGGCCAGGACCCGCTCAACTTCGGTGACTCGCTGAACGCCGGAGTGGCGGCGCTGCACCAGTCGATCCTTCCGCAGCTGCTGGCCGGCGACAACGTCACGGTGTTCGGCTACTCGCAGAGCGCCGCCATCAGCACCATCGCGATGAACGACCTGATCGCCAACGCGGGGGCGGCGGGCTATCCGACCCTGGATCAGCTCGGCAATCTGCACTTCGTGCTGATCGGCGACCCCAACAACGCGATCGGCGGCATCCTGGACCGCTTCCAGTTTCCCGACGACCAGCACGTGCCGTTCGTGAACATCCCGCTGAGCCTGGCGCCCACCCCCACCGACCACATCTCGACCGACATCTACACCGGTGAATACGACGGCTGGGCGAACTTCCCGCAGGATCCGACCAACATCCTGGCCGTGATCAACGCGCTGATCGGCATTCTCACCGTGCACCCGTACTACCCGCTCTACACCGCCGAGCAGCTGGCCAGCGCGATCAGCGTGGGAACCATCGGCGACGCCAACTTCTACATGATCCCGCAGAACCTGCCGATTCTGCAGTTCATGTTCAACGGCGGGACCGCGGGGCAGTTCTTCGGCGACTTCTTCTCGCCGTGGGCCCGGTTGCTCATCAACTGGGGCTACGGCAACGCCGGCGACCCCGATGTCAACGGGCTCTACAAGATTCCGGCCGGTGACTTCATCAGCGGCAGCGCCTACCAGCAGGCCTTCGGGGTGGCCGGTGGGCCGTGGGCGATGACGCCGACCGGCGAGCTCTACGACGGCTCCGGCGTGATGGGGCTGTTCATGAAGATGGACCCGCTGCAGATGCTGGCCGGCACCCAGAACGCGCTGATCCAAAGCCTCGTCGGCCCGTGGGCGGACGTCGCTGCGGCCGCCAACGGCGGCACGCTGTCGGCCTCGGACATCAGCACCATCACCGGCATCACCGATTTTTTGCAGGTCATCACCGGCTATGACCTGGTCAACTCAATCGATAAGTTCATTCTCGACGGCTGGAGCAGCCTGGCCAACTCGATGGACCTGGGCGATGTGCTGGGCCCCGACGCGGTGCTGAGCGGGGTGGGCGTCCCCGGTGACGGGCTGCTGGCTCTGGTCGGCGTGGGCTTCGACATCTTCAACGTCTTCGGCGCCTAGCAAGCCGGTCCTGGGACCCGCTCGTAGCGCGTATTTGACAACGCGCGTTTTCTCCCTAAGGTGAAGCCTGAAATTCGCCTTATAGATCGATATGAATCGTCTGGCGATACAACGGCGACGACCGGGAGGTCTGCGATGACGGCTAAGCGACTGCACGCGGTGGGGGCGACCCTGCTGGCCGCGCTCTGCGCGATCGTGTTGGCCAGTTCGTCGCTGCTGGCACCGGCGCTGGCCTACCGGCTGGAGAAGTTGATCGCCGATGTCGTGCTGCTGGCCGGGCAGGGCTGGATCATGACCGGCACCGGCCAGTCCGACCCGACGGTCGGCAACTACATGGATGTGGTGCGGGAGTTCTACCTGCAGCCCGCCGCGCCGTGGTTCCCCGGGCAGACGGCCTTCCCGGACTATGTGTTCGACGGCCTGGTCACCCCGGAGCAGTTCTGCCCGATCATCTGCCAGCCGTTGCCGGTACCGCAGCTGAATTTCGCGGACTCGCTGGCCGAGGGTGCCGCCAACCTGGACGCGGCGATCCGCCCGCAACTGGAGGCCGGCGACGACGTCACGGTGTTCGGCTACTCGCAGAGCGCGGTCGTCGCCACCCTGGCGATGCAGAAGCTGCTCGCCGACGCGCCGGGTGGCTCCTATGACCCGGACAACCTGCACTTCGTGCTGATCGGTGACCCCAACAGCCCCATCGGCGGCATTCTGAGCCGGCTGCACTTCGCCGACGGCCTCGACGGGAACATGCAGCACATCCCGTTCCTCGGCATCCCGGTGGGCATCGGCGCCGGCCCCACCGACTTCTCGGCCAGCATCTACAGCACCGAATACGACGGCTGGTCCAACTTCCCCGTGGACCCCACCAACCTGCTGGCCGTAATCAACGCACTGATGGGAATTCCGGCGGTGCACGGCGCCTACTTCAACGACAACCTCGGCAACGCGATCGACCTGGGCTCGATCGGGGGCAACGACTTCTACATGCTGCCCACCGCGCAGTTGCCGATCCTGGGACCGCTCTACGGGCTCGGTGACGTCGGCAAGGTGCTCGGCGACGCGCTGGCGCCGATCCTGAAGGTCGCCATCGACTGGTCCTACGGCAACCCAGGTGCCCCGGACGCCGGCATCGCCGTGGGCGGTGTCGACCCGATCGGCGCCGCCGGCGCCTGGGCCGTCACCGCGACCGGCCAGCTGTCCGAGGACGCCGGTGTCGCCGGGTTCCTGCTGCGGATGGACCCGCTGCAGATGCTGGCCGGCCTGCAGTACGCGGGTGTGCAGAGCCTGACCAACACCATCAACCACCTGCTGGACTTCGCCGGGCAGGCTCCGCTGTCACAGTCGATCGTCGACACGCTCCTGACCGGCTACAACCTGACGATGGAGCTGGATCAGGCGCTGCTGACCGGGTGGCACGACCTGGCCAGCCAGTGGGACCTGCTCGACGTGCTGGGTCCCGACGCCATCTTCAACGGGGCACCGCTGATCTCCGCGCAGCCGCTGCTCGACCTGGTCGGGGTGGGCTTCAGCCTGTTCAACTATCTCGACGCCTGACGCCGTAGGGTGTGAGCCCGTGGATGTCCGCGTCGTCGACCACCCGCTGGCCGCGGTCCGGTTGACTTCGCTGCGCGACGAGCGCACCGGCAGTGCCGGATTCCGGGCCGCGCTGCACGATCTGACCCTGATGCTGATCTACGAGGCAACCCGGGACGCCCCCTGTGAGCAGGTCGCGGTGCGCACCCCGATGGCCGAGACCGTCGGGGCGCGGCTGGTGCGGCCACCGCTGCTGGTACCGGTGCTGCGCGCCGGGCTGGGCATGATCGATGCCGCGCACGCCCTGATCCCCGGAGCCGAGGTTGGGTTCGTCGGCGTGGTACGCGAGGAGTCGACCCACCTGCCGGTGCCGTACCTGGCCTCGCTGCCGGCAGATCTGGGCACCCGACCGGTGCTGGTGCTGGATCCGATGCTGGCCACCGGCGGCTCGCTGGTGCACACCGTTGGACTGCTGGCCGACCGTGGCGCGACCGACATCACCGTGCTGTGCGTGGTGGCCGCACCGGAAGGCGTTGCGGCACTGAGCAATGCCGGTTCGGGGGTGCGGCTGTTCACCGCCGCTGTCGACGACGGGCTCAACGCCGACGCCTTCATCGTGCCGGGGCTCGGTGATGCCGGTGACCGGCAGTTCGGCCCGCGCTGAGGCCGCGAAACCCCTTGTGTCACTCCGGTAACCGAGGAGTGGGGGTGTGAGTGTTGCCCGCCTTTGAGCGACAAACGGCTCGGCGCCGCCTGGATTCAGCGGCAGGGCTGGGGTTGTCGCTCAAAGGCGGGCACCACACCACCCCCTTCGAAGCGGTGGCAGATGAGGTTCATGGGGTTTACCAGGTACGGACCTCGTCGGCGACGGCGGCGCAGACCCGCAACGCCTCCGCTCGATCGCCGGCCGGATCATCCGACGGTTCCCGGGTCACCTCGAGATAGCACTTGAGCTTGGGCTCGGTGCCCGAAGGCCGCACCACCAGCCGCACCGAGGTGCCGTCGCGACGTCCGACGAACTCCAGCGCATCGGTGGTCGGCCCCCAGCGATGCAGCAGATCGTTTGCGGTCACGGTGAATCCGGCCAGCGCGCCGGGCGGATCGGCGCGCAGCCGGGCCATCACCGCGGTGGCCTCGGCGGTGTCGGCGACCCGGCGCGTCACCGCGTCGGTGACGTGCACGCCATACCGGCGCGCCAACTCATCCAGCGCCCCGAGCGCCGAGGCACCCCGCTCGCGTAGTGCTGAGACCAGATCGCAGGCCAGCACCGCGGCGCTGATCCCGTCCTTGTCGCGCACCGCATCCGGGTCGACACAGTAGCCGATCGCCTCCTCGTAGGCATAGACCAAGGCGCCGGGCAGATCCGCATCGGCGCGGGCGAGCCACTTGAACCCGGTCAGCGTCTCGACATGGCGGGCCCCGTAGCGCCCAGCGATGCTCGCCAGCATCCGCGACGACACCACGCTGCTGGCCACCACCGCGCCTGAAGCCCGGCCCTCAGGCAGTGCCGAAAGCAGGTAATCGCCGAGCAGCCAACCGGTTTCGTTGCCGGTCAGCATCCGCCAGCCGTCCGGGCCGCCGATACCGACCGCGCACCGATCGGCGTCGGGATCCAGTGCGATCGCGATGTCGGCATCGACGTCGGCGGCCAGCGCCAGCAGCTCGTCGGCGGCGCCCGGTTCCTCCGGGTTGGGGAACGCCACCGTGGGAAAGTTCGGGTCGGGATCGAATTGGCTTGCCACGGTGTGGATATCGTCGAATCCCGCGGCGCGCAGCACGTCGACCGCCAGCGCCCCGCCCACGCCGTGCAGCGGGGTCAGTGCCACCCGGATCTGACCGCGGTGGCGCCGCACCGCGGCGGCCCGCGCGATGTAGCGCTGGAGCAACTCGCCGCCGGCGGGAGGCGCGGGGCGTCGGGCGATGGTGTCGGCCGGGGGAGCGGCGGCCATCGCGGCCTCGATCTCGGCGTCGACCGGGGCCACGATCTGCACCCCGCCGTCGAAGTACACCTTGTAACCGTTGTCGCCGGCCGGGTTGTGTGAGGCGGTGATCTGGATGCCGGCCGCCGCGCCGGTCTGACGCACCGCGAACGCCACCACCGGGGTCGGCAGCGGATGGGGTAGCCGTAGTACGGAAAACCCTGCCGCGGCAAGCACTTCGGCGGTCGCGGCGGCGAACTCCGCCGAGCCGTGGCGGGCGTCGCGCCCGACCACCACGGTCGCACCGGCGCGCCGGTGGGCGATCAGTACCTGGGCCACCGCCCAGGTGGCGCGCAGCACCACGGCGAGGTTCATCGCGTCGGGCCCGCCCCGGACCGGTCCGCGCAGGCCCGCGGTGCCGAAGCGCAGCGGTGCGGCGAACCGGGCGGCCCGTTCGTCGTCACTCCAACCGGCCACCTCCGCGGCGGTCGCCGGGTCGGGGTCGTGGGCGATCCAGTCCTCGGGGGTCACAGCCGGGCTATGACCTCGGCGAGCAACTCGCCCATGCGGGTCGCCGATTCCCGGCCGGCGGCCAGCACCTCGGCGTGGCTGAGCGGCTCGCCGGTGATCCCGGCCGCCAGGTTGGTCACCAGCGACACGCCCAGCACCTGCGCCCCGGCCGCCCGGGCGGCGATCGCCTCGTGCACGGTCGACATGCCCACCAGGTCGGCGCCCAGGGTGCGCAGCATCCGGATCTCGGCCGGGGTCTCGTACTGCGGACCCGACATTCCGGCGTAGACGCCCTCGACCAGCGTCGGGTCGACCTGGCGGGCCAGTGCGCGCAGCGCCGGGGTGTAGGCGTCGACCATGTCGACGAAGTGCGCGCCCTCCAGCGGCGAGCGCCCGGTCATGTTCAGGTGGTCGTTGATCAGCACCGGCTGGCCGACCTCGAAGTTGTCCCGCAGGCCGCCGGCCGCGTTGGTCAGCACCACGGTGTTCGCGCCGGCCGCGACGGCGGTGCGCACCGGCCGCACCACGTCGATCAGCGGATGGCCCTCGTAGGCGTGGATCCGGCCGACCAACACCAGCACCTGATGTGTGCCGATCGGTATCGACACCAGTTCGCCGATATGGCCCGCCGCGGTCGGTGCACTGAACCCGGGCAGGTCGGCCATCGGCATCGCCGCGGTGGGGGTGCCCAGGGCCGCCACCGCGGGCGCCCACCCGGAGCCGAGGACGATCGCTACGTCATGGGTGTCGACGCCGGTGCGCCGGGCCACGACCGCCGCCGCCTGGGTCGTGAGCGGAACCGTCACAGCCGTTGAGCTTAGCCGGGGGCCACGGTGGGATACTGCGTGAATGCCCTCAGCTTCCGCGTCGCAGGCCGCGCAGGCGTGGTTGGCCCTCAACGCCGGCGAGCTGGTCGCCTGGCGCCGGCATCTGCACCGCCATCCGGAGCTGAGCCGCCAGGAGTTCGCCACCACCCAGTTCATCGCCGAACGCCTGGCCGGTGCCGGCCTCAACCCCAAGGTGCTGCCCAGCGGAACCGGGCTGATCTGCGACTTTGGTCCCGAAGACGGGCCGCGTATCGCGTTGCGGGCCGACATCGACGCCCTGCCGATGACCGAGCAGACCGGAGCGCCCTACTCCTCGCTGGTGCCGGGGGTGACGCACGCCTGCGGTCACGACGCGCACACCGCGATCCTGCTGGGTGCCGCGCTGGCGCTGGCCTCGGCGCCGGAGCTGCCGGTCGGGGTGCGGCTGGTGTTCCAGGCGGCCGAGGAGTTGATGCCCGGCGGTGCGATCGACGCGATCGCGGCCGGAGTGCTGAGCGGGGTCAGCCGGATATTCGCGCTGCACTGCGATCCGCGACTGCAGGTCGGCCGGGTGGCCACCATCCCCGGACCGATCACCTCGGCGGCCGACACCATCGAGATCACCGTCGGCGGCCCCGGCGGCCACACCTCCCGGCCGCACCTGACCGCTGACCTGGTCTACGGGCTGGGGGTGCTGATCACCGGGCTGCCCGGCGTACTGTCCCGGCGCATCGACCCGCGCAACAGCACGGTGCTGGTGTGGGGGGCGGTCAACTCGGGAGCGGCGGCCAACGCGATCCCGCAGGCCGGGCGGCTGGCCGGTACCGTGCGCACCGCCAGCCGGGACACCTGGGTGGCGATGCAGGGCGTCATCGAGGACGCGGTGTCCTCTTTATTGGCGCCGCTGAACATCGAGCACACGCTGTACTACCACCGCGGGGTGCCGCCGGTGGTCAACGAGGCGGTGTCGACGCGGATGCTCACCCACGCGATCGAAGCCATCGGGCCCGACGTGCTGGCCGAGACCCGGCAGTCCGGGGGCGGCGAGGACTTCTCCTGGTACCTCGAGCAGGTGCCCGGCGCGATGGCCCGGCTCGGGGTGTGGCCGGGCACCGGGCCGCAACGGGACCTGCACCAGCCGACGTTCGACCTTGACGAGCGGGCGCTGGGGATCGGGGTGCAGGTGATGGCCGGCATCGTCGACCAGGCCGCGCTGCTCTAGGACCCCGGGCCGATGTTGCGGGCCGGGCGGGTCTGCAGGTTGCGGACGTAATCCTCTGGCGCCCCGGCGATCTGGGCGGCCTCGGCCACCACCCCCAGGTAGCGTGCCGAGGGCAGCCCGCCCTCCCAGGCGTCCACCACATACAGCCAGGCCAGCACCGGCTCGGGGGCACTGTCGGCGGGATCCGACGTCATCCCGTTCTGCCGTTCCACCCGGCAGCGGATCTTCTTGTGGATCCCGAAGTCCGAGCCCTCCCAGCGGTCCATGTTCTTCTCGTCCTCATGGGTCACGTCGTAGAGGACGACGAACACGCTCGAGCCCGGGTCCTCGACCACGGTCGCCAGCGCGCCCTCCCAGCCGATGTCCTCGCCGGCGAACGTCAGCCGCCAGCCGTGGATCCAGCCGGTGCCGGTCATCGGGGAGTGCGGTGCACGCTGCAGCATCTGTTCGGGATGCATGTTTGACCCGTAGGCGGCGTAGAGCGGCACGGCAGAAAGCTTAAACGCAGCGTCGACGATAAGTTGGTCGCTGTGACAACCCGCATTGTGATCCTCGGCGGCGGCCCGGCCGGCTACGAGGCCGCGCTGGTCGCGGCGGCCAAGGGTCCGGAGGCGGTGGCGGTCACCGTGGTGGACGCCGACGGCATCGGCGGCGCCTGCGTGTTGTGGGATTGCGTGCCGTCCAAAACCTTCATCGCCTCGTCCGGGGTGCGCACCGAGCTGCGCCGGGCCCCACACCTGGGTTTCGACATCCACTTCACCGACGCCGAGATCGAACTGGAGCAGATCCACGAGCGGGTCAAGTCGCTGGCCGCCGCGCAGTCCGCCGACATCCGGACCCAGCTGATCAACACCGGCGTCGACGTCATCGCCGGCCGCGGCGAGCTCATCGACCCCGAAACCGGGCTGGCCCACCACCGCATCCTGGTCACCGAGGCCGACGGGGGCCAGCGGGTGCTCGACGCCGACGTGGTGCTGATCGCCACCGGCGCCAGCCCGCGCACCCTGCCCAACGCCGAGCCGGACGACGAGCGGATCCTGACCTGGCGTCAGCTCTACGACCTGCGCACGCTGCCCGAGCACCTGGTGGTGGTGGGCTCCGGGGTGACCGGCGCGGAGTTCGTCAACGCCTACACCGAACTGGGCGTGCACGTGACGGTGGTGGCCAGCCGCGACCGGGTGCTGCCGCATGAGGACCCCGACGCCGCCCACGTGCTGGAGCGCTCGTTCGCCGAACGCGGCGTCACCCTGGTCAAAAACGCCCGGGCCGCCTCGGTGACCCGCAGCGACGACGGGGTGCTGGTCACCATGACCGACGGGCGCACCGTGACCGGCAGCCACGCGCTGATGACGGTCGGCTCGGTGCCCAACACCGCCGGTCTGGGCCTGGAGCGGGCCGGCATCGAACTCGGCCCCGGCAACTATCTGCCGGTGGACCGGGTGTCGCGGACGTCGGTGCCGGGGATCTACGCCGCCGGGGACTGCACCGGGCTGCTGCCGCTGGCGTCGGTCGCGGCCATGCAGGGACGGATCGCGATGTATCACGCGCTGGGTGAGGCAGTGGCCCCCATCCGGCTGCGCACAGTGGCCGCCGCGGTGTTCACCCGGCCCGAGATCGCCGCGGTCGGGGTGCCGCAATCCCAGATCGACGACGGCACCGTGCCCGCCCGCACTGTCATGCTGCCGTTGCAGACCAACGCCCGGGCCAAGATGAGCCGGATGCGGCACGGCTTCCTCAAGCTGTTCTGCCGGCCGGCGACCGGCACGGTGATCGGCGGGGTGGTGGTGGCCCCGATCGCCTCCGAGCTGATCCTGCCGATCGCGCTGGCGGTGCAGAACCGGATCACCGTGGCGGACCTGGCGCAGACGCTGGCGGTGTATCCGTCGCTGTCGGGCTCGCTCACCGAGGCCGCGCGCCGGCTGATGACGCACGACGACCTGGACTGATTCGCGAGCGGTGAGGCCGGTGTCACACGTGGCCGCGGCCCGGGCGCCACGTAGCCTGGCAGTCGTGAGCACGCTGGGACCTGACCAACGAGCACAAGCCTGGGAACGCCTCGGTGCCGAGCAGTTCGACGTGGTGGTGATCGGCGGCGGCGTGGTGGGCACCGGGTGCGCGCTGGACGCCGCCACCCGCGGCCTCAAGGTAGCGCTGGTGGAGGCCCGTGACTTCGCCGCCGGCACGTCGAGCCGCAGCTCGAAGATGTTCCACGGCGGGCTGCGCTACCTCGAACAGCTGGAGTTCGGCCTGGTGCGCGAGGCCCTGCACGAACGCGAGCTGTCGCTGACCACACTGGCACCGCACCTGGTCAAACCCCTGCCGTTTCTGTATCCGCTGACCAGCAGGTGGTGGGAGCGGCCCTATGTTGCCGCCGGTATCTTCCTCTACGACCAGCTTGGCGGGGCGAAATCGGTTCCCGCGCAACGGCATCTGACCCGCGCCGGTGCGCTGCGGCTGTGCCCGGGGCTGCGGCGCAGCGCGCTGATCGGCGGGATCCGCTACTACGACACCGTCGTCGACGACGCCCGGCACACCATGACCGTCGGGCGCACCGCGGCGCACTACGGGGCGGTCATCCGCACCTCCACCCAGGTGGTGGCGTTGCTGCGTGAGGGCGACCGGGTGACCGGGGTGAAGATCCGCGACTCCGAGGACGGCGCGACCACCGAGGTGCACGGGCATGTGGTGGTCAACGCCACCGGGGTGTGGACCGATGAGATCCAGGCGCTGTCGCGCCAGCGTGGCCGGTTCCATGTGCGGGCCTCCAAGGGCGTGCACATCGTGGTGCCGCGCGACCGCATCGTCAGCGAGGCGGCGGTCATCCTGCGCACCGAGAAGTCGGTGCTGTTCGTCATCCCGTGGGGCACCCACTGGATCATCGGCACCACCGACACCGACTGGAATCTGGACCTGGCCCACCCGGCGGCCACCAAGGCCGACATCGACTATCTGCTGGCCAACGTCAACACCGTGCTGGCCACGCCGCTGTCGCACGCCGACATCGAGGGCGTCTACGCCGGGCTGCGGCCGCTGCTGGCCGGGGAGAACGACGACACCTCCAAGCTGTCGCGCGAGCATGCGGTGGCCGTCCCCTCGCCGGGCCTGGTGGCCATCGCCGGCGGCAAATACACCACCTATCGGGTGATGGCCGCCGACGCGATCGACGCCGCCGCCGAGTACATCCCGACCCGGGTGGCGCCCTCGATCACCGAGAAGGTGCCGCTGCTGGGCGCCGACGGCTACTTCGCGCTGGTCAACCAGGCCGAGCACGTCGGCGCCGAACAGGACCTGCACCCCTACCGGGTGCGTCACCTGCTGGACCGCTACGGATCGCTGATCCACGACGTGCTGGCGCTGGCCGAGGGCCGGCCGGAGCTGCTGGACCCGATCGCCGAGGCGCCCACCTATCTGAAGGTGGAAGTCGCCTACGCCGTCACCGCCGAGGGCGCCCTGCACCTGGAGGACGTGCTGGCCCGACGGACCCGGATCTCCATCGAGTACGCCCACCGCGGAGTGAACTGTGCCCGCGAGGTCGCCGAGGTGATGGCGCCGGTGCTCGGCTGGGACGACGCCGCCGTCGATGCGGAGGTGGCCAACTACACCGCCCGGGTGGAGGCCGAGATCCTCTCGCAGGAACAGCCCGATGACGCCTCCGCGGACGCTTTGCGCGCGAGGGCGCCCGAAGCCAGGGCCGAGATTCTGGAGCCCATTCCGCTTCCATGAACTGAGCTTGGTTACGCAGGGGACCGGGCCGCGGGAAAAACCGTGCATATGGGCTGAAATTGGCATTAACTTATGTTTGACAGTTGTTTCTAGGGCCATTACTTTCCAGCCATCAGCTGGGTCACATGGGGGATCCGGGTACCGGAAAGGTGTGGTCCATGTCGGATCTTTTGGGGGTGGCGCGCCCGCACGCGCTGGCATTGAAGGGCGGCACCCTGGCCGCGGCCACCGTTCTTGCCGGCGCCGGGCTGGTCGGAGTGGCCACAGTTGGGCCGGAGCTCGCCGGTGTGCCGTTGGCAGCGTCTGCTGTGCAGCACAACGTGGCGCAGGTGGCTTTCCCGACCTTCGCCGAGAGCCTGCAGTCCCTGCTCGACACCATGGGGATGGGCGACCTCAACCAGGTGCTCGCGGGCTTCGGGACGGTCCCCGGCGATCCCGACACGGAATTCAGCGTCAGCTCGACTCTCGGCCAGCTACTGCAGAGCTTCAACCCGGGCGGGCTGACTCTTGGGGAAATCTTCGGCCAGTTTGGAGTCCCGCTGGATATCCCGCTGTACAGCGGCACCGGATCGTCGCTGCTGGGTAGCGCGACCCTCACCATCGGCAGCCTGACTATTGATAACCCGTTCGTCTTCACAGCCCCGTCGTCGTTCTACACCACGGTCTGGCCCGGCGATGACCCCAGCAACCTCTACTCCAGCATCAACGGCACTCCGCTCGGCAATGTCGAGCTTGGCCAGCTGGTGGATCTGCTGCTGGGCGGAGCGGGTCAGGGCGATGACCACTCGCTGGCAGAGTTGGCCAGCCAGCTGGGCTTCAGCCTGAACCAGCAGCTGCCATCGATGGGCGGCCTGACGGGCATCTTCAGCTGGCTCTCCGGCGTCAGCACCTACGGCGACGCCCTCAACAAGCTCGGCGGCATGCTCAGCAACTTCAACGAGGAGCTGCAGAGCTGCGGGTCAGTCACCGGCATCTGTGGCTCGATCAGCAATCCGGACTTGAGCGTCAACAGTTCGTTGAACGACTGGCTGAGCGGGCTGCTACAGATGCCCACCACCGACATCACCAAGACCGTCACGCACACCCTCGCCGGCATTCCCACCGGCAGTCCCACCGTCACAACTCTCGCGGACACCGCCAAGACCCTCGGTGATTACCTGCAGACGGTGCCCTGGGGAACCACCGCCAACACCTATCTGGGGGGCCAGAGTCTGGGCACTCTGCTGAACATGGATCCCAACGAGACCTGGAATGCCTACCTGAGCAACATGCTGTTCGGCGGGATCTTCTTCCACCCGGGCACGGATGGTTTGGGCTCCCAGACGATCGGCGACATGCTGCAGGGCTGGCTGCCCGACGACAGCACCCTGACGATCACCGGCGACACGCCGATCACCGACCTCCTGGATGCCTTCGGCCTGCTGAACTGGTAGCGGATTCAGCTCCGCTCCTCGGCACCCGGCCATCCGGCCGGGTGCCTTTTTTGTAACCATCGCAGCACCCGAAAATTCGGGCGTGCTTGCTTTGCTGCAATTTGCTAGCGGTGAGGTGCGTATTTCGCTTCGAAGCTCTGAATCGCTCGGTATTCGCCGGCCGTCAATTTCATACGGTTCGACCGTTATAACGGGTTGTTTACGCGATATCGTATTGCGGTCGGGCGTAGCCGGACGGCCCGACTGAAATGCCTAGAAAATGCTAAGTGAGCTGTTATCGCACATGGGCTAGCAAGTTGTTGCTTCGTCTGGCGCCCCTGATGCGGGTCTTCGCTAGTGAGGCGCGTGAGCTGGGAAATTCCTGGTGATTGACGTTGCTGACGCAGACGAAAGAATTCTACAAAGGTAGTTGACATGAGGCTGAGTACATTTTAAGTTAACGTTCGTTGTAGAACGTGCAACATCATTTGTTTGATCCCAGAAGGGGGCCCATACATGTCCACTCTCTCCATTGCAGCGCCGACGGAGTCGCACGGCTTCGTGGCGAAAGCCGGCGCACTCGCCGCCAGTACCGCATTAGCCGGTGCAGCTCTATTCGGCGGCGTAGCAGTTGCTCCGACCGTTGCTAGCAGCCTTACTGGATCGGTGCAGCGCGACTACGTGCTCACGGCCGACCCCACCACCTTCCCGACCTTCGAAGCGAGCCTGCAGACGCTGCTGGACACCCTCGGCTTCGGCAACATGGGCCAGGTGCTGGGCCTGTTCGGTACCGGCATCAACACCAGCTCGGAACTGAGCGCGCTGCTGGCCGCGCTGAACCCGGACAACGTGTCGCTAGACGCGATCACCGGCGGATTCCTCGGCACCGACCTCACTGCGGTGCTTAACGACGTGCAGATCGGCGGCGTTGGCCTGGGCGATGTGCCGATCGACTCGTTGATCGGTGGCTTCATCGGCGGCGCCGGCGCCAACACGAGCATCGGCGATCTGCTGGGCTTCTTCGGCCTGGGTTCCTACGCCGGCCTGTTGGACCTGCCGATGCTGGGCCTGTCCCCGACCGACACGCTGGCCTCCCTGCTGAACGAAATGCTGGGGATCGGCGCCACGACCTCGATCAACGACCTGCTGGACGCCAACGGGATGACCGACGCCACCATCGCGAGCCTGCTGGGCATCACTCCGGACCAGCTCGGTGCCGGATGGGACCAGTTCGTGGACGGCATCACGCTCGGCGGCACCCTGAGCGACCCGACCGGTACCGGAATACTGGGCGATGAGACGTTGGGTGACTTGCTGACCAGCCTGCTGGGCACCGGTGCCACCCCAGTGACCGACGCCACCACGCTGACCGATTTCCTGGGCGACCTGGGCATCTTCAGCATGCTGGGTCTCTGAGTGGAGTAGTCCACACCGAATAGGGACACATCGGCCACAACCCCCCGACGGGTTGTGGCCGATGTGTCTTTGGTACGCGAGGGGATTCACGCACCCGGCCACCGCTACGGATGCTCGGGATCGTCGTCGCCGTCGGCGCTGTCGCGCAGCAGATTCTCCGGGTGGTGATAGCTGTTGGTGCGGGGCTGGCCGCGGTCGAGGTGCGCCGGCGGCAGCGTCTCGGTCACCCCGTCGCTGCGCTTGCGGGTTGTCCAGCCGTTGGACAGTAGTCGATGGTGCGGCCCGCAGCGCAGGGTGAGGTCGTCGATGTCGGTGCGGGGGTGTTGGGCGTAGTCCTGGTTGTGGTGCACCTCGGTGAGCTGGGCGGGCACGGTGCAGCCCGGGTGGGTGCAGCCGCGCTCCTTGGCGTAGAGCACCAAGCGCTGACCCGGGTTGGCGAGTCGTTTCGCGTGAAAGAGCGCGATCTCCTTGGCGCCGTCGAATATCCGCAAGTAGTGGTGCGCCTGGGAGGCCAGTCCGATCAGGTCACGCACGGGTAGCCACGTCCCGCCGGCGGTGGTGGCTTTGCCGGCGGCGGCCTCAAGCTCGGCCAGGCTCAGCGAGGCGACCACGCTGGCCGGCAGCCCGTGATGGCAGCCCAACTCGCCGGAGGCCAGCAGGTTGGCGCACATCGCCGCCAGCGCGTCATGGTTACGCTGGGCCGCCGAGCGGCGGTCGTTGTCGATCGCGGCCTGTGATGGGGTGCCGGACAGGCACGGGGTCTCGTCGTCGGGATTGCACATGCCCGGAGCGGCCCAGCGGGCCAAAACGGCATCGAGGGCGGCGCGGGCCTGCGGGTCGAGGTGGCCTTTGATCGCGGACATGCCGTCGCGGTCTTGCGGGCCGACGGTGATGCCGCGTCGTTTGGCGCGTTGCTCTTTGTCGGTGTGGTCGCCGTCGGGGCGCAGATAGTCGGCGACTCGCTGGGCGAGTTTGGCAAGTTCGTCGGGCCGATGGTGGGCGGCCAGGTCGGTGAGATGCTGCTCGGCTTGGGTCAGCGTTCCCGCATCGATGCCCTCGGGGAGGTAGTCGAACAGGGCGCGGATCACCGCGATGTGCTCGGCCCCGAGTTGCCCTTTGTGTTGGGCGGTGGCCACCGCGGGCAGCACCGGAGCCAGGGGTTCGCCGGTCAGGGTGCGCCGCGGTCCCAGGTCGGCGGCCTCGTTGATGCGGCGCCCGGCCTCCCCGCGGGTGATGCCGAGTTCGTCGGCGAGCACCCAGCGAGGTTTGCCGCCCAGTTCGTCGGGGTCGGTGGCGGCGATTTGGTTGACCATCGGATGCTCCACCGCGGGCAGCCGGCGGCGCAGCGTCTCGCAGCGCTGCAGCAGTGCCAGGCATTCGCGTGGGGCCAGCGCCGAGAAGTCCAGGTCCATGGCCCGATCCAGATCGGCCGAAAGAGCGTCGAACACCTCGACGATTTCTTCCCGATCATTCGAACGCATGTGCTAATTCTAGCGATGCCCACCGACAGTCGCAGAACTCGTCCACAACCAAAACCACAGTGACACAAGTGGTTACAGTGAAGAATGGGGTCCACCGGATAGACTCGCCTGGACGTGACGACACATCCTGAGAAAGCCCCCGCGATGACCCGTACCAGGCGTACCGCACCGCTTCCGGTGCGCGACGGCCTGGGCCCGGCCCGGCTGCGGCTACATGGCGGGCCGGTGGCCGCCGAGCTGCGCGACCGGTTCGGCCCGGCCGCCGCGGCCAAGGTCACCGCCGGGGAAGTGCTGACCGCTGACGGCGCCGTGGTCGATGAGACGACGGTGCTGCCGGCCGGAGCCGCTATCTTCTGGTACCGCGAGCTGCCCGACGAGGTGCCGGTGCCCTTCGACATCCCGGTGCTGTACCGCGACCGCGACCTGGTGGTGGTCGACAAGCCGCACTTTCTGGCGACCATGCCGCGGGGGCGTCACGTGGCCCAGACCGCGCTGGTGCGGCTGCGCCGTGAGCTGGACCTTCCCGAGCTGAGCCCGGCGCACCGGCTGGACCGGCTCACCGCCGGGATCTTGCTGTTCACCACCCGCCGCGAGCTGCGCGGGCCTTACCAGACGCTGTTCGCCCGCGGCGCGGTGCGCAAGCAATACCTGGCCCGCTCGTCGGCGCCGTCGCAGGGGGAGTTCCCGCGGCTGGTGCGCAGCCGGATCGTCAAACGGCGCGGCTGCCTGCAGGCCCGCGAGGAACCCGGCGAGCCCAACGCGGAAACGCTGGTCGAAGCGCTGGGTAACGGCTGCTACCGGCTGATCCCGCGCACCGGCCGCACCCACCAGTTGCGGGTGCACCTGGCCGCGCTGGGACTGCCGATCGACGGTGATCCGCTGTACCCCGACGTCATCGAGGTCGCCCCCGACGACTTCTCCACCCCGCTGCGGCTGCTGGCGCACCAGCTCGAGTTCGAGGACCCGTTCACCGGGTGCCTGCGGCGCTTCGTCAGCGGCCGCGCGTTTCAGCCCTGATCCTGCCGGGTACAGGAAGGCACGACAAACCAGAGGGGAGTCTCATTCTGATGAACGCACAAAGCAGGATGGCGATCGCAGTGCTCGGCAGCGCAGCGGCGCTGGTGGCAGCGGGTTGTAGCGGAACTAAAGAAGAAACCCCGACCAGCACGACCACCACCACCACGATCGAGATGACCACCACGATGGAGACCACGCCGATGGAGCCGGCACCCGGCGCGCCCGGCGAACCTGGCGAGCCCGGCGGCCCGACCGGTGGCGGCGGTCCCGGTGGCGGCGGCGGCCAGATTCCCGGCGGTCCGACCGGTGGCGGTGGCCCCGGTGGCGGCGGCGGCCAGATTCCCGGCGGCCCGACCGGTGGCGGTGGCCCCGGCGGCGGTGGTGGCCAGATTCCGGGCGGACCCACCGGCTGGGGCGGCCCCGGCGGTGGCGGCGGCTGCCTGCCCGGTGTGGGCTGCGGCGGCTGGCCGTGATCGGTCACCGACACTAAGAACGTCGCGATCGGCTCGTCGAGGGCGCCCAGCGCCGTCGGCGAGCTTTTCGCTGCCCGAGTGAGGCCGGTCTTCCGACGGCCGAAAGCCGGCCAGCGGCAATGCTGGCCGGCTTCGGTGGGCGGTCAGGGCCCTGGAGGTCCCGGGGGGCCGACTGGTCCGGGAGCGCCCGGGCCACCCGCGGGGCCGACGGGACCCGGAGCGCCGGGAGGCCCGACCGGTCCGCCCGGAGGCCCGACCGGTCCAGGGGCACCGGGTCCGCCAGGAGGCCCGACGGCACCCGGCGCTCCGGGCGGGCCGATGGCGCCCGGTCCGCCAGGAGGTCCGACGGCACCCGGTCCGCCAGGAGGTCCGACGGCGCCCGGTGCCCCGGGCGGGCCGATGGCGCCCGGTCCGCCAGGCGGGCCGACGTTACCGGGAGGTCCGGGGGGTCCCGGGGGTCCGGGAGGCCCCGGCGGTCCGGGCGGCGGCGGCGCTTGGGGTAAGAAGCTGGTGACCTGCGTGGCGGCACCGGGTTCCGTTGCGCCCGCCAGGGGCGACAGGCCCACGGCGGCGACGATTCCGCCGGCGGCCAGCCCGGCCACGCTCACGCCGATCAGCGCGTGTCTGTTGTTCATCATTTTTCGATTCCTTAGCTCGATTGCTTCGGACATCAGGGCGGGTACCCGGCTTCCCCGAGCAGCGAAACCACCCGGAGCAAATCCACGCTCACCAGGGAAGACATCACCGCTGACACGAGGGGCACCAGAAGCTGATGCGCTCACCGGTGCGGTCGCACTGTAGGGGAGACCCGCAGCGCCGGCACGGTTTGCCGGCCCGGCCGTACACCCACAGCTGCCGGCCCGGACGGGTGTCGCCGGTGGTGCAGCGCGACCACCGCAGCCGGTTGGCCCACAGCATGTCGTGGGCCCGCGCCACCACGCGGCCCGGATCCGCCAAGGCGGTGACCGGGGCACCCGGCAACCGGCCGGCGACGAAGCACAATTCGTTGCAGTAGACGTTGCCGATCCCGGCCAGCACGGTTTGATCCAGCAAGGCCTCCGCCAGCGGACGTTGCGGGTCGGCCATCAGGTTGGCCACGGCGGTGTCGGGATCCCAGTCGGCGCCGAGCAGGTCCGGGCCCAGGTGCGCGACGGCCTGCTCGTCGCGGTCGCGGTCGAGCACCTCCAGCACCCCCAGGTCGATACCGAGGGCGCGAACGGGGCCGGTCTCCAGAATGATTCGCACCCGATGGTCCAGCGGTCCACCCGCGATCCGCCAGGCGCCCTCCATCTTCAGATGCGAGTGGATGCTGGCGCGTTCGGTGCGGATGAACAGGTGCTTGCCGCGGCTGATCACTTCGTCCACCCGCTGACCGCTCAAGTACACCTCTGCGTAGCGGGGCACCCGGATATCGCAGCGGGTCAACGTCTTTCCCGTCAGCGCCGCATCGAGCACGGCGGCGGTGTGGAAGACGGTGTCACCCTCGGGCATCAGCGCAGCCGCAGTCCGCGCGGGGTGCGGGAGAACCCGGCCTCGGTCAGCGCGGCCAGCGTCGGTGAATCACGCAGCTCCAGCACCGCGGTGCCGTCCACCCGCTCGACCAGGATCCCGTCGACCCGGCGCTCGGCGATCAGCCCGGCCAGCGCCCCGGCGGCGGCCCGCTGGACCTCAGCGGCATCGGTACCGAAATTCAGCAGCGACCGGCCGCCACGCTCGACGAACCACACCAGCTCGCCATCGACGAGCACCACCAGCGCGCCCGCCTTGCGGCCCGGCCGGGCGGTGCCCGGATGCGCCGGCCAGCTCAACGCCGCCCCATACGGGTTGGCCGGGTCGGCGGCGGCCATCACCACCGCGTGGTACTCCGGGCGGGCCGGGTCGACGCCGTCGAGGTAGCCGCGCAGCCGGTCCACGGTCGAGGCCAGGGCGAATTGGGCGGCGCCCAGTGATTCGATGAAGTAGCCGCGCTGGCAGCGCCCGGCCTCTTCGAACGCGCTGAGCACCTTGTACAGGGTGGCGAACCCGCCGGGCACCGCTTCGGCGGCCACCGCGCCGCGGGTCAGCACGCCGTAGCGGTGCAGCAGCAGCTCGGCGGTGTGGTGGGCACGCACGGTGGAATCCTCTTGGGCTGCACGCAGTCTCGACCAACGTCCGGCGACCGCCGGGTCGGCGGCCCGGGCGGAAGCGTGGGCGACGCTGTAGCGGCTCAGCCGGGGTGGGCGCTTGGTGCGGTGGGCCGGGGTGGAACGCCGGGTGCCGGCCAGCACCGCGCGCATCGGGGCGAAGGTGTCACCGGTGACCCAGCCCGCCCAGATCAGCTCCCACAGCGCGGCTTTGAGCTCGGGCTCGCCGGCGCCCTCGCCGAGCTGGCGAAAGAAAAACGCGCCGCCGCCGTCGAGCGCGTCCAGGATCTGCCGATGTGCGTCATTGAAGTCGAGCGGTGCGCCGGGGGCCAGCGTCAACGGCGCCGAATCCGCGGTGTGGAAGGTGATCCAGCCGTCGGCGGCCGGCGCGTTACCGGCCGGGGCGCCGGCGCCTGCCCACAGCACCTCCCCGGAGGCCAGCAGCTCGTCGAGCATGGCCGGGGAGTAGTCGCGCACCCGCGGACCCAGCACCAGCGGCTCGACCGCCGACGCCGGCAGCGGCACACCCGCCAGCTGCTCGATCACCCCGGCCAGCCCGTCAAGACCGGATGCGGTGCCTCGGGCGCCTATCTGTTGCCAGGCCGGCAGGAAACGCGCGTAGGCGGCCGGGGACACCGGCTCGATCGCCGAGCGCAATGCGGCCAGCGACCGGCGCCGCAGAATCCGCAGAACCTCTGCGTCGCACCACTGCTCGCCCGGGGAGTCCGGGAAGTCGGCGAACTCGCCACGCACCACCCGCCCGTCGGCGGCCAGCCGGCCCAGCGCATCGGCGGCCACCCGGGTGCCCAGCCCGAACCGCTCGGCGGCCTGCCCGGTGGTGAAGGGTCCGTGGGTGCGGGCGAAGCGGCCCAGCAGTTCACCCAGCGGGTCGGCGACCGGCTCGGTGAAACCCGCCGGAACTCCGGGCGGCACCGCCACCCCGATGCCGTCGCGTAACCGGCCGATGTCCTCGATGGCGATCCACCAGCTGCGCCCGGCGAACGACACCGCCAGCACCCGACGGGCGGCCAGCAGATGCTCCAGCCAACCGCTCACATCATGGTCGCCGGCCCGGGCTGCGATCTCCTCGCCGGTGAGCGGGCCCAGCAGCCGCAGCAGATCCGCCACCCCCTCGGCGTCGCGGGCGGCCTTCTCCGGGCTCAGGTGCTGCAACTGGCGGGCGGTGGCGGCAACGACGTCGGGGTCGAGCAACTCGCGCAGCTCCACCCGGCCCAGCAGTTGCGCCAGCAGGGTCGGGTCCAGCGACAGTGCCGCCGCGCGCCGCTCGGCCAGCGGACTGTCGCCCTCGTACATGAACGCCCCGACGTAGCCGAACAACAGCGACGCGGCGAACGGCGACGGGGTGGCCGTCTCGACCTGCAGCACCCGCACCCGGCGCTGCGCGATCCGCGCCATCAGATCGGTCAGCGCCGGGACGTCGTAGACGTCTTGCAGGCATTCCCGCACGGTCTCCAGCACGATCGGGAAAGCGGGGTATCGGCGGGCCACATCGAGCAATTGGGCGGCGCGCTGGCGTTGCTGCCACAACGGGGTACGCCGGCCCGGGTGCCGGCGCGGCAACAGCAGCGCCCGGGCCGCGCATTCGCGGAACCGGCTGGCGAACAGCGCCGAGCCGCCCACCTCGGCGGTGACGATCGGCTCGATCTCGCACGTGTCGAAGACGAACAGGTCGGCTCCGGGCGCCTCGGAGTCCAGGGCGTCGGGCAACCGCACCACGATGCCGTCGTCGGAGGCGGTCGGTTTCTCGTCGATGCCGTACCGTTCGTGCAGCCGCCGGCCCACCGCCAGCGCCAGCGGTCCGTGCACCCGCAGCCCGTAGGGGGAGTGCAGCACCACCCGCCAGTCGCCGAGCTCGTCGCGGAACCGCTCCACCAGCAGCGTGGTGTCGGTGGGAACCGTCCCGGTGGCGGTGCGCTGGTCATCGAGCAGCCGCCACAGATTGTCGGCGGCGTAGTCGTCGAAACCCAAACCGGCGCAGCGCTTGTCGAGTGCCGGGCGGTCGAGTCCGGCCAACTCGCCGGTGAACGCCCCGAGCGCGGCGCCGAGTTCGGCCGGGCGACCGACGCCGTCGCCGTGCCAGAACGGCAGCCGGCCGGGCTGGCCGGGCGCCGGTGCCACCAGCACCCGGTCGTGGGTGATCTCGGTGATGCGCCAGCTGGTGGCGCCCAGCGAGATCACATCGCCGGGCCGCGACTCGTAGACCATCTCTTCGTCGAGTTCGCCTACCCGCGAGGGCTTTTGGGACCCGGCCAGATACACCGCGAACAGCCCGCGGTCCGGGATGGCGCCCCCGGAGGTGACGGCCAGCCGCTGGGCGCCGGGCCGGCCGGTCAGGGTGCCGGTGTCGCGGTCATAGAGCAGCCGGGGCCGCAGCTCGACGAATTCGGTCGACGGGTATTTTCCGGAGAGCAGGTCCAGGGTGGCCTCGAATACGCTGCGCGGCAACGTCGCGAACGGGGCGGACCGCCGCACCGTGTCGAACCAGGCCTCGGCGTCCAGCGGCTCCAGCGCCGCGGCGGCCACCGTGTGCTGGGCCAGGATGTCCAGCGGATTGGCCGGCACCGTCAGCGTCTCGATCTGACCGGCCAGCATCCGCTGCACCGCGTTGGCGCAGCCGATCAGATCGGTGCGGTGTTTGGGGATCAAAACGCCCCGCGAGATTTCGCCGACCTGATGCCCGGCTCGCCCGATGCGCTGCAGGCCGCTGGCCACCGACGGCGGCGCCTCGATCTGGACGACCAGGTCGACCGAGCCCATGTCGATGCCCAATTCCAGGCTCGAGGTCGCCACCACCGCGCGCAACCGCCCGCTTTTGAGGTCTTCCTCGACGGCGGCGCGGGTCTCCTTGGACACCGACCCGTGATGGGCCCGCGCCAACACCGGCGCAGCCGGGTCATCGCAGCGTTCGGCGTGAATCTCGTTGAGCCGCGCGGTCAGTCGCTCGGACAGCCGCCGCGAGTTGGCGAACACGATCGAGGAGTGATGCGCCTCGATCAGGTCGACGATGCGCTCTTCGACCTGCGGCCAGATGGTGCCCTCAGCGGGGCTGGCCATATCGGGCACCGGCACCTGCACCGTCAGCTCGAACGTCTTGGCCGCCGGCGGCGCCACGATCCGGGTCGGGGACTGCCCGGACAGGAACCGGGCGACCTCCTCGGCGGGACGCACGGTGGCGCTGAGCCCGATGCGCTGCGCCGGGGAGGCCAGCATCGCATCGAGGCGCTCCAGCGACAACGCCAGGTGGCTGCCGCGTTTGGTCCCGGCCACCGCGTGCACCTCGTCGACGATCACGGTCTGCACCCCGGTCAGGGCCTCCCGTGCCGCCGACGTCAGCATCAAAAACAGCGATTCGGGGGTGGTGATCAGGATGTCGGGGGGCTTGGCGACGAGCTCACGGCGCCGGGCCGCGGACGTGTCGCCGGACCGGACCCCGACGGTGATGGCCGGCGCGGGCAGGCCGCGGTGCGCCGCGATGCGGCCGATGCCGGCCAGCGGGGTGCGCAGGTTGCGCTCCACGTCGACCGCCAGCGCCTTGAGCGGCGACACGTAGAGCACCCGGGTGCCCGCAGCCATCAGGCCCGGCTCTGCGGCCAGCCGGTCCAGCGCCCACAGGAACGCCGCCAGCGTCTTGCCGGAACCGGTCGGCGCGACGACCAGCGTGTTGTGCCCGTCGGCGATCGCCGACCAGGCCTGCTCCTGGGCGGTGGTGGGCGCGGTGAAGGTGCCGGTGAACCAGTCCCGGGTCAGCGCTGAGAACCGGGCCAGCGGGGTGGCGGGTTCGCGGCTCACCCCGCCATGGTGCCAATTTCGCGGCCGCGCTGCCGGGCGGTGCGGTTTTGCGCACGCCCGCGGCGGGTATTCCGCGACCCTGTGGTGGCGGGGACTGGGGGGCCAGCATGACCATGCTCGACGACCGGACGGCGACGGTACTGCCGATATTCGCCGATGCGACACCGGCGCCGCCGGGGGCGTTGGCCCTGGAAGCGCCGCCGCGCGACTGGACCTGGATCAACTGGGCGCTGTCGCTGCTGACCGCACCGGCCGCGGTGCTGTTGATGGGATTCGCGCTGTCCCGGGTGGCGGGCACCGCTCTGCGGACGAACGGGTCGCTGTTCGGCCTGCTCTACCACGGAGCGGCCGCCGTAGCGGCGACTACGCTGTTTCTCGCGTTCTTCTTTGCCACGACGCACCGCCGGGGGATCGCGGTCTGGGCGTGCGGCTGGACCCTGCTGGCGGCCGACCTGGTCGTGCTGGTCTGGATCTTCTGATGGCGTCCGGCCCCTGGCGGCCTGGCTCACTTCTCGACGTTGTAGTACGACTCGCCGTCTTCGGGGCTGCCGGAGACTTGAGCGCGATGCCGCCCGCCGCCGGTCGATTCGTGGAGGCCCTGGTCGACGCCGACGTCGGGTTGCTCGGCGGCCAGTTTGTCGTCGAGTGACTCGTGGACCGACTCGTCGACCGGCTGCCAGTCGTCCGGGGGCGTGACGGTCGCATCGCCGTCGTCGTTGCGCAGCTCGTCGGAATCGGTGGCCTCGGCCGGCGGCAGGGTGTCGTCGGCGGTGGTGTTGGTCTCGGGATCCACTTGGGGTTGTTCTGTCATGTCCTCGGCGCTCTCGGTCGGCTTCAGGTGGTTTCAGGTGGCGTCAATCGGCTTCAATTGGCGATAGCCCATTGCGGTTGCGGTTGAGGTGACTCCGGTGTCATGTAGCCGACGCCGCGCACGGTGTCGACGATCGACTCGTGGTCGGCGCCGAGCTTGGCGCGCAGCCGCTGGACGTGGACGTCGACCTTGCGGCGGCTGCCCTCACCACCCCAGACCTCGCGCAGCAGCCTGGTGCGCGTGAACGCGTGGCCCGCGTGCTGCACCAGAAAGTTGAGCAGCTTGAACTCGGTGAGGGTGAGGTCGAGCTCGCGGTTCGACAGCGACGCGGTGTAGCTGTCGGGGTGGATGACGAGGTCACCGAATTGCACTGCGCTGTGAAGCGATTCGCGTCGGCGTGCCAGCGCCAACCGCAGTCGCGCATGCGCCTCGGCCGGCCCCGCGGTCGATACCAGAACATCGTCGACCTGCCAGTCGAGGTCCACCGCGACGAAGTCCTCGGCGCTCACCACGACCAGCACGGCGGCCGACGGCTCCCAGCTGCACAGCCGCAGACAGGTCGTGCGGGAGGCCGTCAGATCGGTACACCCGTCCACCAACACGGCTGTGGCGCTGTGGCAGTCGGCCCGGGTGGCGATGGCCAGCGGCCCGCGAGCAACCGAGTGCCCGAAGACGCGTAGCGCCGACAGGGACTGTTCGAACTCGTCCCGGTCGGTCAGTAACAGAACGTCCATCGCCTGGCTCCCACCCTCGGGCTACCCGTCGGTGCCTATTACCGCACTATTACCCGCTACGTGGCGCGGGTAACCGCACAGCGACAGGCCCGGCCCGCGCGGCGGGCCGGGCCTATCCTCCATCGGGCTACTGGTGGGACTGTTGGCGCGCCTCGGCCGCATCCGCGCCGGCCCGAGCCGATTCGGCCTCGGCCTCGCGCTTGGCGGCATCACGCTGCGCTTCGCCCTTGTCCTGCTGCGCCTCGCCCTCGCGGGCCATCTCGTCGTTGCCGATCACAGTGCCGACGGCTTCCTTGGCCTTGCCCTTGACTCCCTCGACCGTGCCGCGGATGCCTTCTTCGGGGCCGCTCTTCTTGTCGTCAGACATAAAATCCCTCCCTGGATTTCGTGGACGTGGCAGGCCCGGTGCTTCTGTAGGCCCGCCACACCCCCAAGGCTTCCCCCGCGCCCGCCCGTCCAAACGTCGAAACGCCTTGACCCAGAGCCGATCAGCGCGGACGGTGGGAGGCATGGAACACGGCATGCAACCGCGTCCCGGTGGCGACCGGCTGGGCCAAGAAGACGATGAGGTTCGCTCGGCGATCAGGTTTGCCGGTGTGATCACCGCCGTCGGGGTGGCGTTCGTCTTGCTGGCGGCGTGGTGGGCCAGCTCCTGTGACGCGGCTGCCGAAACCGTGGCGTGCGGCAGGCCATACCGGGCCGTGCTGGCCGCGGGCGGGCCGGCGATCTTCGCCGCCGGCGGAGTGCGGGCCTTCCTGCGGACCTACCGGGTGTGGCGGGCGCGGGGGACCTGGTGGGGATGGCAGGGCGCCGGCTGGTTTCTGCTGTCGTTGATGCTTCTCGTACTGATTATGAGCGCCGGGCCGGTCAGCGGTACGGCCTGATCAGAGCTCTTTGCATCGGTATCGCTGCCGTGTCGCTGTGAACCTCCTGTAAGCCGCGCGTAATCTAGATCACATCGCCCTACGCTGGTTTTGGTAGCGGACAGGTTCGCCATCACACCACCGACAGGCGTCCCGGCGCGGCCTCCGGATTGGCCGGACGATTCACGAAAGGAAGCAGCAATGGGTGACACGTTTCATGACCCCGTTGACCATGTCCGGACGACCCGGCCGCATGCCGGCCGTGCCGTGATCGACGTCATGGGTTGGCCGGGTTACAGCCTGCTGGTGGTCAGCATGGTCGCCGGGGCCGGCTCGCTCACCGCCTTCGCCACCGGCAACGACCGCCAGGGCGCGGCCGTGGCGGCGTTCGCGGTGCTCGCCGCCGCGCTGGGCGGGCTGTGGCTGCTGTTCGAGCACCGGCGGATCGGCAAGGTGAACCAGGAGTGGCACCAAGCGCACCCGGAGCTGCCGCGGCAGCGTCCTGCCAGCTGATTTCTGCAGCAGACCTCGAGCGGCCCGGCCGGTTTCCGGCCGGGCCGTTTGTTGCTGCTGCCGAAATCGATGATTGAGTTGCCCGGCGACCGGGTACAAAGTGCGCGTGACTAACCTCTCGGCGGCCCACTATGCGGTCCTGACGGCGTGAATCGTCCAACTGTGCGCAGCGGTAGTCTCGGTCCGACATCGCCGGGAGGCTCTATGACCGACATCCACAGCGACCGGACCTCACGGTCGTGCAGCGAGCGAGCCGTCGAATTGCGGGTGACGCCCAGGCTGGAGAGTCTGGCCGTGGTGCGCATGCTGGTCGGTGCGATCGCGACCTACGAGGATCTCAACGTCGATACGGTGGCCGACCTGCGGCTGGCGATCGATGAGCTGTGCACGCAGCTGATCCGCTGCGCGGCCGCGGGCGCGACGCTGAAGGTCGTCATCGACCCGCAGGACGACGCCGTGACGATCCAGGCGTCGGCCGCCGGCGACGGCGCGGACGTGCTGACCCCGGGCAGCTTCAGCTGGCACGTACTCACCTCGCTCGTGGATGACGTGCAGACGTTCCGTGAGGGCCCGCAGTCCGACGGCGCCGGTGAGGTATTCGGAGTGACATTGACGACCCGGCGGGCGGAAACCAGGACGTGAGCCCGCGCGCCGCCGGTAGCGGTTCACAATCAGGGTCGGAGTACTCCGATGTCGGCGACATGTTCCGCGAGCTCGCGAAGTACGACGCCGACACCGCCGACTTCCGTACCCGCAAGGACAAGATCGTGGAGCGGTGCCTACCACTGGCCGACCACATCGCCCGCCGCTTCGAGGGACGCGGCGAGCTGCGCGATGACCTGGTCCAGGTTGCCCGGGTCGGTCTGGTCAACGCCGTAACCCGCTTCGACGTCGAAACCGGCTCGGATTTCGTCTCATTCGCGGTCCCGACGATCATGGGCGAAGTCCGCCGGCATTTCCGGGACAACAGCTGGTCGGTCAAGGTGCCCCGGCGCCTCAAGGAGCTGCACCTGCGGCTCGGGGCAGCCACCGCGGACCTGTCTCAGCGCCTGGGCCGGGCGCCGACCGCCTCCGAACTGGCCCGTGATCTGGAGTTGAGCCGCGAAGAGGTGGTCGAAGGTCTGGTGGCGGGCAGTTCCTACAACACCTTGTCCATCGACAGCGGCGGCAGCTCCGACGAGGACGATGTCCGTTCGATCGCCGACACCCTCGGCGACAGCGACGCCGGGATGGACCGGATCGAGGATCGAGAGGCGTTGCGGCCCTTGCTCAATGCGCTTCCCGAGCGGGAACGTACGGTGCTGGTGCTGCGGTTCTTCGAATCGATGACCCAGACCCAGATCGCCGAACGGGTCGGCATCTCGCAGATGCACGTGTCACGTCTGCTGGCCAAATCGCTGGCGAAACTGCGCGATCAGTTGCAGTAGCCCGCCGCTCACCCGCCCAGCGCGTTTTGGGCGGACAGCGACGACATCACCGCATCCGGTCCGTCGAAGCTGTCTTTCTTCAAGGCCCGCAGGGTGTCGACCAGCTTCGAATCGGCCCCGTTGTCTGCGGCGTGGTCAGCGAGCTGCGCCGCCGTGCCCGGGTAGTCGAAACCCGCCAGGCACTTCTGTACTTCTGTGACATGGAATCCCATCACTGCGCAGTACCCGGCGACACCGAGCCGGAAACGCCCGGCCCGGCCAGGCCCGCCAGGTGCGGGCGCCCACCCAGATGTGCCACGCAGGCGGCCGCGGCCGCCGCGGCCAGCCGCGGCCCGGCTTCCAGCAGGCGTCCGGCCAGCGCCCGCGCCGCCGCCGGGGAGGTGACCGGTTCCCCGGCGAGCAGCGCCGTCTCGTCGGCATCGGCGCGCAACACGTCGATGTGACACAGCAATTCGTCTCGCGCCTCGGCCGGCGGGTTGCCGTCGGCCACCACCTGCGCGCCGTGCCGCCGTGCCGTCCGGGCGGCCGCCAGCACCGCCTCGGCGGGCTGCTGCAGCTGCAGCGACACCATGGCCGACCGAGCGATCAGTGCCTCGCACCTCTGCACGTCGGCCGGGGTCAGCAGCGAGCTTTCCGGAATATGCTCGAAAAGCCTGCGGCTGCCCGGCTCGTCGACGAGGTCGACCAGCAGTGCGGTCTCGCCACGCTCGATCACCCCGCTGACATCGACCCCGTCGCGGGCTGCCTGCTCGCGCACCGCCGTTCCGGCGTCGTCGTCGCCGACCACTCCGATCAGGGCCACCGGCACGCCCAGCTGGGCTAGGCCCACGGCCTGGTTGGCGCCCTTGCCGCCCAACAGTTCCCGGCGCTGCACGACCCGGGTCGATCCGCCGGCCGCAGGCAAGCCGGCGCTGCGCAGCACCAGATCGCGCCCGATCTGCCCGACCACCGTGACGGTCATCGCAGCCCGTAGCGGCCCGACCACGTCCGGATGAGGTCGGTCTCGTGGGCATCGCCGAACAGATAGACCGGTGAGGCGATCGGCAGCGCGCGTTCCACCCGGATCAGCACCGCCTCCCGGCAGGGGAACCGTGGGCCATAGGTGGCGGTCACCCACTGCCGCAGCCACTCGTAGACCTCGTCGCCGGGCGGGCGCAGTTGCGCGGTGCCGGTGAAGCGATACCCGCGGCGCTTGAGGAAGTCGACCACGTTCACCTCTATGCGCGGATCGCGGCGCAGGTCGGCCACGGTGGTCGGCGACGCCATGTGCATGAACACCAGGTGTTCGTCGCCGTAGACCAGCAGCGACTCCTTCGGCGACAGGTTCGGTGAACCGTCCTCGCAGACGGTGGCGACAAAGGCCAGCTTGGCGCTCGCCACGATCGAGCGCATGTCATCGTCGATGATGCACACCGCTCACCTCGTCGTGTCAGCCGCCGCGGGTCAGGCCCCGGGTGGCGGGGCCTTCCAGCAGGGTGCCGTCGGGGGCGAAGCGCGACCCGTGCAGCGGGCACTCCCAGGCCTTGTCGGCGTCGTTCCAGTTGACGATGCCGCCGAGGTGCGGGCACACCGGTGACACCCGGTGCTCGACGCCGTCCACCCGGCACTGGGCCTGCAGGCGCCACGGGGGGCCGCTGACCACGCCGGGCGCGTCGTGGCCCAGACCGTGGCTGCCGATGTGGGCCGTCGGGGCGATCCAGCCCTTCGCCAGATTGAAGCCGACTTCGAGATTGGCCGTCATCGCCGTGGACAGCCCGCGCAGCTCGCGGGTGCTCCAACTGGCGAACGCCCGGTCCCATTTCGGACGCCTCCCCAACATCCGGCCCGACAACGCCAGTGCCGCGGCCGCCCCGTTGGTCATGCCCCATTTGTTGAAACCCGTTGCCACGTAGATGGTGTCGCTGTCGGGAAGGATGGGGCCGACATAGGGCAGCTCGTCGATGGGCGCGTAGTCCTGCGCCGACCACAGGTGCGTGCGGGTCGCGCCCGGGAAGTGCCGGATCGTCCAGGACTCGAGTTCGGCCAGCGCATCGCCTGGGTGCTTGGCGCGACCGACGGTGTGTCCGGCCCCGCCCACCAGCAGCCGCTCGGCGCCGGTGACCGGGGCGTAGCGCAGCGACCGTGTCGGTGAATCGGTGGAGATCATCATCGGGCGGGTGATCTCACCGGGCACCTCGAACGCCATGCAGTATGACCGGCTGGGTTTGACCCGGGCGAAGTATCCGCCGCGGTCCAGGACCGGGATGCCGGTGGCCAACACCAGTTGGGTGGCCTTCACTTCGGCGTGCACCCGCGCACCGTCGACGCTTATTCGCAGACCGTCGCGCCCACCGGAAACGCTTTGCACCCGAGCATGTTCCACCAGTTGCCCACCGCTGGCGAGCAACTCGGCGCGCAGGGCGTCCAGAAACGGCATCGGGTCGAACTGTGCCTGGTCGGCCAGCCGGACGCCGCCGTGATACGGGAACGGCACCTCGGCCTGCGCCTCCCAGGTCACCGGTAGATCGACCGCGCGGCAGGCCTCATACTCGGCGCGCGCGGCCGCCACCCCGCCTTCGGACTGGGCGAAGCTGTAGGCGTCCTCACGCTGCACCGCGACCCCCGTCGACGCGCAGAACGACAGCATCCAGTCCTGGCCGGCGCGGTTGCCCTCCAGATAGGCAGCGGCCAGCTGCTTGCCCTGCTTGGCCGAGATCGTCGACAGCTGGGTGGCCTGCAGCAGGCTGATCTTGGCGGTGGTGTTGCCGGTCGCGCAGGCACCCACGGTCCGGGCCTCGAGCACCAGCACCTCGCGGCCCGCCCGGGCCAGTAGAACCGCGGTCATCAGCCCGGTGATCCCGGCGCCCGCCACCACGACGTCGGCGGAACCGGGCAGATCTTCGGCGGTGCCGGAAGCCGGTGATGTCGCGATCCGATCGGCGAGCCACAACGACGTCATGGCCGATCAGTTACCCGGTAACACGCCGGCGAAACGTGCCGACGTCACGAGCAGCGGTTTTCGCGCGCCTAGTCCGGCGGCTCGTCCGGCGAGCCGCGCTTGGGACTCTCTTCCGATTTGGTTGCGGATTCGTATTCTTCGGCGGCTTTCGCGTCGAGTCGGTCGACCGTGTCCTCCAACGAGGTCTTGTGATCAATCGGTTCGTCACCGCGTTCTGTCATCGGCATGGGCTTTCCTAGCGAGAACTGGCACGGTCGCGGGTACCCGAAATGCGCGCCGGGCAATCGGTAAGAGAATTGGTTGACGCGCCGGTGAGCGGGGTAGACCCGCATCGAGTGCAGCGCAGTCGCTTCGCCTGCATAACTGCTAGCAGCACCCCGATCCGGCGGGACGAGAGCGTCCGGGACTCGGGTCAATGCCCGGCTGGACGTGGGCGTCCGGGGCTCAAACCGAACGTGCAGTTGTGAGTAGGAGTTGTCAGCCGTGGATGACACGCGTCTAGAAGACGCCTCCGCCGAACAGTGGCAGGAGCTGGATCGGTTGTGGGACAGCCTGCCCACCGGTCAGCGGCTGGTAGTGCTCAACGCGGTGGCTGACAGCCGACGTGACGGCCTGGAGCCCACCCTGGAAGAGATCGAGACGCTGGCGGAGTTGGTCTCTGGCCGCCACCTCGACGGCGCGCCCTAGTCGCGGAGGTAACCACAGCTCATGGGACTCGCGTCGATCACCGGTGCCTCCAGCGGAATCGGCTATGCACTGGCCGTGCAGTTCGCCCGGCACGGCTATGACCTTGTGATTGCGGCCGAAGACGACGGCATCCAAGCAGCAGCCGACCGGCTGTCCAGAGTGGGTGCCGACGTTGTGCCGGTGCAAGTCGACTTGCGGACCCGGGCAGGGGTGGAGCAACTGTATCGGCGCGTCGCCGATCAGGGCCGACCCCTCGACATCGCGGCCCTCAACGCCGGCGTCGGCTCGAGCCCGAACTTCGTCGACAGCGACCTTGACGACGAGCTGTCCGTCGTCGATCTCAACGTCCGTGGCGCGGTGTTGCTGGCCAAGTTCGTGTTGCGCGACATGGAGCGTAGAAACGCCGGGAAGGTGTTGTTCACCTCCTCGATCGTGTCGATGATGCCCGGGTCCTATCAGGCCGTCTACGTCGCATCCAAGGCGTTTATCCAGTCGTTCGCCGCCGCTTTGCGCGACGAATTGCGCAACACCGGTGTGACCGTGACGAGTCTGATGCCCGGCGCAACCGACACCGCGTTCTTTCGCCGAGCAGGCATGGAGAACACCTTTATGGCCCGCCATCTCACCGAAAGTCCGGCTGATGTGGCCGAGCAGGGTTTCGATGCGCTCATGCGCGGCGACCGCCAGGTGGTAGCCGCCTCGCCGGTCACCAAGCTTGCCGGCATCGCGCTCCGCCACGTCGGTGCGGGTGAGCGTTCCGGTCAAGCGCGCCAGCCGCCGTCGACGCGTTTGCGCCGGGATGCCGGCGGGTAGCCGGGCGGTGTTCTCACGACACGACGGAGGCGACCCGATGCGGGCAGTGACATGGCAGGGCAAGCGCAAAGTCCAAGTCGACACCGTGCCCGATCCGGTCATCGAGAAGCCGACCGACGCCATCATCGAAGTGACGACCACCAACATCTGCGGATCCGACCTGCACCTCTACGAGGTGCTCGGGGCGTTCATGGACGCCGGCGACATCCTCGGCCACGAACCGATGGGCGTCGTCGCCGAGGTCGGGCGCGGAGTGAGCAATCTCAAGGCGGGGGACCGGGTGGTCATCCCGTTCCAGATCGCGTGCGGGCACTGCTGGATGTGCCGTCAGGGGCTGCCGACCCAGTGCGACACCACCCGGGTGCGCGAGCAGGACACCGGGGCCGCCCTGTTCGGCTATTCCAAACTCTACGGCCAGGTTCCGGGCGCACAGGCGCAGTACCTGCGGGTGCCGCAGGCGCACTACACCCACATCAAAGTGCCTGAGGGGCCGCCGGATTCACGCTTCGTGTATCTGTCCGACGTGCTGCCTACCGCCCTGCAGGCGGTGGACTACGCCGCGATACCCGACGGCGGGTCGGTGACCGTGCTGGGACTCGGGCCGATCGGCGACATGGCGGCCCGCATCGCCGCCCATCAGGGCGCCCGGGTGATCGGGGTGGACCTGGTGCCCGAGCGGCTGGGTCGGCTGGCCCGGCGGGGAATCGAAACCATCGACCTGCGTGAGGCATCCGAGCTTGGTGAGGTGATCCGCGACCGCACCGACGGGCGTGGAACCGACGCGGTGATCGACGCCGTCGGTATGGAGGCGCACGGCTCCGGCGGCGCCAAGGCGGTGCAACAGCTCAGCTCGTTGTTGCCCGACGCCGTCGCCGGACCGTTGATCAGCAAGGCCGGCATCGACCGGCTCGCGGCGCTGTACTCGGCGATCGACATCGTGCGCCGCGGCGGAACGGTGTCGGTCATCGGCGTCTACGGTGGCAAGTTGGATCCGCTGCCGATGTTCACCTTGTTCGACAAGCAGATTCAGCTGCGGATGGGACAGGCGAACGTCAAACCGCGCGTCGAGCGGTTGATGCCGCTGCTCACCGACAACGACCCGCTGGGGGTCGACACCTTCGCCACCCACGAACTGCCGCTGGAAGAGGCGCCGCACGGCTACCAGATCTTCCAGGAGAAGCGCGACGGCGCGGTGAAGATCCTGCTCAAGCCGTAACTCGCCGCGATCACTCAAGTAGTTACGTTGGCGGCCAGCAGGTGCGCGGCCTCGAACAGCAGCGCGTGCGCGAACGCCTGCGGCAGGTTGCCGCGCAACTGCCGCTGGCCGACGTCGTACTCCTCGGTGAGCAGGCCGGGCGGGCCGCACGCGGTACGGCCCCGTTCGAACCACTGCAGTGCGGCAAGATCATTGCCCTGCTGGTGATCTGCCAGTGCCATCGCGAAATTGCACAACAGGAAGGCTCCTTCGGCCTCGCCGAGTTCGCGGTGGTCGGGCCGGTAGCGGTAGACGAAGCCGTCCCGGGTCAGGTCATGGCGCACCGCGGCCAGGGTGGCCACCGTGCGGGGATCGTCGAGGGGCACGGCCCCTCGCAGGCCCGGCAGCAGCAGGGCCGCGTCGATCCCCGAGTCATCAGGTGCGCGTTGCCATCTGCCGTCGCGGTGCAGGCAGTCGTTGCTGGTATCGGCGACCAGTTTGTCGGCCAGCTGATTCCAGCGTGCACCTTCGGAAAGCGATGCCACGCCGGCGATGCGGCGCAGCCCGGCCGCGCACATCAGCCGGGAATGCGCCCAGCGCCGGTCTTCGAGCTCCCACACCCCGGCATCGGGCTCGGCACCACGGGCTTCGATCGCGTCCACCAGGGTGTGCACCGCACGCCAATGGGTGCTGTCCAGCCGGTCCAGTCCGGCGGCGGCGGCCAGCAGCAGCAGCGCCTCCCCGAAGTTGTCGAGCTGAAACTGCCCGCGCACCCAATTGCCGGTTTTGACCGCGGCGCCCGGGTAGCCCGGCAGCGGCAGATCTTCTTCGGGCGGCGGGGCGCCTGCGTCGACGCAGTAAGCCGGTCGCAGGTCGGGTCCGTCGGCCAGGACCCGCTCGGTGACGAACCGGACGGCGTCATCCAACAGGGGATGCGCCCCGGCGGCGGCGATCGCCTGCCCGGTGTAGCACTGGTCGCGAATCCAGCAGTAGCGATAGTCGTAGTTGCGGCCGGCCTTGGCCCGCTCCGGCAACGACATCGTCGCCGCCGCCACCATCCCGCCGCCGGTGCTGGTCATGCCGCGCAACACCGCGTAGGCCAGCCCGACGTCGACGTCGGCCAGCGTGCCGGTGAACTCGGGAACCGCTTCGCCCCAGGCGGTTTCGGTGGCGACCCAGGCCTGCGCGGCGTCGACCGGCCGGTCCGGCAGTTCGCGGTCGGACAGCTCGAGCACCAAGTCGTGGTCGCGGCCCGGTTCGACGTCGAGCACCATCTGCAGCGATCCGTCGCCGGGCCGGCGCGCCTGCTCGGCACCCGACCACCGGAATCGCAGCGGGCCCGATCGGCCGGTCCACACGGCGTCCCGGCAGGACAGCCCCGACATGGCGGTGGCGCCGAAGTCGGTCCGAACCTGCAGCGCCACCTGCACCCGCACCGGACGGTCGAGCGCCCGGATGCGGCGCAGCACCACCGCGGTGTGCGGGTCGCCGGGGAAAGCCAGCGCCTCGCGGCACTCGACGATGCCGTCGGTGGTGACCCAGCGGGAACGCCAGATCAGCGACCGCTCCTCGTATTGGCCGCCCCACACGTAGCGCAACTCCGGGGTGACGGCGTAAACGCCGGCGCCGCCGAGCAGTGAGCTGAACACCGCGGGGCTGTCCCAGCGCGGCAGGCACATCCAGCAGAGGTCGCCGCGCGGCCCCACCACGATCCCGCGCTCGCCATCGGCGATCAGCGCGTACTGCCGCAGCACCTGTGGCGGAAACCGTTCCAGCAGTGGCGGCCCGGGGTTCATGTCCGCGGATCCGGCTCGGGCGGTGTGAGACGTTCGACCGCGAAATCCGCTGCTAGTGCTGTCATCCCGTTGGCCGCGTACGCCGCGTGCGCGGCGCCGTCGGCGCCCGCCGAGCAGATCGGGTCGCCCGGAGCGCACAAGTCGATCGTTTTGGCGGCAAACTCGGGCCCGATCGTCAGGGGCGGGGCGGCGAGGGAGTTCAGGAACGCCGCGGATGGTCTGCCGAGCAACGCGACGGCGGCGACCCGGCCGGCCGCGTCGGGCGACAACGGTGGCGGGAACCCGTCGGCGGGCGGCGCGGGTTCGGTGAGGTAGCCGATGAGCGCCGCGCCCCGGGAATACCCGCCGAGCACCAGCGCGGTCTGCGGGCAGCCCGCCGCCATGTCGGTGATGTGGCCGGCGGCGTCGGCGACCCCGGCGATGGTCGGGCCGAATTCGGGCACGGCCGGGAAGTTGACCGGGTAGACCCCGACCGGGCGGCCGCCGACCCGCCACCGCAGTGCGTCGATGAACTGCTGACCCATCCATCCCACCCCGGGCGGTTCGGCGGTGCCGCGGGCGAACACCACTTCGATGTCGGGGCAGTCGAAGGCGTCGGCGTCCCCGGCGGGCAACGACAGCAGCGTGCCGCCCGCCAGGCCGGCCGCGGCGAGTATCCGAGTAATCACAGCAATGCGTTCGATACCCACAACCGCTTCTCGGCAAACCGTGGTTTAGCTTGTGCGAAAACGGCAAGCCTACGTCGGTACCGTCGCCGACGGCACAGAAGTCGAAGGGGAGAATCAATGATCACAACGTCTTTGACCAGGCTTGCTGCCGCTGCCGGCGGCGTGGCGCTGGCTTTGTCGGCGGCCGGGGCCGCGGCGGCGGACCCTGGCCAGGACCCGGCGGTCAACACCACCTGCAGCTACTCCCAGGTGGTCGCGGCGATGAACGCGCAATCACCGGAAACCGCAGCGCAATTCGAGGCGACGCCGATGGCGAAGTCGTTCCTTCAGAACTTCCTCGCCTCGCCGGCGCCGCAGCGCGAGGAGATGCTGCAGCAGGCTCAAGGCGTTCCCGAGGCGGCGCAGTTCGTCAACATGGTCGGGCCCATCGCGAAGACCTGCGACAAGTACTAAAAAGCGATGTCTCAGTCGACCGAAGCCGGTAACACCATCGCCGATGCGGCCAAGCGGGAAGCCGACGCGTACCGCGGCGACAACCCGCGGCCGCTGGGGGGATACGCGATGGTGCTGCTGGTGTACGGCGGGTTGGTCGCGGCGGTTACCGTGGCCGCCGCGGCCACCGGCCGCCGGCTGCCGCAGCGCTGGGCGGCCGGCGATCTGCTGACGGTGACCGTCGGTGCGCACAAACTGTCCCGAACGCTGACCAAGGACGCGGTGACCAGTCCGCTGCGGGCGCCGTTCGCGCACTATGCCGGCTCTGGCGGCCCGGCCGAGGTGATGGAGGAGACCCGCCGGTCCAACCAGCTGCGCCACAGCCTGGGGGAGCTGTTGACGTGTCCGTTCTGCGTGGACATGTGGGCGGTGACCGCATTCACCGCCGGCCTGGTGTTCGCGCCCCGGCTGACCCGGCTGGTCGCCGGCACCTTCACCGCGCTGGCCGGCGCGGATTTCCTGCAATTGGCCTACGCGAAAGCCCAGCAGATCACCCAGCAGTGACGTCTCTTCAGGCCCCGGAGGTGCCCATGACGCCGACCACCACCGCGCCCGACCGGCGGCTGACCAAGATGCTGGAGCAAGCCGGCGCCCTGGACGGTCCGGCGCAGACGATTGCCGCCAAGGTGCGCGGGCTGACCGGGCAGGGCAGGCTCAAAGACCTCATAAGCGGGACCGGCCTCGGGCACCCCGCACATCCACCGCTCACCGACGTGGTGATCGGGTCATTCCTGTCGGCTTTGCTGCTGGACCTGCTGGCGCCGCGGACCGGTGCGGCAGCGGCCAACCGGCTGACCGCGGTGGGTATCGCCGCGTTCGCCCCGACGGCCCTCACCGGCATCAGCGACTGGGCTGACACCGAGCTGTCCGACGAAGCGTCCCGCCGGGTCGGTTTGGTGCACGCCGGAGCCAACTCCGCCGCGTTGCTGATGTACTGCGCGTCGTTGGTCAACCGAAGGCGCGGCCGGCGGCTCCGCGCGGCGCTGCTCGGACTCGGTGGCGCCGCCGCCTTGAGTGCGGGAGGCTATCTCGGCGGCCACCTGGCCTACTCCCGGGGAGTCGGAGTCAACCAGACCGTGTTCGATCCGGGGCCCGAGGACTGGACGCCGGTGCTCGCGAACGCCGAACTGGCCGAGCGACAACTGCATTCGGCCGATGCCGACGGCACGCCCGTGCTACTGGTCCGCGTCGACGGACACCTCTTCGCCATCCATGACCGGTGCGGGCACCGCGGCTGCCTGCTGAGCGAGGGACAACTCGACGGCACCGTGGTGACGTGCTCGTGCCACGGCTCACGGTTCGACATCCGCGACGGAGCGTTGCTACGCGGGCCGGCGACCGGTGCCCAGCCGGCTCTGCAATGCCGCGACGTCGACGGCCGGATCGAGGTACGCAAGCACCCGTGATTCCTATCGCGTTCAACCTGCCGCGCACGGTCACCCTGCTCGTCGATCTTGCGCTGCTGGGTCTGGCGGCGACGCACGGCTATCTGCTGGCGACGGCCGCCGGTGCGCCCGGCTATTTCCGGGTGTACTGCGTCGCGGTGATGATCGGCTGCGTCGTTGCGGCGGCCGTCACCTGGATCGACGTCGACGACATCGTGCCGCGGCTGGGCTGGCTGGCCGGCAGCCTCGTCTGCACGGCTTTCGGGATCGGCTATCTGATCAGCCGGTGGGTGAGCCTGCCGGGCCTTGAGGCCCTGACCGGTCGGTGGGATCTGGCTCCGGGCAGCCTCGCACTGGCTTGCGCGGCAGGCTTTCTCGGGCTGCACCTGACGGTGCTGATCGGGGTCAATGTGGCGTTCGGGCAGCGCAGGGCCTGGAGGGACTGATGGCCCTCGACTTTCCGCTCTGGCTCCGCATCGACCACTGGCTCAACGTGTTGTTCCTGACCCTGTTGTTGCGCAGCGGCTTCGAGATCTTGTCCACCCATGCGAAGCTCTACTGGCACGACGACAGCGCGCCCGGCACGGAGTGGGCCCGGTTCACCCGCAAGGTGATGACCACCGACAAGCTCTACGACACCCTGGATGAGGAAGAGGATTACCACCCGCTGATCGCGCTGCCGGGCCGCTCCCAGCTGGGTATCGGCCGGCATTGGCACTTCGCCGCCGTCATCGGCTGGATTCTGGTCGGATTGTCTTACTACATCCTGCTTTTCGCCACCGGCCAGTGGCATCGCTACTGGCCGTACTCCTGGTCGATCTTCTCCGAGGCCTGGAACGACATCGTCACCTACCTCAGTTTCAACCTGCCGCCGCTGCTGCCGGGTGAGCCGCTGGACGCCATCCAGAAACTGACCTACGCCGGCGTGATCTTCGTCCTGGCGCCGTTTCAGATCCTCACCGGCGCCGCGCAGTCACCGGCGATCGAGGCCCGCTTTCCTTGGTATGTCCGGCTGTTCGGTGGCCGGCAGACCGCCCGCAGCCTGCATTTCCTCGGGCTGCTGGCGTTTGTGGTGTTCATCGCGATCCACCTGTCGATGCTGTTCTTCTGGGGCTGGGGCCGCCTCACGGCTCTGATGATCTTCGGGTCGGTGCGCAACTTGTACTGGGCGACCGCGCTGTCGCTGCTCATCATCGCGGCGATCATCGCCGTGCACGTCGCCGCGACGGTGTGGAGTCACCGCAGCCCGGCATCGGTGCGGCGGGTGCTCGGTGCGGTGATCAGCGTGCCCCGCAAGGGACTGCTGCGCCGGTTGAACTCTCGGCAGGACTATCCGGCGCGCATGCTCTCGCCGCAGCACCGGGTCAACGGCAAGCCGCCCACCGCGGAGTACTACAAGGTGATGGCGGTGCACGACTTCGTCGACTGGCGCCTCCGGGTCGGTGGGCTGGTGGAGCAACCGGTGACACTGGATCTGGCCGAGCTGCGCGCGCTGGGCGAACCGCGGACTCAGCGGGTGCTGCACAACTGTGTGCAGGGGTGGACGTCCATCGGCGAATGGACCGGACTACCGCTGGGCGTCTTGGTGGACCGGGTGCGACCGCTGCCGCAGGCCCGCTACATCTGCTTTATGAGCATGCAGAACAACACCACCGACGAGCCGAGCTCAGAGGGCGGTGGGCAGTTCTATGAAGTGTTCGACCTGAAACTGGCCCATAAACCGCAAATGCTGCTGGCCTACGCGATGAACGGCCAGCCGCTGCCGATCCAGCACGGCGCGCCACTTCGGCTGCGAGCCGAGACGCAGGTGGGTTTCAAGATGGCCAAGTGGATCAACCAGATCGAGTTCGTCGACGACTACGTCCACATCGGCAAGGGACGCGGGGGCTGGCGTGAAGACAACGTCTACTACGGCATGGACGGAGAGATCTAGAGATGACTGCCACCGCGGAGTCCCGCCCGGAACTGATCGACGTGGACGGTGCCGCCCGCGACCGGGTGTCCGAGCTGATCAGAGTGCGGGGCGGGCGCTGTGCGGCCTGCGGTGGAACCGATTTCGCGGTGGGCCGCGCGCTATACCTGGGTTTTCTGTTCCTCGACGAAGACCATGACGCCTACCTGGTGGCGCTGACCTGTCGTGAGCCGTCGTGCCCGCAGCCCAGAACCGCGATCCGGTTGCGCTATAAGGAGTTTCCGGCTAAGTAGGCAGCTCGGGGCGGGCGAGGTCGAAGCGCTCCACCAGGTGGGCCACGCTGCGCAGCTCGTCGCAGACCTGGGCGAGCCGGTGCTCGGCGTCGTCGTCGAGCACACCGCGGCCGTAGTAGTACGCCAGCCGGCGCAGCCGGCCGGCGAGTGCGGTGCCCCACCGGATGCTCAGGTCGTAGATCTGCACGTCTTCGACCTGCGGGCGCTGCCCCAGCTCGCGCAATGCGCGCACTTGCTCGGTGAGCACCGCGACGTCGTCGTCGATGCTGACGCGGTCGGTCGCCGGCACGGGAACCTCCGTTCTCATAACGGCTTGGCGACGCTGACCACGAGCGGCTGGCCCTTCAGGGTCAGATACACCCGGTCGGGGCCGATCGCCATGCCGGACAAAGGGGTGGACCGGGCCGGCCCGGACGGTAGACCGGCCCGGTAGTCGAGGACGCGCAGCATCGGGATGCTGCCGTGGGGGAAGCCGGTGAAGGTAGCCGACTCGAAGACCGTCACGCCGGTGTCGGTGGCGGCATAGATCCGGGTGTCGTCGGAGCCGAGGTAGCGGATCGGCGAGGAGACCGGGGAACGGCCGATCTCCTCCAACCCGTGCCCGCCGCGGGCGGACTCGACGACGTACAGGGTGTCGCCGTCGGCGTCGGCCAGATAGGCCCGGCTCGCCGCGGTGCCGTCTCCGGCGGCCGCGGTGACTTTCGTGTCGTAGCTGCCGCGGTGCTCCGGCGGCGAGGACGGCCCTTTGTAGTAGGAGATTCCGCCCGGCCCGTAGACGTGGTATTCGATGGCGCGCCCACGATTGGCGCCATCGAGGATGCCGGCGGCGCCCCCGGTCACCCGGGCACTCGGCAGCTTCCGCAGGCCCTGCTCTTCGACCGGGGTCACCGTCGACCCGTCGGCGGACAGCGCGAGCAGCACCCGCATGCCCGAGTCCTGGGACAGGTAGGCCGGCGCCGGCCCGGCGTCGATTTCACCGGTCTGCTCCAGGCTGCTCAGCTCGACCGCCGCGACCCGGCCGCGGGCCGGCTGCGGGACGAACACGGTGGTCTGGTCGGCGCCGCTGATCTGGAGGTTGCGCCCGGCGTGAAGCGGCGCGGACAGCCGGGTGGTGACCGCATCGGGGTCAGCGGCATGATCGATCGCTGCCACCCGCCCGTCGTCGGTGAGCGCGATGAGCGACCCGGTGCCATACGACCACACCGGATCGCGCAGCGGTGTCTGCACCTGCACCGACACGGCTTCCGGCGCACTGAGCAAGGACTGTCCCGGCGCTGAGCAGCCGGCACTCGCCAGCACGCCGGCGACCGCCGTGCTGCACCAGCCCTGCCATCTCATGATGGCCGGGGTACCCCCGGTGACGGCCGGCTACACCGGTCCGTTTGTGCGGTAGGGCCATCGGGTATGGCAGCAGGTGTCCGAAGTTTCGGCGAAAGGGGAGGTCGATGTCCGAATCGGCAAGGGCCCGCCGGGTCGCGTTTCTGGTGGCGCCTGAGGGGACCGAGCAGGTGGAGCTGACCGAGCCGTGGCGGGCGGTTGGCGAAGCCGGTGCCGAACCGGTGCTGGTGTCGACGAAGACCGGCAAGATCCAGGCGTTCAATCATCTGGACCGCGCCGACGAGTTCGACGTGGACCGAGTGGTCGACGATGCCTCGGCGGACGACTTCGACGCGCTGGTGCTGCCCGGTGGGGTGGCCAACCCGGACCAGTTGCGCACCAATGACCGTGCGGTCGCGTTCGTGCGGGAATTCTTCGAGGCCGGCAAGCCGGTGGCGGTCATCTGCCATGGGCCGTGGACGCTGGTGGAAGCCGGAGTTCTCGGCGGGCGGCGCATCACGTCATGGCCGAGCCTGCGCACCGACATCGTCAATGCGGGTGGCGACTGGGTCGACGAGCAGTTGGTGCGCTGCGACGGTGGACAGTCGATCCTGCTGTCGAGCCGCAAGCCCGACGACCTGCCGGCCTTCTGCGATGCGCTGGTGCATGAGTTGCAGAGCCGGGAGGTTGCGTTGTGACCGGAGAGCCGATGCCGGTGCCTGTCGAGACCGACAACCGCCGCGCCCGGCTGTGGGTCAACTGGGTGACTGCCCTGCTGACCGTCGCCGGGGCGGCATTGGTGATGGTGTTCGCCACCGGCGCGGTGATGAGCACCGCCGCCTGCAGCACCGCCGAATGTCCCGACCTGGGACCGAGCGGAGCGGTCTTCGGCGTGCTCTACTACGGTGCGCCCGTCATCGCCGCGCTGACCATTCTCGCCTCGTTCTTCACGGCCGGGCGGCGACGCGGCTTCGTTGTACCGCTGGTGGGTTGGGGCTTGCTTGCCCTCGACGTGCTGGCACTGGTCATCGCGTTCCGGCGCTAGCGGTCACGACATCAGAACTTGCGGCGCAAGCTCTTTGAGCTTCGTGTTGGCCCAGTCCATCTGCCGTAACGTCTCGGGATGGCACCGCGCGGCAAGCTCGAGCAGTTCTTGGTCGCGGGCGGCCTGGGCGCCCTGAGCGAGCAGCTCCCAGTCGATCGAGACCGCGGCGGCGTGCAGGTGCAGGCTGCGCAGATCCGCTAGCAGCAGAAGTCCCGGCTCGGGTCGCCGGCCGAGCACCACGCTGGTCAACTCCCGCAACGACGACAGCACCCGGCCCGGCCGGGCGGGAGACTCGGCCAGACGCACGCCGTGACCGCGTCCGGCGCCCGCAAGCCTGGCGACGTGGTCCTCGGACCAGCCTGCGAGATCGGCGCACAGATGAAAGATGTCGTGATCGGCCTTGTGCCGCTCGCCGACCCGGCGGAACCGGTGCGCCAGCGACGTTTCGGAGCGGTGCAGCTCCCGCAGTGCCAGGACGAGTTTCACCAGCCGCTCCTGTCCGCCTCGGCGCCTTTGCTGATGCGCACCACCGACGTCTTGAACAGTGGCTGTTTGGACACCGGGTCCCAGTCGGTGACGGTGAGTTCGTTGGCGGCACGGTGGTGGCCGGCGCCTTCGGTGTCCCAGTAGCCGTAGTGAAACGGCAGGAACGCCGCCCCGTCGCGGATGCCGCCCACCTTGGCGCGGGCCTGCACGCAGCCACGCGCCGAACGAATGACGGCCGGATCGCCGTCGCGGATCCCGCGGCGTTCGGCGTCGCCGGCCGACAACTCCACCCAGGCCTCGGGTGCGGCGTCATTGAGTTGCGGTGCCCGACCGGTTTTGGTGCGGGTGTGGAAGTGGTAGACGGTGCGGCCGGTCGTCAGCCACAGCTCGTCGTCGTCGACGGGGTGCTCGTGCGGTGGGGTGTAATCGGCGGCCCGCAGCACCGCCTTGCCGTCCGGGTTGGTTGCCCGGTATTGGGTTTCGTCGATCGCCCCGCCGGTGATCAGGTCTTTGCCGTAGCTTTCGCAGTAGTCGGGCTTAGCCCAGAACTCGCCATCGGCGTACAGCCGCTCGGTGCCCTCGGGATGCTCAGCGTTGCACGGCCATTGGATTCCGCTACCGCCGCGCAGCTTGTCATAGCTCAAGCCGGTGTAGTCGCAGGGACGCCCGGCGCTGCAGCGCTGCCAGGCCGCGAACGCGGACTCGGGATCCTTCCAGGAGATCAGCGGCGCGCCGTCACGATCCCGAAAGTCCATCCGCTGCGCGTAGTCGCAGAAGATGTCGAGATCGGCCCGAGCCTTCCCGGGCGGATCGACGGCCTGCTCCGAGAGGTGCACCGTGCGGTCGGCATTGGTGAACGTCCCGGTCTTCTCGCCCCACGCCGCGGCCGGCAGCACCACGTCGGCGAGCTCGGCGGTCTCGGTGCGAAAGATGTCCTGCACCACCAGAAAAAGCCGGGTCTGACCGAGGATGCGCCGGATGCGGTGCAGCTCCGGAAGCGACACCGCCGGGTTGGTGGCGCTGACCCAGAGCATCCGCAGACTGCCCTGCTCGGCGAAGCGCAGCATCTGCATGGCGTGGGTCGGCTCGGAATAGTGCGGGATTTTGGCCTGATCGACATTCCACAGTCGCGCCAGCTCGGCGACATGCGCGTTGTTCTCCCAGTTGCGGAACCCCGGAAGGTCCCCGTTGGCGCCGCATTCCCGGGTGTTCTGCGCGGTCGGCTGACCGTTCATCTGCAGAATGCCGGCACCGGGCCGACCCAGCATGCCGCGAATGAGGTTGAGGTTGTTGACCTGTACGGCCGCCGCGGTCGCCTGGTGGGATTGGTAGAAGCCCTGCAGGACGGTGGACAGCAGGCGCTGCGCATGACCGAGGATCTCCGCGGCGCGCCGCAGATCCGCGACCGGCACATCGCAGATCTCGGCGACCCGCTCCGGCGGATACTGCGCAACGCAGGCCGCCAACTGCTCGTAGCCGACGGTGTGGGCGTCGATGTAGTCGCGATCCACCCACTCGTGCGTGATCACCTCGTGCAGCAGGCCGTTCATCAACGCCAGGTTGGTCCCCGGCGTCGGCGCCAGGTGCACCGTGGCTGCCTTGGCGACCGGGGTTTCGCGTGGGTCGACGCAGATGATCTGTGGCGGGTCGGAGCCGGCCAGCCGGTCCAGCATCCGTGACCACAGCACGGTTTGGGTCTCGGCAACGTTGTGCCCGTACAGCGCGATCGCGTCCGCATGATCGACGTCGGTGTAGGAGCCGGGCTGGCCATCGCAGCCGAAGGTCTCCTTGAGTGCCCACTCGGCGGTGGCGGTGCACAGCCGGGTGTTGCCGTCGATGTGGTTGGTGCCCAGCCCGCCGCGGGCGATCGCCCCGAGCGTGTAGTACTCCTCGAGCATCAGCTGGCCGCTGGTGTAGAAGCCGATCGCGCTCGGGCCGATGTCACGAAGCAGCGCCTGGCTCGTCGCCACGATCCGATCCATCGCTGTCTCCCAGTCCGATTCGACCAGCCGGCCGCGTTCTCGCACCAGCGGCACCGCCAGCCGATCGGGGGAGTTGTTGGCCTGCCAGCCGAACAGGTCCTTGGGGTCCAGCCGTCCGTGGTTGACCCGGTCGACGCACCGGCCTCGCACCCCGACGATCCGGCCGCCGTGGCTGGCGATGTCGAGGCCGTCGCCATTGGAGTGCAGCACCGCCGCGGACTGCGCCCACGCCACCTCGTCGGCGTTGACTCCGTCGGCGAGCTCGGTGTCCACCCGATCGGGCCACTGCTGGCCCGCGGCGTAGGGGGTTCGGGCACCCCACGGCTCGGCGATCCGGTCGGTCATGACCGCCGATTACCCGCTGCTTGCCTTGGGTATGCCTAGCCGATATGGCCGATATGGATCACCGCCGAGCACCTGTGTTGGACGCCTTGGCGGATTACCACCGCAAAAACCGTTACGGCTTCAGCCCACCGGGACACCGCCGGGGCCGCGGTGCCGACGAGGCGGTGCGCGAGGTGCTGGGGTCTGATCTGTTCCGCGCCGACATCCTCGCGCGCGGCGGGCTGGACGACTGGGAGGCGGGCGGAGCGTTTCTCACCGACGCCGAAGATCTGATGGCCGACGCGGTGGGCGCCGAGATGGCATTCTTCTCTACTTGCGGCAGTTCGCTTTCCGTGCGCGCGGCGATGATGGCGGTGGCCGGCGGCGACAGCGGCGGGCTGCTACTGCCGCGCGACAGCCACAAATCGATCGTGGGCGGGCTGATCTTTTCCGGCATCCAGCCGCGCTGGATCACTCCGCGCTGGGACGCCGAGCGGCACTTCAGTCATCCGCCGTCACCCGAGCGGGTCGCCGGTGCCTGGGAGGAGCACCCCGATGCCGCCGGAGCGTTGATCGTCAGCCCGTCGCCGTATGGCACCTGCGCGGACCTGGCTGCCATCGCCGAGATCTGCCATCAGCGCGGCAAGCCGCTGATCGTCGATGAGGCCTGGGGCGCGCACCTGCCTTTCCATGACGATCTGCCTACTTGGGCGATGGACGCCGGCGCCGATGTCTGCGTGGTCAGCGTGCACAAGATGGGTGCCGGGTTCGAGCAGGGCTCGGTTTATCACGTGCAGGGTGATCTCATCGATCGCGAGCGGCTCACCGCCTGTGCCGACCTGCTGATGACCACCAGCCCCAGTGTGCCGATCTACGCGGCGCTGGACGGCTGGCGCCGTCAGATGATGCGAAGCGGACACGGAATGTTGGACGCCGCACTGAAGTTGGCGCGCGACGTGCGGGGTCGCATCGATGAGCTGCCCGACATCGAGGTGCTCGAGGATGTGCTGCTGGGCGAGGAGGCCTCCCACGACCTGGACCGGATGCAGGTGCTGGTGGATGTCTCGGGCACCGGTACGTCGGGCTATCAGGCCCGAGATTGGCTGCGTCAACATCGTTGCCTCGACGTGGGATTGGCCGATCATCGGCGCATCCTGGCCACCATGTCCTTCGCCGACGACGGCAGCACCGCCGACCGGCTGCTGGATGCGCTGGGCGGGTGGCGCGCCGCCGCAAGGTCATTCGAACAGCCCTGGCCGATCAGGTTGCCGTCACCGGAAGAGCTACAGCTGGAAAGCGTGCTGCTTCCCCGTGACGCCTTCTTCGGCCGCACCGAGATGGTCGCGGCATCGCAGGCCGCCGGGCGTATCGCGGCCGAGCAGATCACGCCGTACCCGCCCGGCGTGCCCGCGGTGGTGCCCGGCGAGCGTCTCGACACCGCCGTCGTTGACTTTCTGCGTTCGGGTCAGGCGGCCGGCATGGCGTTGCCCGACGCCGCAGACCCCTCCCTCGAGCACATCCGGGTGGTGGCCTGAGGGTGGTGCGGGTTTTGCCCCCGCCCGGCCGGGGTAGCCCGGGGCCATGGCAGGCGTACTCGAACGCGACGTCGCCGAGGGAGTACACCGCTTGGCGCATGCGGGGGTCAATGTCTACCTGATCGAGGACGACAGCGGCGTCACCCTGGTCGACACCGGGCTGCCGGCCACCTTTAGGGCCCTGGAAAAGGCTCTGGCGCAACTTAATCGGTCGGTCGGCGAGGTGCGGGCAGTGGTGCTGACCCACGCCCATTTCGACCATGTCGGCTCGGCCCGGCGCGTCCATCACCGGTGGCAGGCGCCGGTGTGGGTGCACGCCGCCGATCAGTATCTGGCCGCACATCCCGCTCGTTACGCGCACGAACGCAGCCGGCTGATCTATCCGCTGCGCTACCCGAAGTCGATACCGGGGCTGTTGCGGATGGCCGCCGCCGGCGCGCTGTTCGTGCGCGGCATCTCCGACACCACCTGCTATTCGGCCGGCACTGAACTCGATGTCCCCGGCCGGCCGCGGGCGGTGTTCAGTCCGGGACACACCCTGGGCCACTGCGCTCTGCACCTGGCCGACCGCGACACCCTGATCTCCGGGGATGCGCTGGTCACTCTTGACCCCTATACCGGTGTCGCGGGTCCGCAGATCGTCTCGGGTGCCGCGACGGCCGATAGCGCCGAAGCGCTGGCGTCGCTGACCGCGCTGGCCGACACCGGCGCGGCGACCGTGCTCCCCGGCCACGGCGAACCCTGGTATGACGGGGTGGCCGCCGCAGCAGAGGCGGCGTTGGCGGCCGGGCCGTCCTGAGCCGGCAGGTCGGCGATCTGTCAGACGCGGCCTCCGGCGCCCAACGTGTTCTGCATGTCGGGCTTCATCGCCGCCAGCTGGGCGCCCCAGTAGCCCCAGCTGTGCACGCCGTTGCTGTCGATGTTGAATGTGGCGTTGTGTCCGCCGGCACCGTTGTAGGCGTCGCGGAAGGCGATGTTGCTCTGCATGACGACCTGCTCGATCACCTGGCCGGGCAGGCTTCCTTCGCCGATCTCCGACGGGGAGCCGTTGCCGCTGTAGATCCACAGCCGGGTACCGGCGCCCGCCAGCCGCCCGGCTTGGACCGTCGGGTCGTTGCGCTGCCAGCCGGGACCGCCGTCCGGGCCCCACATGTCCTGCGGGTGAAAGCCGCCCTCGTCGTTCATCGCCATGCCGATCAGCATCGGGCCATTGCCGCTCGACGGCGTCAACAGTGCCGAAAGCGAAGCGGCGTAGGCGAATTGCTGCGGGTGGTAAGCCGCCAGAATCAGGGCCGAGGATCCGGACATGGAAACGCCCACGACCGCGTTGCGGGTCGAGCGCACGCCCCGGCCGGCGAGGAAGTTCGGCAGCTCACTGGTCAGGAACGTCTCCCACTTGTAGGTCTGTCCATTGGCCGACCCGTACCAGTCGGTGTAGAAGCTGGAGCGTCCGCCGACCGGCGCCACCACCGACATCCCGGAACCGGCGTACTCGTTGAACGCTGGCGTCTCGATGTCCCAGCCGCTTCGGTCGTCACGGGCGCGCAGGCCGTCGAGCAGGTAGACCGCCGGCGCGCCGCCGCCCTGGAACTCCACGGTGATGTTGTGGCCCATGCCCGGTGAGGGAACAGAGAGGAACTCCGGCCCGGCGGCCGCGGCGGGCGGGGCCGGAGCGGCCAGTCCGATCACCCCGGGCAGCATCCCGGCGGCGACGATGACGTTGGCGGCCCGGCGCACCCGGCCCGCGGTGTTCTTACCCATGGTGTTTCCCCTTCCGCGCAGACCCGAAAGTCACGGCCTGCCGGCCGGGTGTGCGAGAGGGGAAACGTCGACAGACACCTAACCTTCTTGTCTTAACAAAGCTGGCGACGGTTGTCCAGGGAGCGGCCCCGGAAAAAGACCGGAAAAAACCTGGAATTGGCGGTTTGAGGCGAGGTCGCGGGGGGCACCTACACCGACATGTCCGAGCATGACTCCTGCTATTCCCTTGGCACTCTGGCGCTCGCTGCGGCGGCCGCCGGTGCCGCAATGCTTTTCGCCCCCGGCGTTCCCGCCGCGCGGGCTGCGCCGTGTCCCGAAACCGAATTGGTGTTCGCGCGCGGCACCGGTGAGGCGCCCGGTGTCGGGCCGACCGGGCAGGCGTTCGTCAACGCGCTCAACGCACGTCTCGGTTACAGCCCGTCCGTCTACGCGGTCGACTACCCGGCCAGCGACCAATGGGACACCGGCGTCGGTGGCGTTCGGGACGCAGCCACTCACGTGCTGTCCCGGGCGACCACATGCCCGCGAACCAAGATGGTGCTGGGCGGCTACTCGCAGGGCGCAGCGGTGATGGGCTTCGTCACCTCGGCGCAGGTACCCGACGGTGTCGACCCGGCGACGGTACCCAAGCCGCTGGACCCCACCATCGCCGACCACGTCGCCGCGGTCGTGCTGTTCGCGATGCCCAACGAGCGGGCGATGCAGTTCCTCAAGGAGCCCGCGATCGTGATCGGTCCGTCCTATCAAGGCAAGACCTTGCTGGTGTGCGCGCCGGAAGACGCGGTCTGCTCCGAGGGACTGAATTTCGCCGCGCACGACAGCTACTCCGGGGACGACGCGACGATGGTCCAACAGGGGGCCAACTTCGTCGCCTGGCGCATGCAACAACAGCAGAACCGGTGAGCCGGTGGCTTTCGCCAGCTACCAGGACGAGATCTACCGTCGCGGCCTCGCCGGCCACAACCCGGCGCTGCCGATCACATTCGCCGACTTGGAAGCCAAAGCCGCTGCCGCGCTGCCGTCTTCGGTCTGGGGGTATGTGGCCGGCGGCGCCGGTGACGAGCACACCCAACGCGCCAACTGCCGTGCCTTCGAGCGCTGGGGCCTGATCCCGCGGATGCTGGTGGCCCCCACCGAGCGAGACCTGTCGGTCGAGCTGTTCGGGGTGCGGCTGGACGCCCCGGTGTTCATGGCGCCGATCGGGGTCATCGGGGTCTGCGCCCAGGACGGCCACGGGGACCTGGCCTGCGCGCGGGCCGCCTCGCGCACCGGCGTCCCCTTTGTGGCCGGCACCTTGTCGAGTGACCCGATGGAAGACGTGGCGCCGGCGTGCGGCGACACCCCGGGGTTCTTCCAGCTCTACACCCCACCCGATCGGGAGATGGCCGCCAGCCTGGTGCACCGCGCCGAGGCGGTCGGCTTCAAGGGCATCGTGCTCACCCTGGACACCTGGGTCACCGGTTGGCGGCCCAGGGACCTGAGCGCGGGCAACTACCAGCAGGTCCCCAGCGGCTGTCTGGCCAACTACACCACCGACCCCGTTTTTCTGGCCGGCCTTTCCGACGGCGAGGATCCGACCGATGCGGTGGTGCGCAAGCTGCCGATCTTCGGCGGCCCGGTGACCTGGGCGGATCTGGACTGGCTGCGCTCGCTGAACGCGCTGCCGTTGATCCTGAAGGGAATCTGCCATCCCGACGACGCGCGGCGTGCCAAAGACGCCGGGGTCGACGGGATTTACTGCTCGAACCACGGTGGGCGGCAGGCCAATAACGGCCTGCCGGCGCTGGACTGCCTGCCGGCGGTGCTGGAGGCCGCCGACGGGCTGCCGGTGCTGTTCGATTCGGGGATCCGCAGCGGCGCCGACATCATCAAGGCGCTGGCGCTCGGCGCCACCGCGGTGGGAATCGGTCGCCCGTACGCCTATGGACTGGCGCTCGGCGGGGTGGACGGCGTGGTGCACGTGCTGCGCTGCCTGCTGGCTGAAGTCGATCTGCTGATGGCCGTCGACGGCTACCCGACGCGGCGCGACCTCACGCCCGAAACGTTGCGAGCGGTGGGTTAACGCTGGCCGGCCGCAACCGCCGTCGCCGACGCTGGCGGCGCGATCAGATCCGGGTCGCCGATCCTGCGGAAGTCCGGCGCTCCATCCGTGGCACCGCGATCGGCAACTTCATGGAGTGGTACGACTTCGGCGTCTACGGCTACCTCGCCACCACGATCGCTCGGGTGTTCTATCCGGATTCCGGTGCCGCCGGCCTGATCGGCGTGTTCGGCACGCTGGCCGCGGCGTTCGCGCTGCGCCCGGTGGGCGGATTGGTGTTCGGACAACTCGGGGACCGGATCGGACGCAAGCGGGTGCTGGTCACCACCCTGGTGCTGATGACACTCGGCACCACCGCCACCGGCCTGCTGCCCGGTTACCGGGCCATTGGTATCGCCGCGCCGATGCTGCTCATCGTGACCCGGATGGTGCAGGGCTTCTCCGCGGGCGGCGAATACGTCGGCGCGATGGTCTATGTCGGCGAGCAGGCCCCGGACAACAAGCGGGGCATGCTGGCCGGATTCCTGCCGCTGAGTTCGCAGGCCGGCTACGTCGTCGCCGGTGCGGTGGTGATCGGGCTGCAGAATTGGCTGACCGATGAGGCCATGCTCAGTTGGGGGTGGCGAATTCCGTTGTTGCTCAGCGCTCCGCTGGGGCTGGCGGCGCTGTACCTGCGGCTGCGGTTGGAGGAATCAACGGCCTACCAGCAGGCCGCCCGCAAAGCTGATGCTGACGAGTCCGCGCTGGCGCAGCTGCGCCGTACCACCAGACGGTGGCAGCCGCTGGCGTTGTGCATCGCGCTGGTGCTGACCTACAACGTCACCGACTACCTGCTCACCGGTTACCTGCCCACCTATCTGCAGACCACCGCGCAAGTCCCGCACCCCGCCGGGCTGCTGCTGATCGTGCTGACTCTGCTGCTGATGATGGCCACTGTGGTGCCGGTGGCCAGACTGTCGGACCGCATCGGCGTCAAGCCGGTGCTGGGGCTGGGTTGCGCCATGCTGGTGATCCTGTCGGTGCCGGCCTTCACCCTGATTCGCTCGGCCGGCAGCTTTCCGGTGGCGTTCGCCGGGGTGTTGCTGATCGGCGTGATGCTGCTGTGCTTCGATGCCACCTTGCCCGCGACGCTGCCGGCGCTGTTTCCCACCCAGGTCCGCTACGGTGCGCTCGCGATCGGCTTCAACCTCTCGGTGTCGGCGTTCGGTGGCACCACCCCGCTGATCGCCGAGGCCCTGGTCTCGAGCACCGGCAACCCGACCGCGCCGGCCTATCTACTGATTGCCGCCGGCGTGATCGGTGCCGTGGCGCTGATATTCACGCCCGAGGTGGCGGGCCGGCGCCTGCCCGGCTCGGGGCCCGCGGTCGAAACCGAGGCGCGGGCCCGCGAGCTGGTCGAGGGGCGGGAGGCTTAGTGCACCCGCCGCAATTCCTGCACGCCGGCAAGCGCCTCGGTCACCGACGCCGTCGTCGACAAAGCGTTGGTGGGATCGCAGATCCGTAGCAGGCGGGTTACCGCCGGGCCCGGCACCGTCGTGCAGTAGATCATGGCGTCGGAGCACTGGGAAGTGATCGTTTTCAGCGCGGAAAAGCCTGCGGTACCAATGAATTCCAGGTCGTTGAGGTCGAGGATGAGCCATTCGCAGTAAGCAGCGCAGTGCTGCACGTAGCCGGCCAGCTGACCGGTGTTGGAGGCGTCGAGTTCGCCGCACACGCTGATCACCACGCCGGAACGCCCCCAGCGGGCGACGCAACGGGCGTTGGGGCTTTCCCAGGTATCAGAGGGCGGCACGGTATCTATGAGCGGCGCCGGCGAGGCCGGACCCGCGACTTTGAGTGCAGGCATTGGATCACTCCATCAGTCGAGATTCGTAACTGGTGGATCGCGCCCGACGCGAGTTACACCCTGCACGGATGAGTAGCTAGGGAGTGGGCCTCCCTGGCTTGCGTGGTAACGCGTCCTCCGGGTGGCTGTGAACTCAACCTGTTCCTGAACCTACGCCGAAGCGCTCGACATTGCAACGGATTAGTAACGGTTCTCCGGAGAGTTCTTCGCGAATTCGCTTGCAGCAAACCGCTGCTAACCCCTTTCGGGGCCGTTTCCGCGTTTAGAGACCAGCGCCGCGGGATACAAGCGGTTATGACGTTTCCGCAGACCACCCGGCGTTCGGTGCTCGTCTGGCACGTGCACGGCTCCTGGATGGATGCCTTCGTTGCGGGCGCGCACCGCTACCTCCTTCCGGTAAACGCTCCCCACGATCCGGATGGACGCGGACTCTGCGGCCGCGACTGGCCGCGGGCGTCCGAGGTCCCGGCGGGCAGATTGCACGACCAGGACATCGACCTGGTGGTGCTGCAGCGCCCGCACGAGCTGGAGCTGGCCGCCCGGCTGCTGGGCCGCCGGCCCGGCATCGATGTGCCCGCGGTGTATGTCGAGCACAACGCGCCGCGGCCGTTCGTGGTGGAGAGCCGGCACCCGATCGCCGACCGCGACGACATCCCGCTGATCCACGTCACCGACTTCAACCGGCTGATGTGGGACAACGGGCGGGCCCCGACCATGGTCATCGACCACGGCATCGCCGACCCGGGACACCTCTATACCGGTGACATCGCGGCGGCGGGCACCTTGATCAACGAACCGGTGCGGCGGTGGCGCACGGTCGGGGCCGACCTGTTGGGAGCGTTCGGGCAATCCGCGCCGGTCGACGTCTGGGGGATCGGGACCGAAGACCTCAACGACCCGGCGCACCGCTGCGCCGGCGTCACCGGCCACGGCGATATGCGCACCGGGCCGCTGATGAAGGAACTGGCGCACCGGCGGGTCTATCTGCACACCGCGCGCTGGACGTCGCTGGGATTGTCGTTACTGGAGGCCATGTTCTTGGGCATGCCGGTGGTGGCGGTGGCCTCCACCATGGCGCCGCTGGTGGTGCCCCGGGAGGCAGGCGTCGTCAGCGCCGACGTCGACACCTTGCGGGTGGCGCTGAGCGGGCTGGTCGCCGACCGTTACCTGGCCGAGGTGGTCGGCAAGGCGGCCCGCGACTTCGCGACGGAACATTTCGGGCTCGACCGGTTCCTGAGCGACTGGGACCAGGTGATCGAAGCGCAGTGCGCATGAGCATCGTCAGTATCAGGGGAGGATCGCGATGAGGATCGCAATGGTTTCCGAACACGCCAGCCCGCTCGCCGCGCTCGGCGGAGCCGATGCCGGCGGCCAGAATGTCCACGTCGCCGAGTTGTCCGCGGCGCTGGCCCGCCGCGGCCACCGCGTCGAGGTCTACACCCGCCGTGACGATCCCGACCTGCCCGAGCGGGTCGAGACCGAGCAGGGTTACACGGTGGTGCACGTGCCTGCCGGACCGCCGCGGTATCTGCCCAAAGACGAACTGCTGCAGTACATGGGGGCGTTCGGGCGGTATCTGGGTGAGCAGTGGGACGTGGAGCGCCCGGACATCGCGCACGCGCACTTTTGGATGTCGGGGATCGCCACCCAGTTGGCGGCCCAGCGCCGCCGGGTGCCGACGGTCCAGACGTTTCACGCGCTGGGCGTGGTCAAGCAGCGACACCAGGGACATCGCGACACCAGTCCCGCCGAACGGCTGCGGCTGGAGACGCGGGTGGCGCGCGAGGCGACGTGGGTGACCGCCGGCTGCAGCGACGAGGTATTCGAGTTGATGCGCCTCGGCCGGGACCGGTTGCGGATCTCGGTGGTGCCGTGCGGCGTCGACGTGGACCGGTTCTCGCCGGAAGGACCGTCGGCACCGCGGTCGGCGCGGCGCCGCATCGTCGCGGTCGGCAGGTTCGTGCCCCGCAAAGGATTTGACACCGTGATCGAGGCGCTGACCACCGTCCCGACCGCCGAGCTGGTGATCGCCGGTGGCCCCGAACGTGCCGAACTCGACGCCGTCCCGGAGGCCTGCCGGTTGCGCAAGCTGGCTGTCGACCTCGGGGTGGCGGACCGGGTTTCGCTCTACGGGTCGGTGGCCCGCGAGGATATGCCGGCGCTGCTGCGCTCCGCGGACGTGGTGACGTGTACCCCGTGGTACGAGCCGTTCGGGATCGTGCCGTTGGAGGCGATGGCCTGCGGCGTGCCGGTGGTGGCGTCGGCGGTGGGCGGCATGCTCGACACCGTGGTCCACGACGCGACGGGCCTGCTGATACCGCCGAAGGATCCGCGTGCCTGCGCGAACGCGGTAAATGCCATCCTGCGGGATCGGCGCGCCGCGTCCGCGTTCGGCGCCGCCGGGCGGGAGCGCGCCCGCTCGAGATACTCCTGGGATCGCATCGCCACCGACACAATGCGGGTGTATGACCGGCTGCTGCCGGCAACGGCACAGGCCCGTTCCGCGGCCAGGGCGTCGGGGTCGGGGTAACCGCCGAAACTTGCGAATGTGTAACTCCTGAGAGCCATTTGAGGATTCTCGATTTTCGCTCCTACTGCCGGCGCGGGCGCGAAACTGTTGCCGCGCCCGACTGAACGGAGGAGCATGGGTTCACCGGACGGCGACCGTGGGCGGAGCGAAGAGATGGCGGTGACGACCCGCAATGACATGATGCGCGAGGTTGCGGGCCTGGTTTACACGCTGGATCAGCGGCCACACGTCCACTCAGACGATGCGCTGGATGCGCTGATCGCGAACCTGCTGGCCCACATGCCCTGCGCACAGTACGCCGGGGTCACGCTGACGACGTCGGATGGCGGGGTACAGACCCTGGCTGCCACCGACGTCTATCCGGCTGTGCTCGACGACATCCAACGCCGCCTCAAAGAGGGGCCGTGCCTGACCGCGGCGTGGAAGCACCATCTCGTTCGCCTGGACGACACCTCACGTGAGGAACGCTGGCCGGCCTACTGCCGGGAGGCGGCCGAAACGACCCCGATCCGGTCGATCCTGGCATTCGAATTGTTCACCGGCAAGACCAGCACCGGAGCTCTGAACTTCTACGCCGAATCGCCCGGCGCCTTCGACGACGATGCGGTGGAGCTGGGTCTGACCCTCGCCACCCACGCCGCGCTGGCCTGGCACATGGTCCGCCGCGACGAGCAGTTCCGCAGCGCGCTGGCCTCCCGCGACGTCATCGGCCAGGCCAAGGGGATGCTCATGGAGCGGTTCGACATCGATGCGGTGCGCGCCTTCGAACTGCTCAAGCGGCTCTCGCAGAACTTGAACGTCCCGCTCGCCGAGGTGGCACACCAGGTGGTCGGCCGGCAAGTAGGGAGTCAGTGAACGGCCCCGGGCGCAACCGGCGCTCCATACCCGGACCGGCTCATCGGATCCGCGCTCGGCCAGAATCCGGGGAGTGATGTCGGAGCCGAGGTAGCACTCGGGGCTGGGGATTAGAGCTGGTTCTCCGGTCCCACCACCGCCCACACCGTCTTGCCGCGGGGGGTGGGGCTGCTGCCCCAGGTGCGCGACAGTGCGCCGACCACGGCCAGGCCGGACGTGTAGCCCGCGCCGCCGGTGGGGGTTTCACGGCGCACCGCCGGGGCGTCGTCCGTGTCCTCCACTGCGATGGTGATCGCGGAACCGGCGCTTTCCAGCCGGACTACCGGTGGGCTTCCGGTGTGGTGAAGCACGTTTTCCACCAGCACGTCGACGATCACCTTGGCGGTCGGGATCAGCTGGTTCAGCGACCAGTTGCTCAGCCACTCGGCCACGAAGTCGCGGGAGCCGCGCAGGCTGCTCGTGCGAGGCGGCAGCTCCAGGCGAACCCGGCGGCGCGGGGGCTTGTCGGTTACGAGCGAAGCCAGCGCGCTGTCGACGTCGGGATGGACCGGGACGTACCGGGTCACACCGGTGTGGGTGATCCGCGCCGCCGCGTCTGGTAGGGGGCAGATCAGCAGGACCGGGATATCGGGCCAGGTGCTCACGTGCCAGCGCGCGCTGGTGAACACCGACCACCCCGAGGGCGCGGGCACCGCCAGACCGCTGACGTCGACCAGCACGGCCTGTGGCTCATCCAGCGCCGCCTTGATCACGCTATCGCGCATTTCGAGGTAGGTGCTGCTGTCCAGCGTGCCGCGCGCACGCAACAGACACGCCTCACCCGCGGTGTCCGCCGACACCGTGAGCCGACTCGGCTCGCTATGCCGGGACCTCATCCCGCCTCCCGTAGCTGGCGGCCGGCCGCGGGCCGCGCACCGAGGCCGCGTGTTCGGCCTCGCCGGCAAGCCTCTCGTACGGCTCCTCCGTCCGCGGATCCGGCTCCGTCTCAAGGTCGTTGAAATCGCCTTTTGCGGCATCGCCGGGAACAGCGCGCAACCTGTGGTCGTGCTCCATTGCTCTCACCACGTTCAGAGGGCTACCCACTCCGACTGCAACGGCAACCCTTATCTGCGGCGATATCCAGCGCAGGCTTCGCGCCGCTGCTTCAGGTCACCGTCAACAGCGTGTGGTCCAGATCGGAAAGCACCTCGCTCGGCAACCTGCCGGTGAAAGCCGCCAGGAATCGGGCCGCCAAATCACGCACCTTGATGTTGGTCTCCTGCGACCGCCACACCAGGATGTCGAACGCCCGCGCGGCGGAGATGCCGTAAGCGACCATCAGCACACCCTTGGCCTGCTCGATCACCGCCCGCGACTCGGCGACCTCGGAAACCACGGCGCTGACATCGGCTTGCAGCACATCGGTGACGTCGACATAGAAGCCGGCCGTACCGGTCAACACGCCGTCGTCGTCGAGCATCCGGTCGCCGACCACGATCACCCAGTGCACCTGCCCGGCGGTGTCGACGATGCGGTGCCGGCTGCTGAACGGCTCGCCCTGCACCACCCGATCCAGCACCTCGGCGACCTGGGGGCGATCCTCGGGGTGTTTGTGCTGCAGCAGCAACTCTGTGTTGGGCTCCACCGTGCCCGGCTCATAGCCGTGCATCCGGGCCACCGTGTCCGACCACTCCCAGCGCTGCTCGCCGAGAAAGTAGCGAAACCGGCCGACCCGCTGCGGCTCGCCGTGGCCTACCACGAGGTCGAGGTCACTGTGGACCTCGTCGTCATCGCCTATCGGCGCCGTGAACTGAGCGTTGACATCCCCGACCACGCATACCCGCTTTCTCGTACCCACACAGTATGAGCTGATTCCACCGGCCGGCGGGGCAAACCGCGGTCAGGAATCGCAGGAATGAATGCACGGACGATCCGGACCGGCGCTACTTCCTGAACGCCCGAGCTTCGTAACTATCCACAATCTAGCTACTCCGCGCAACTGCGTTGGTGTTTTGCCCACGGCGCCGTCGGGTACGCGCTGGGACACGGGCGGTGTTGTTCGAGCAAACGGACCGCCGCTCGGTGACGACTCGACGGAAAGGAGTCAGAAGTGAAGCTCTCAACGACTGCGGCCAAGACGGCCGCCGGTGCAGTCGGAATCGCCGCACTGAGTGTTTTCGCCGCGACCACCGCCATGGCCGAGCCGGCGATCCAACCGTTCGGCACGCCCGAACAGCTCCACGACGGAGCGATGGCAACGTCGTACACGGTCAGCAACCTGGGACCGGCCAACGTGGTGATTCCCGGGTACCAGCCCCACGGCAAGCTGTATCAGGCCGACGTGACCGCGCGTGCGGACCAGGGGACGGTGACACCGTTGGTGAACGACTTCAACGCCCGAGCCGCCAGCAGCACCACCTACCGGGTGGTGAACAACGTGCCGGTGCCCGGCGGCATCCCGCCGACGCCGATCGCCCAGGGCGACCAGGCCCACGGCAAGATCTACTTCGACGTCACCGGCCCGGCGCCGGACGGAGTGGTCTACAACGACGGCGTTCAGGATGTGCTGATCTGGACGAGCAAGGCTTGACCCCGAGCCGCGATGGGCCCGATCTCGATCGGGCCCATTCGGCTGGGTCCGGAGTACGTGCGCTGAAGCGGGTGCTGATCACCGGCGGGGCCGGGTTTCTCGGCAGCCGGCTGTGCCTGGCGCTGCTCGGCGAAGGCGCGCAGCGGATCTGGTGCGTCGATGACCGGTCCACCGCGTCGGAAGCCAATCTTTCTGTAGTGCAGGGTCTTTCGGGTATCGAGTTTATCGAGACCGATATCTCGGACGGATTCGCCGACCCCGGGCGGTTCGGGGCGCTGGACGTGGTGTTTCATCTGGCCTCGGCGGCATCCCCGCCGGACTACCTGCGCATGCCGATAGCGACCCTGCGGGCCGGCGCGCAGGGCACCGCGGCCGCCCTCGCCATCGCCGAGGCGTCGGGTGCCCGCTTCGTGCTGGCCTCCACCAGCGAGGTCTATGGCGATCCGCTGGTTCATCCGCAGCCCGAAACCTACTGGGGCAACGTGAATCCCATCGGATTGCGCAGTGTCTACGACGAAGCTAAGCGGTTCGCTGAAGCGCTGACTTTCGCCTACCGCCGGGCCCGGTCCGCCGATGTCGGGGTGGCCCGGATCTTCAACAGCTACGGCCCGGGAATGCGACTGGATGACGGCCGGATGGTGCCGACGTTCTGCGGTCAGGCGTTGCGCGGCGAGCCGATCACCGTCGCCGGCAGCGGCCGGCAGACCCGGTCACTGTGCTACGTCGACGACACGGTTGCCGGGCTGATCGCGCTGGCCGGCTGCGACGTCACCGGCCCCGTCAACATCGGCAGTCCGCATGAGCTGACCGTGCTCGAAGTCGCCGAATTGATTCGCGAGCGCTCCGGCAGTGCCTCACCGATCCGCCATATCGCCGCGGCGGAAGACGACCCGCAGCGACGCTGCCCCGACATCCGGCGTGCGCGCGAATCGCTGGGCTGGGCGCCCAAGGTCGGTGCTGCCGAAGGCCTGGATGCCACCATCGCCTGGTTCCGTCCCCAGATCGACGTCACCGCAACGGTTTAGCCGACCCTTTCAACCGCCGTTTAGCGACGGTGCTGGTGGGTATCTCCTGTGCTAGCAAAGCGGTTCTCGCGGTCGGGGGGTGGTTCTGGTGCGGGTGCTTGGCGTCAACGCGGTCTTTCACGACCCGGCCGCCGCCCTGGTCGTCGACGGCCGGATCGTCGCGGCGGCCGAAGAGGAGCGGTTCACCCGGCGCAAGCACGGCAAACAGGCGGTGGCGTTCTCTACCTGGGAACTGCCGGTGCACGCCGCCCGGTGGTGTCTGGAGCAGGGCGGGATCGGGGCGGAAGACCTCGACGCGGTCGGCTACTCCTATGACCCCGCGCTGGCTGAGGCCGGTTCAGCCGAAGGCGAGGTGCTCGAAGGCCAGGACCGCGACTGGGAGCACCTGCGCACCATGTATGCCCGCCGGGCCCCGCTGTTTCTGGCCGCGGCACTGCCCGGCCTGGACCCCGGCGTGGTGCGGCACGTGCGGCACCATGTGGCGCACGCGGCGTCGGCGGCGCTGGCGTCCCCGTTTCGCGACAGCGCCGTGCTGGTGGTCGACGGCCGCGGCGAGGCCACCTCGATGATGGCCGGCGAGTACCGCGACCAGAAACTGGATATCCTTGCCTCCCAAGCATTACCGCATTCGCTGGGCCTGCTCTACGAGGACCTCACCGCGCACCTCGGGTTCACCCGGTCCAGTGACGAGTACAAGGTGATGGCGATGGCCTCCTACGGCCGGCCCGTCTACGCCGAGCAGCTGCGCAAGCGGGTGTACTCCTGCCCCGACGGCACGTTTCGCACCCAGGGCGTCGACTTCGCCGAGCTCACCCGGCCCCGCCGCCACGATGAGGACGGCCTGGACCCGGCGCACGCCGACCTGGCCTGCAGCGTGCAGCGGGTGGTCGAGCAGGTGCTGACCGACACGGTGGCCTGGCTGGCGGCGCACACCAAGGCCGACAGTTTGTGCCTGGCCGGGGGAGTGGCGCTGAACTGCGTGGCCAACACCGCGTTGTTCAACCGGGGCGACTTCCGCGCGATCTGGGTGCAGCCGGCCGCCGGTGATTCCGGCACCGCGCTGGGGGCGGCACTGGCCGTGGCGGCTGAGCTGGGCGGTTCAGCGATCTCGCCGATGCCGTCGGCGTCGCTGGGCCGCTCGTTCACCGATGACGCGATCGCCGCCGCGCTGACCGAGGCCGACATCCGGTATGAACGCCCCGACGATATCGCCGTCGCGGCCGGCGAAGTCCTGGCCGGTGACGGGATCGTCGGATGGTTCCAGGGCCGCTCCGAATTCGGTCCGCGGGCACTGGGCAACCGGTCGCTGCTGGCCGACCCCCGCCGCGCCGGCAACCTGGAGCGGCTCAACCGGGTCAAGGGCCGCGAACAGTTCCGCCCGGTCGCACCGATGGTGCTCGCCGAGTGGGCCGCCGAGATCTTCACCGGCGGCCCACTGCCCAGCCCGTACATGCTGTTCGTGCACGATGTCGTCGAGGCGTGGCGCGATCGCATTCCCGCGGTCACGCACGTCGACGGCACCGCGCGCATCCAAACCGTCGACACCGACCAGCCGTTGCTGCACGCGATGATCAGCGCGTTCGCCCAGCGCACCGGGGTGCCGGTGGTGGTCAACACCAGCTTCAACACCGCCGGGCGGCCGATGGTGGACAGCCCGCGCGACGCGCTGGAATGCTTCGGCAGCGCCCCGATCGACGCATTGGCGTTGGGGCCCTTCCTGATTCGGCGGCATGCGCAATGACTCCGAGCTATACGGTGGTGATTCCCACCATCGGGCGCCCGTCGCTGAATCGACTGCTGGTTGCGTTGTGCGGAGGTGATCGCCTGCCGGCCGGTGAGGTGGTCATCGTCGACGACCGGCCGGGACCGCCGCGGCCGCTGTGGCCCGAGGCAGGTTTTCTGCCGGTCACCGTGCTGCGCTCCGGCGGGCGCGGACCGGCCGCCGCCCGCAACGTCGGCTGGCGCGCGGCCCGGACGGACTGGATCTGCTTCCTCGACGACGACGTGGAGACCGGCGAGAACTGGTGCACCCGCCTGGAAGCCGACCTGCAGGCCGCCGGCCCCAAGGTGGTCGGATCCCAGGCTCGGATCGTGGTGCCGGCGCCGGCGGATCGCCGCCCGTCCGACGATGAACGGCGCACCCTGCGCCTGGACGGCGCCCGGTGGATCACCGCCGACATGGCCTACCGGCGTGACGCGCTGGTGGCCTGCGGTGGCTTCGATGAGCGTTTCCCGCGGGCCTACCGCGAGGACGCCGATATCGCCTTGCGGCTCACCCGGGCCGGGGGCCGAATCACTTTCGGCAGCCGTGAATCGGTGCATCCGATTCCCGCGCGCAGCAGCGTATGGAGCAGTGTCGCGGCGCAGCGCGGCAACCGTGATGACGCGCTGATGCGCCGCAAGCACAGCCGCGGGTGGCGCAGCGCGATCGGCGAGGGACGCGGACGACTGCCGCTGCACGTGATCAGCTGCGGCGCCGGGCTGCTCGCGGTGCTGGGCATGCTCACCGGCCGGCGCTCGATGCTGCGGGCCGGGGCATGGGGCTGGCTGGGGCTCACGGCAGAATTCGCGCTGCGCCGGATCGCCGCCGGGCCCCGAGGTGGCCGCGAGATCGCGGCGATGGTGGTGAGCAGTGCGCTGATTCCGCCCGTCGCGGTGACCTACCGGATCCGCGGCGCTCTGCGGTTCCGCAATGCGCTGGCCGAACCGCCGCTGGCGGTGCTGCTGGACCGCGACGACACCCTGATTCAGGACGGCCCGTACCTGGCCGATCCGGACGGGGTGGTTCCGCTGCCGCACGCCCGTCGCGCGTTGGCGCGGCTGCGCCGGCATGGTCTGCGGCTGGCGGTGGTGAGCAATCAATCGGGGGTGGCCAAAGGCTTGATCAGCCCCGAGCAGTTGGCCGCGGTCAACTCCCGGGTGGACGAACTGCTCGGGCCGTTCGACAGCTGGCAGGTCTGCCAGCATGACGACGGCGACGGCTGTGGCTGCCGCAAACCGGCCCCCGGCCTGGTCTCGGCGGCCGCCGACGCGTTGGACGTGCAGCCCAGTCGCTGCGTGATGATCGGCGACACCGGTGGCGATGTGGCCGCCGCGCTGGCTGCGCAGGCCGACGCCATCCTGGTGCCGACCGGGCGCACCCGGACCGCCGAGATCGCCGACGCGCGTGCCACTGCCGCGGTGGCTCGCTCCCTGAATGCGGCGGTGTCGCTGGTGCTCAAGGGGATTCGATGAGCACCGCGGTCGTCGCGCGGCTCGACAGTCTCGGCGACGTGCTGATCAGCGGCCCGGCGGTGCGTGCCGTCGCCGCGGCACACGACCGGGTGGTGTTTCTTGCCGGCCCGCGCGGCGCCGCCGCCGCCGAGCTGCTGCCCGGGGTGGACCGGGTGGTGCGGTGGCGTGCCGGCTGGGTGGACTTCGACGCCGGTCCGGTGACCGCGGCGGCGGTGACCGAACTGATCGGCCTGCTGGCGGCCGAACGGCCTGACGCACTGCTGATTCTCACCTCGTTTCACCAGTCGCCGCTGCCGCTGGCCCTGATCGGCCGGATGGCGGGGGTGCGCTGGATCGGGGCGATCTGCACCGACTACCCCGGCACCCTGCTGGACCTTCGCCACCCCGACCCCGGTGACATCCCCGAACCGCTGCGGGCCCTGTCGCTGGCCCGGGCCGCCGGCTGGCGGTTGCCGCCCGGCGACGACGGGCGGCTGCGGGTCAAGGGATTACCGCCGCTGCCCGGGCCGCTGCGCGCGGCGCTCGGCGGCGGCTACGTGGCGTTCCACCCCGGAGCCGCGGTGTCGGCGCGCCAGCCCTCGGCGGGCAAATCCGCCGAGCTGGTGCGCGCGCTGGTGCGGACCGGTCATCACGTCGTCGTCACCGGCTCCGCCGCCGAGCGGGAGCTCACCGCGACCGTCGCCGGTGAGATGGCAACCGACCTGGGCGGGCGCACCACGCTGGCCGAACTCGGTGCGGTGTTCGCCGGTGCCCGGGCCGTGGTGGCACCCAACACCGGACCGGCGCACCTCGCCGCGGCGGTCGGGGCGCCGATCGTCTCGCTGTTCGCGCCAGTGGTGCCCGCCGAGCGTTGGAGTCCCTGCGGCGTCCCGGTAGTGCTGTGCGGCGATCAGAGTGCGCCGTGCCGCGGCAGCCGGGCCCGAAACTGTCCCGTCGCCGGCCACCCCTGTCTGGACGGCATCGCCGCCGGTGACGTGGTGGCGGCCGTGGCCGAAATCGGAAGTCCCCGAAACGGAAGAGGTGCGGCATGATCGCACGGCATATGACCGAGCTGGAGCGAGCGATCGCCCGGGTACGCCCGGCGGCCACCCAGCTGTCGGATTGGGGGGCGCGGCTGGCCGAGGTGCTGACCGGCGGTGGCCGACTGCTGGCCTGCGGCAACGGCGGCAGTGCAGCCGAGGCCCAGCATCTGACCGCGGAACTGGTGGGCCGCTTCCATCATGAACGAGAACCCCTGTCGGCCATCGCATTACACGCCGACACTTCGGCGTCCACCGCGATCGTCAACGACTACGGCGCCGAGGAGATGTTCGCCCGGGGGGTGCGTGCCCACGGGCGCCGCGGTGACGTGCTGATCTCGCTGTCCACCAGTGGCACCAGCCGCAACGTGCTGGCCGCGGTGAAGGCGGCGCAGGAGATCGGCGTGACCACCTGGTCGTTGACCGGGCCGGCGCCCAACCCGCTGCTGACGATGAGCGACGACGGCATCGGCGTGGAAGCCGATTCGACGGCCACCGTCCAAGAGATCCACCTGCTGCTGGTGCACAGCCTGTGCATGGCCGTGGACGCCGTGCTGCTCGACAGCGAACGGGTGCTGTGATGAAACCGCTTGTGGTCATAGGTGATTCGATGCTCGACGTCGATGTCGACGGCTCGGCCAGCCGCCTGTCGCCGGAGGCGCCGGTCCCGGTGGTCGACCCCGAGCGTATCTGGCAGCGGCCCGGCGGTGCCGGCCTGGCGGCGGTGCTGGCCGCCCGGGAGTATCCCGACGTCGTGCTGGTCACCGCCACCGCCGACGACGCCACCGGCCGTAGCCTGGCCAAGATCTTCGCCGACGACCACCCGGGCATCCGCGTGGTGGGGCTGCCGCTGTGCGGCGGCACGCTCAGCAAGATCCGGATCCGGGCCGGCGGGCAATCGGTGGTGCGCCTCGACCACGGCGACGGCTATGCGGCCGACGAGCGACTGCCCGCCGAGATCGGCGAGCTGTTCGGCGAGGCCGCCGCGATCTGCGTCGCCGACTACGGCCACGGCGTTGCCTCCCACGAGAAGCTGCGTGCCGCGCTGACCGCCGCGGCGGCACACGCGCCGGTGGTCTGGGACCCGCACCCGCGCGGAGCGGTGCCGATCCCGCGGTGTGCCCTGGTGACCCCGAACGACGCCGAAGCGAAGATCTTCGCACCCTCGGCCGGCGGCGGGCAGCGGGCCGACGCGCTGCGGCGAGCCTGGAGCGCCGGCGCTGTCAGCGTCACGCTGGGCGCCGGCGGGGCGCTGTTCGCCGACGCGCGGCACGCCGCCCACCACATCCACTCGCCCGGCGCCGCCGCCGGCCGCAGCGATACCTGCGGTGCCGGGGACCGTTTCGCGGTGGCCGCCGCGCTGGCGCTGGCCGACGGCGCCGACGCGCTGACGGCCGCCACCGCCGCGGTGGCCGATGCTTCTCGCTTCGTGGCGACCGGCGGTGCGGCCGGAGTGTCCAGTGCCATGCCGATGCCGGGCGGGATCGAGCTGACCACCCCGGGCGGCGCGGTCACCGGGATGGCGGCGGTGACGGCGCTGGCCCATCGGGTCCGGCGGGCCGGCGGCACGCTGGTGGCAACCGGCGGGTGCTTCGACCTGCTGCACACCGGACACATCCGGTTGCTGCGCCGGGCACGCGACCTCGGCGATGCGCTGGTGGTGCTGATCAACTCCGACGATTCGGTGCGGGCGCTCAAAGGCGCCGGACGCCCGGTGGTGGCCGCCGAGGATCGCGCCCGGGTGCTGGCCGCGCTGGCCTGCGTGGACGGCGTGGCGATTTTCCATGAGACCTCGCCGACCACCGTGCTGGAGCGGCTGCGCCCCGACATCTGGGTCAAAGGCGGCGACTACGGCGGAGTCGAGTTGCCCGAGGCGGACACGGTGCGCCGCCACGGCGGTCAGGTGATGGTGCTTCCCACCATCCCGGGCTACTCGTCGTCAAAGCTGATCGCCGCCGCACGCTAAAAGGGAGAGAGGTGCGATAGATGGAAATGGCGAAGGAACTGGGCAACATCTTGATCGCCGGCGGAGCGTCCGGGCTGGGCGCCGCCACCGTCCGCGCGGTGCGGCGAGCCGGTGGGACACCGCTGGTGATCGACATCAACCCACCGGCCGAGGACCTGGGTGGTGGGGCCTACCGGTGCGCCGATCTCGCAGACACCGCGGCGGTCGAGGACGCCGTCGCCGATCTGGCCGGCACCGCCGACCAACCGTTGCGCGGGGTGTTCACGCCGGCGGGCATCGACAGCTGCGGGCGGCTGGATCGCGTCCCGGCCAAAGACTGGGAACGGGTACTGCACGTCAACCTGTTGGGCACCGCGGCGGTGATCCGCGCCGCACTGCCGTATCTCGACGCCGGGGGCGACGCCCGGATCGTCACCTGCGCATCGACGCTGGGCATCAAAGCGGTCAGCGACGCCACCGCCTACTGCGCATCCAAGTTCGGAGTGGTCGGCTTCACCCGGGCACTGGCCGCCGAACTGGCCGGTGAAGTCGGCGTAACCCTGCTCATCCCGGGCGGGATGACCACGCCGTTCTTCGACGGGCGCGCCGAGCAGTACAAGCCGCCGCCGGACGCCAAACTCAACGACCCCGACCAGGTGGCCGAGGCGGTGCTGTTCGCGCTGCGCCAGCCGGCCGGTAGCGAGATCCGGGAAATGGTGGTGTGCTCCAGCGAGGAAGCGTCGTGGCCGTAACCAGCAGCGCCACCGTGCTGGTGCTGCGGGCGCTGGGAGTGGGCGACCTGCTCACCGGCGTGCCGGCGCTGCGCGGGCTGCGCCGGGCATACCCGTCGGCGCGGATCGTGCTGGCCACGCGCGAGCCGCTGGCACCGCTGGCGCTGTTGTGCGGCGCGGTGTACGAGGTGGTGCCGACCGCCGGCCTCGGTGCGCTGCGGTGGTCCGGCCCGGCGCCGGAGGTGGCGGTCAACCTGCACGGGCGGGGCCCACAGAGCATCGCCGACCTGCTGCTCACCGGTGCGAAAACCGTTATCAGTCACGGAAACTGCGATCACCCGGCGGTGAGCGGGCCGCCCTGGCGTGACGACCTGCACGACGTGGACCGCTGGTGCATGCTGCTCGAATCCGCGGGAATCGCCTGCCGGACTGGCGAACTCGGCATCGGCAGGCCACCGGGATATCCGCGCCGAGACGGTGTCGTGGTGATTCATCCCGGTGCCGCGGCGCCGGCGCGGCGCTGGCCTCCGGAGCGGTTCGCCGCCGTCGCCGCAGCGCTGAGCCGTGCCGGGCACCGGGTGGTGGTGACCGGCTCGACCGCTGAACGCATCCTGGCCGAGACCGTCGCCGCCTACGCCGGATTGAGCTCGTCGGCGGTGCTCGCCGGGGAACTGGACCTGCTGGGCATGGTGGCGTTGATCAGCGACGCCCGGCTGCTGGTGTGCGGGGATACCGGCATCGGGCACGTCGCCACCGCCACCGGAACCGCCTCGGTGCTGCTGTTCGGTCCGACCCCGCCGGCGCACTGGGGCCCGCGCGGCCCGGGCCCGCACGTCGCCATCTGGGCCGGTGACCGCGGCGACCCGCACGCCGATCGGCCGGATGCGGGATTGCTGCTGATCACCCCGGCGCGCGTCATCGCGGCGGCCCGCGACGTTCTCGCGGAATGCGCATGACATCACGCGTCGGTGTCATCGGTGCCGGATATGTCGGCTTGACCACCGCCGTGTGTCTGGCCGCCGACGGGGTGGACACGGTGTGCATCGACACCGACCGGCGCCGTGTCGTCCAGCTGCGCGCCGGGTACGCCGCGATCGACGAACCGGGTATCACCGAGTTGCTGCGCGCCGGGCTGGCGCGCGAAACCCTGCGGGTCACCGATGATTACCGCCTACTGGCCGACCGCGACGTCGTCTTCGTCTGCGTACCGACACCCACCGGCGACGACGGCAACGCCGACCTGCGCGCCGTCGAACGTGCGGTGGCGCGCCTCGCCGACACGATGGCGCCGGGGTCGACGGTGGCGGTCAAATCCACTGTCCCGCCTGGGACCTGCTGCCGCCTCGGTGCGGCATTGGCGCCGGGGGGCATCCACGTCGTGGCCAACCCGGAGTTTCTCCGGGAGGGTTTCGCCGTCAAGGATTTCCAGCATCCTGACCGGGTGGTGATCGGGGCCGACGACGGCGCGGCCGCCGACGTGGTGGCGCAGCTGTACCCCGGGCAGTCGGTGTTGCGGATGAGCCAGGAGAGCGCGGAGCTGGCCAAGTACGCCAGCAACGCCTTCCTGGCGGTCAAACTGTCCTTCGTCAACTCGCTGGCCCAGCTTTCCAGCCGGGTCGGCGCCGATATCGCCGACATCGCCCGGTGCATGGGCGCCGACCCGCGGATCGGCCCACACTTCCTGCGGCCGGGCCCGGGCTGGGGCGGCTCGTGCCTGCCGAAGGACAGCGCGGCGCTGGTGTGCGCCGGCCGGGCGCACGGGGTGGAATTGCGGGAGATCGAATCCGCGCGGGCGACCAACGCCGCCCAGGTGCACCGGATCGCCGCCATGCTGCGGCAGCGGGCCGGCCGTCCGCTGACCGAGCTGAAGGTCGCGGTGCTGGGCCTGACGTTCAAGGCCGGTACCAGCGACATCCGGGACTCCCCGGCGATCGCGGTCTGCGCCGGCCTGCAACGGGTCGGCGCCCAGGTGACCGCCTATGACCCGCGGCTGGAGATGATCGACACCGCACAGCTGCCGATCGCGGTCGCCGACGATCCCTACGTCGCCGCCAAGGATGCCGACGCGATCGTGGTGCTCACCGAATGGCCCGACTTCGCCGAGCTGGATTGGGAGGCGGTCGCCCGATGCGCCGCTGCCGGTGCCGTGGTCATCGACACCCGCAACATCGTCGACCGCCATGCCGTGGGCGGGACCCGGCTGGCCTGCCTGGGCAACGGAACTCCCGGCGGCTACTGACCCCGGTTGACGCCCAAAGCTCGGGGGTAAACACCCTCACGCGCCCGCGCCTGGCGGGCAAACATCCGGGGAGGAACATCATGGCCACGCGAAATCACATTTTGGTAGGGACGGCGCTCGCCGCGGCGGCGGTGGCCACCTACATCGCGGTGGCGACGACTCCGGCCGCCCCCGCTGATCCGGCCACCCCGTCTCCGGCAGCCGCTTCGTCGACCACCATGACACCGACGTCCTCCGGGCCGGAGACGACCCGCAAGCCGGCCGACGCCACACCCACGCCGGCCCATCCTGCGACAACCACGCCCTGATTCCCGCGGAAACCGCCAACCACGATTAGCCGCCGCCACGGCGGGTATGCCTGCCTCATGACGACCCTGGGGTATGCGTTGTCCTGCGAGGAGTTTCACCCCAACGACCTGGTCCGCCAGGCGGTCCGGGCTCAGCAGGCCGGTTTCGAGGCGCTGTGGATCTCCGATCATTTCCATCCCTGGACCGACGCCCAAGGTCAGAGCGCGTTCGTGTGGTCGGTAATCGGAGCGCTGTCGCAATCCTGCACGCTGCCGATCACCACCGCGGTCACCTGCCCGATCGTGCGCACCCACCCGGCGGTGATCGCGCAGGCGGCGGCGACCAGCGCCGCGCTGCACGAGGGCCGCTTCGTCTTGGGCGTGGGCACCGGAGAGGCGCTGAACGAGCACATCACCGGCCGGCGCTGGCCACCGGCCGCGGTCCGGCGCGGCATGCTTGATGAGGCCGTGGCGGTGATCCGTGAGCTGTTCACCGGCGAACAGGTCAATCACCATGGGCGCTACTACACCGTCGAGAACGCCCGGCTCTACACGCTGCCGCCGGCGCCCACTCCGATCTACGTGTCTGGTTACGGACCGCACTCGGCGCGGCTGGCGGGCCGGATCGGCGACGGTTATCAGTGCAGCATGCCCGATGCCGCGCTGGTCTCGGAGTTCCACCATGCCGGCGGGATGGGCAAGCCCAGTCAGGCCGGGTTCAAGGTGTGCTACGCGGCGTCGAAAGAGGAGGGGGTGCGGACCGCGCACGAGTTGTGGCCCAGTGAGCAGCTACCCGGTGAACTGGGCCAGAACCTGCCCACCCCCACGCATTTCGAGCAGGCCTCGAGCCTGGTCACCACCGATGCGGTGGCACAGGCAGTGCCGGCCGGCCCGGACGCCAAACCGTATCTGGACCGGATAAAGGAATTCGCCGACGCCGGCTTCGACGAACTCTACGTTCAGCAGATCGGTCCGGACCAGGAGCAGTTCTTCGCCTTCTGGGAGTCCGAGATCGCGCCGGAGCTGGCGGCGTGAGCGCAACCACGAAAGTGCCAGGCGCGCAGCGTTATCTACCCGACAAGCGGACGCTGGGCGCACTGCGGGATGCCGCCGCCGGATGTCACGGCTGCGAGCTTTACCGCGACGCCACCCAGACCGTGTTCGGCGAAGGCCGCCGTGGCGCACCGCTGATGCTGGTCGGTGAACAGCCCGGCGATCAGGAGGACCGTCAGGGCCACCCCTTCGTCGGCCCGGCCGGCCGGCTGTTGGATCGTGCGATACACGACGCGGGAATCGACCCGGAGCTGATCTATGCGACCAACGCGGTCAAACATTTCAAGTTCACCCGCCGGGAGGGCAAACGCCGGATCCACCAGAAACCCGGCCGTACCGAGGTGGTGGCGTGCCGGCCCTGGCTGATCGCCGAGATCGAAGCGGTCCGGCCGCAACTGGTGGTCTGCCTGGGTGCCACCGCCGCGCAGTCGTTGCTGGGTACCGCATTCCGGATCTCCACCGGGCGCGGCAAGCTACTGCGGCTGCCGGACGCGGCGGGAGGGCGCAGCCGGGCCCGGGTGCTGGCCACCGTGCATCCCTCGGCGGTGCTGCGGGACCGCACCGACCGGCAGGAGGCCTACCGCGCCTTCGTCGACGACCTGCGGGTGGCGGGCGCTGCTGTGCCAGGAGAGAACAGGGCCGTGGTGTGACGGGCGGTGCCCGACAAGCGGCGTTTGGCAACGAGGGTGACGGGTAACCGTCAGCCCAGAGAAGGGAGCGCACAATGCCGAAAACTGCGGACTTCATCATCGACCGGTTACGCCAATGGGGGGTGCGCCGGATCTTCGGATATCCCGGCGACGGCATCCTCTCCATGCTCGGCGCACTTGACCGGGCCAACGGGGACCCGGAGCTGATCCAGCCCCGGCACGAGGAGATGGGCGCGTTCATGGCGACCGGGCACGCCAAGTTCACCGGCGAACTGGGCTGCTGTCTGGCCACCTCCGGCGGCGGTGCGATCCACCTGCTCAACGGGCTCTACGACGCGAAACTCGACCACCAGCCGGTGGTCGCCATCGTCGGTCAACAGAAGCGGATGTCGCTGGGTGCGGCATTCCAGCAGGAGATCGACCCGATGTCGCTGTACAAGGACGTCTCATCGGACTTCATCCAAACCTGCATGGCGCCCGTACAAGCCAGGCACCTGGTGGACCGGGCGTGCAAGGTGGCACTGACGAATCGGACGGTGGCCACCATCATCCTGCCGGAGGACGTCGCCGAGGAAGACGCGGTGCCCTCGCCACCGCGGATGCACGGCGCGGTGTACAGCAGCGTCGGCTGGAGCCGGTCGCGGATGTTGCCGGCGAAGCCCGAACTGCAGAAGGCGGCCGACATTCTCAACGACGCCAAGAAGGTGGCGATCCTCATCGGCGCCGGCGCCGCCGACGCGTCAGACGAGGTGGTGCAGGTCGCCGAATTGCTGGGCGCCGGAGTGGCCAAGACCTCCTTGGGGCGGGCCTCGCTGCCCGATGATCTGCCCTATGTCACCGGCCCGATCGGGCTGCTCGGCTCCACGGCCAGCGAAGCGATGATGTCGGGGGCCGACACCTTGTTCATGATCGGCTCCAGCTTCCCCTATGCCGAGTGGTTGCCCAAGGAAGGGCAGTGCCGCGGAGTGGAGATCAACCACGACGGCCGGATGATAGGCGTGCGGTACCCGATGGACGCCAATCTGATCGGTGACTCCAAAGACACCTTGCAAGAGCTGATCCCGCTACTCAAGCGCAAAGACGACCGGTCCTGGCGCAAGAAGATCGAAGGCGAGGTGCAGGAGTGGTGGCGGGTGCTCGACAAGCGGGCTCACGACAAGGCGAACCCGCTCAACCCCGAACTGGTGGTGCACGAGCTGTCCAAGCGGCTGCCCGACAACTCCGTCATCACCACCGATGCCGGCTCGGTGGCCAACTGGTGGGCGCGGCATCTGCGGCTGCGGCCGGGGATGGCCGCCTCACTGGCCGGCAACCTCGCCACCATGGGGCCCGGCACGCCGTATGCGATCGCCGCCAAGCTGGCACATCCGGGTCGCCCGGTGATCGCTCTGGTGGGCGACGGGGTGTTCCAGATGAACGGCATGGCCGAGATGATCACCGTCAAGCGCTACAAGGAGCGGTTGTCCAAGGGCCCGTTGATCTTCTGCGTGTTCAACAACCAAGATCTCAACCAGGTCACCTTCGAGCAGCGCGCGATGGGCGGGGAGAAGAAATTCGAGGGCTCCCAATACATTCCGGATGTGCCGTACGCCGAATTCGCCAAGCTGCTGGGCCTGACCGGTATCCGCTGCGATGACCCGAAGGACATCGGGAATGCCTGGGATCAGGCGCTGTCGGCCACCACCCCGGTGGTGCTGGAAGTGGTCGTCGACCCCGATGTCGCACCGGTGCCGCCGCAGATCCGGATGGACATCGCGAAGAACACCGCCAAGGCGATGATCAAGGATCCCGACCGGGTCAGCATCGCCACCAAGAACGCCAAGCAGAAGATGCACGAGTTCACCGAGTCGGCCAAGCAGACGGTGCGGGACCTGCGCGACAAGGACGATTGATGAGCCTGCTCGGCCACCGGTACACCGAGCAGATTCCCGCCCGGCCGGACACCCGGTTCGTCGCCGGGATGGCGGCGGTCGACCGGGTCAACGTGATCGGCCTGGAAAAGCAGTTGCGCCGTCACGTCGAAGGTGAGGTGCGCTTCGACGCCGGCACCAAGGCGATGTATGCCAACGACGCCTCCAACTATCGCCAGGTGCCGATCGGGGTGGTCGTGACCAAGACCATCGAGGATGTGGTGCAGACCGTGCGGGCCTGCCACGGCTACCGGGCACCGGTGCTGTGCCGCGGCGGTGGGACCAGCCTGTCCGGGGAGACCGTCAACGTGGCGGTGGTCATCGACTTCTCCAAGTATCTGACCAAGATCATCGACATCGACGCCGGGCGGCGGTTGTGCACCGTGCAGACCGGAGTGATCAACGAGCAACTCAACAAGGCCACCGGCGAGTACGGGCTGGTGTTCGGGCCGGACCCGTCGTCACATTCGCGGTGCACCCTGGGCGGCAACATCGGCAACAATTCGTGCGGCGTGCACTCGATCCAGGCGCACCTCTACGGGCCCGGCCCGCGCACCTCGGACAACACCCACGCGCTGGAGATCATCACCTACGACGGCGCCCGGTTCTGGGTGGGCAACAACGAAGAGAGCAAGATCGACGCGATCATCGCCCAGGGCGGCCGCAAAGGCGAGATCTATGCGGCACTGCGCGACCTGCGCGACAAGTACGCCGAGGACATTCGTCACGGCTACCCCGACGTCGACGAGCTACCGCGGCGGGTGTCGGGTTACAACCTCGACGAATTGTTGCCGGAGAAGGGTTTCAACGTCGCGCGCGCACTGGTGGGCGCCGAGGGCACCTGTGCGGTGGTGTTGAGCGCCACCGTGATGCTCATCCCGGCGATGCTGCACCGCAGCGTGGTGGTGGTGGCGTTCGACTCGCTCGGCGACGCCGGCGACCTGGCGCCGGAGATCCTGGAGTTCAAGCCGATCGGGTGCGAGGCGGTGGACAAGCTGCTGGTGCACGACCAGGAGCTGACCGGGGTCAACCCCGAGGGCAGAGCGGCGCTGCCGCAGCTGGATTCGGCCGGGGCGTGGCTGATGGTGCAGTTCGGCTCCGATGACCCCCAGGATGCCTCGGCACAGGCGCACCGATTCGCCGAGTGGTTGCAGAAGGCGAAGGGCTTCGACTCCGGGCGGATCGTGATGGCCCGCAGCAAGCAGGACGGCGGAAACAGCGCCGAGCTGTGGGCTATCCGGGAGGCGGGTCTGGGGTCGACGGCTTTCCCGGTGGACAGCGGCAATCACTGGCCCGGCTGGGAGGATTCGGCGGTGCCGCCGGCGCGGGTCGGGGACTACGTGCGAGACCTGCAGCGGCTCTACGCCGATCACGGGCTGCGCGGCGCCATGTACGGGCACCTGGGGGAGGGCTGCATCCACTCCCGGGTGAATTTCGATCTGCGCCACAAAGACGGGCTGGCCACCTACCGGCATTTCATGGAAGCCGCCGGCGATCTGGTGGCCTCCTACGGCGGATCCATGTCGGGTGAGCACGGTGACGGCCAGCAGCGCGCCGAGCTGCTCGGCAAGCAGTACGGCCCGCGACTGATCGAGGCGATGCGGGAATTCAAGTCGATCTGGGATCCGATGTGGAAGATGAACCCCGGCAAGGTCATCGACGCCTATCGGTTCGACGAGAACCTCAAGCTCGGCACCGACTACAACCCGCCGCGACCGGCGGTGAAGTTCGCCTATCCCGAGGATCACGGCGACTTCTCGCATGCCGCCTTGCGCTGCGTGGGGGTGGGTAAGTGCCGGGTGCCGGAGGCCAGTGGCACCATGTGTCCGAGCTATCAGGTCACCCGGGAGGAGAAGCACTCCACCCGGGGCCGCGCGCGACTGCTGTTCGAGATGCTGCGCGGCGAGGTGATTCAAGACGGTTGGCAGTCCAGAGAAGTCGCCGACGCACTGGACCTATGCCTGGCCTGCAAGGGCTGCACCAACGACTGCCCGGTCAACGTCGACATCCCGACCTACAAGTCGGAGTTCCTCTACCACCACTACCGGTCGTGGCGCCGGTGGCGGCCCCGCTACGCGTACGCCTTCGGCTTCATCGATCAGGCCGTCCGGCTGGCCGCCAGGGTGCCGGAGCTGGCCAACTTCGCCACCCATACGCCGGTGCTCTCGCGCATCGCCAAATTCGCCGGTGGCATCGACCGGCAGCGGCCGCTGCCGACGTTCGCACCGATGAGCTTGCAGCAGTGGTTCTTCCGGCGTCCGGTGGTCAACTCCGGCGGGCCACGGGTCATCCTGTTCCCCGACACCTTCAACAACCACCTGCACACCGATGTCGGTGTGGCCTGCGTGGAGGCCATCGAAGCGGCCGGCTGGCAGGTGCTCATGCCGCGCGGTCACATCTGCTGCGGACGCCCGCTCTACGACTACGGCTTCCTGGACATCGCGAAACGCTATCTGCTGAACGTGCTTTCCCAGCTGCGCGAGGAGATCCGGGATGACACACCGGTGGTCGGGATGGAGCCGAGCTGTCTGGCGGTGTTCAAAGACGAGCTGCCCAAGCTGCTTCCGTACGACGACGACGCCGAGCGGCTGGTGCGCAACAGTTATCACTTCGCGGAATTCCTCGCCAAGTTCGATATCGAGGTGCCGCAGACCTCCGGGATGCGGGCCCTGCTGTGGGGGCACTGCCATCAGCGGGCCACCGGCGGCGTCGACGCCGACCAGCAGGTGCTGCAGAAAATGGGTGTCGACGTCGAGCCGGTATCCGGGGGTTGCTGCGGGTTGGCCGGATCGTTCGGCTTCGAAGAGGGCAAGTACCAGATATCGATGGATTGCGGTGAGCAGGCGCTGTTTCCGGCCATCCGCAAGAATCCCGGCGCCACGGTGGTGGCCAACGGGTTCTCCTGCCAGACCCAGCTTTCCGACGCCCGCGCCGCCTCAGCGCTGCACCTGGGGCAGCTGATGGCCATGGCGCGGGAGTCAGCCGAGGTCGGCTCTGTCCGCCCGCCCGGGCGCCCGGCGCCCGGCACCTCGACGCGGGTCATCCGGACCGCCGGGCCGGTGGCCGCGGTCGCGGCTGGGATGGCGGCCGCTGCCGTCGGATTCAGGCGACGCGGAACTCGTCGAGGTCGGCCTGTTTGACGGTCAGCCCGTGCCCGGGCGAGGTGCGGTCCGGGCGTAGCACCCCGCCGGGCTCGGGGGTGATCACACCGTCGAAGGCCAGCCTTTCGATCCGCACATGGTCGTGGAAGTACTCCAGATGGCGCAGATGCCACAGCGCCGTGCCGACCTGAGCGCTGATCTGCGGCGCGCAGTGCAGCGACAGGTCGATGCCGCGGGCGTCGCAGAGCGCGCCGACTTTGAGCACACCGGTGATCCCGAGTGCGCGCGTGACGTCGGCCTGCAGGCAGTCGACCGCGCCGGCGGCCAGCATCTGCTCGAAATACGGTAGGTGGTAACCGTATTCGCCGGCGGTGATGTCCATCCCCGGCGGCCCGTTGCGGCTCAGCTGGTGCAGGCCCTCGAGATCATCGGAGCTGACCGGTTCCTCGAACCACCGCACGTCGAAATCGGCGTAGCGATGAGCCCACCACAGGGCCTGTTTGCGGTGGTAGGCGCCGTTGGCGTCGACGAACAACTCGATCCCGTCGCCGATCGCCGCGCGGGCCGCCGACACCCGGTTGGCGTCGGTATCCGGGTCGCGACCGACCTTCATCTTGACCCGGGGAATGCCGGCGTCGGCCCAGCCGCACAACTGCTCGCACAAGGTGTCGTTGTCGTAGGAGGTGAATCCGCCGCTGCCGTAGATCGGGGTGGTGTCGTGGACGGCGCCCAGGGTGATGACCAGCGGCTCGTCCAGCAGTCGCGCCCGTAGGTCCCACAGCGCGATGTCGACCGCGGCGATCGCCGAGGCGACCACGCCCGGCTTGCCCAGGTTGCGCACCGCGTGCTGCATTCCGGCCCACCGGGCCGGCGGCTGCAACGCGTCCTCGCCGGTGATGACGTCGGCCAGCTTGGCTTCCACCACGGTGGCCACCGCCGTTCCGCCGTAGGTGTAGCCGGTTCCGACGATTCCCCCGGCGCGGACGCTGACCAGCACGAATGTGGTCGAGTCCCAGGTCAGCGTGCCGTCGGACTCTGCGGAGTCGGTGGGGATCGAGTAGGCCGAGACCTCGACGGATTCGATCGGGATCGCGGTGGCTGCGCGCAAAGTCATGGCCGGTGACTACCCGCGAGGCGGAAGGGGTATGCCCGACGAACGGCCCATGGCACGTCTCGCGCCCGAGCAACGGCGTTTGTCGGCGACGGTGGCCGGGTAAACCGGGTGCGTGAACCCCATCATCGCCACGTCCGCTACCAGGACCGATTTACTGACTCCGCTCGGCGTCTATGCCCCGCAGCAGGATTCACACCTGCTGATAGAGACGATGGAATCGTCGGGCCTGGCCCGCGCAAGCCGGGTGCTCGACCTGTGTACCGGCTCGGGGGTGGTGGCGATCGCGGCGGCCGATATGGGCGCCGGCAGCGTCACCGCGTTCGACATCTGTCCGCGCGCGGTGCGGTGCTCGCGGGACAATGCGCGCACTGCCGGGGTGGATGTGGAGATCCGGCACGGCCCGTGGACCGGCGCGCTGGACTGCGACCCGTTCGACCTGATCGTGTCGAACCCGCCCTATGTGCCCAGTCCGCGCCACGGCGGCCCGATCCCGGCGGCCGGCGGCCCGGAGTGGTCGTGGAACGGCGGTGTCGACGGCCGGATCATCCTCGACCCGCTATGCCGCTCAGCCGGCACGCTGTTGCGCAGCGGTGGTTCCTTTCTGTTGGTCCAGTCAGCCCTGGCAGACACCGGCAGGTCGCTGAAAGTGCTGCGAGACGGCGGGTTGGACGCCGACATCGTGGCGTCCCGGTGGATTCCGTTCGGGCCGGTGCTCTCGGCGCGCGCCGGCTGGCTGGAACGAACCGGGCGGATGCCCCGCGGCTGCCGCGAAGAGCAGCTGGTGGTGATCCGGGCGGACAAACCATGACCGAACCGCGGCTGGTACGCCCGGTCCGCAACGGCCCGGTTCTGGTTCCCGGGCCGGTACGCATCGAGACACCCGAGGGCGTCGTCGAATCGGATCGGTTCATGGTCGCCATCTGCGCCTGCGGGCGCAGCCGCAATTACCCGCTCTGCGACACCAGCCACCGGCGCCGCGAACCGGCGCGCCGCCACGTGGACGACGACGTGGCCGAAACCGAGTAGGGGGGCGGTTCTGCGCTACTGGCCGGAGTCGTAGTCCTCGTCGGGGAGCGGAACGCTGGTCGCCTGCTCGATCAGGTCCGCAGGATTGGCCTCGATGTCGTTGACGTTTTCCAGGTCTGCTGGATCCAGACCGTGGTCCTCGTCGGAGGTGTCGATTCGCTGTTCGGCGAGATCGGCCTCCGGAACGCCCTCGGTCGGCGGCAGCCCTTCGGCGTTCGTCATCATGACCCCTTTCGTTTCTGTCGTTTCTGCGCCCGCGCGCCCTGGTCCGGTCGCACTGCGCGTTCGGCGGCGAGCAGGGCATAGTCCGACTTCAATTGGTCGTTATCGGACCTGAGCCTGCTGTTGTCCGACTCGAGGCGGGCGTTGCGGGCTTCGAGACCGAGGATCTCCCCGATACCGGCCACATTGACCCCCTCACCGACCAACTCCACGATCCGCTGCAGCCGCATCAGGTCGTGATCGCTGTAGCGGCGGGTCCCCCCCGCGGTGCGTGCCGGGGTGAGCAGGCCGCGGCTCTCGTAGAGCCGCAACGTCTGCGGACCGATACCGGACAGCTCGGCAGCCACCGAAATGCTGTATACCCCAAGCCCGGATCGGGCACTCATGTCGTCGGTCAACGCATGTCGCTTCCACTCGTCGCGAGATCCTCTTGCACGAACCTACCATCGGTGCTATATAAAAATCTATGTCGGCAGACATAGAAGATCTGCCGCAGTTCAAGGAGGTGGAGATGATGTTGATGCGTACCGATCCGTTCCGTGATCTCGACCGCTGGACCCAGCAAGTCCTGGGCACCGCGGCTCGGCCGGCGGTGATGCCGATGGACGCCTGGCGCGACGGAGATCAGTTCATCGTCGAGTTCGACCTGCCGGGAGTGCAGGCGGACACCTTGGACCTCGATGTCGAACGCAACGTGTTGACCGTGCACGCCGAACGGCCCGGCCTCGATCAGAGCCGCGAGATGGTGTCGGCGGAACGGCCGCGCGGCCTGTTCAGCCGCCAGCTGTTTCTGGGCGACAACCTCGATGCCGAGCAGATCCAGGCCAGCTACCAGGACGGCGTGCTTCGGCTGACCATTCCGGTTGCGGAGAAGGCGAAGCCGCGCCGGATCAAGGTCGCCAGTGGACACGGCGAGCGGGCCATCAACGGCTGATTGCGAGGGGCCGGGAGGCGGCTGGTGAAGGAGGTGAGCAGCATGACCACCAACACTTTGACCGCGGAGGTGCTGGGCGAGGCGGAGTGCATCGTGCGCGCCGAATGGCTGCGACTGCTGAGCGCCGCCATCCCGGAGCACTGCCACGCGGTGCGCACCGAAATGCCCGCCACCCGGTCCCGACCCCCGCAGCTCGCCATTCGTTGCGCCACGCTTGGGCGGCGTGGCGTCCCAATACCGGCCTGCCGGTCGCACCGGTGGGCCACCCGGCGGCGTAACAGCCGGGTGTGGCCCACGCAGCGGTCGCCTCCGGGACGCCGCCCGCCTTGTCCGCTCGCACCTGGGAGGTGATAGCCCTTACCCGACACCGGAGTCCGGCGTGGTCCCGCTGCCCCCTGCTCTCCCGGCAGCGGGACCACGCCGCCCTACAAGCCTTCCGTTGCTGATCGAGCGTGGTGGAACATGATGAGCGAGAGCTTTGATCCCTACGACGTGCTGGGAGTGATGTCTTCGGCCACTCCGGCTCAGATCAGCCACGCCTTCCGCACCAAGGTGCGCGCCCTGCACCCTGACACCGGATCTGCGCGTTCGCAGCTTTCCGATGATGTGGCGGCACAGTTGCAGCAGCTGCTGCGGGCACATGACGCGCTGCGTCGGGGCGGCCGCCGGAACGCTGACGCCGATCCGCCCCGGCCAAAGCATCCCACGGCGAATCCAGCAAGGCCGGTGAAGATCCCGGTCACTTACCGTCGCCCATCGGCACCCGAATCTCGAGCAGGCCTGTGGGCCGGGCCGGTGCGTCGGCACCGCTGACTGGGCTACCCGCGTCGGCGGGTCACTTCTGCAGGGTGTACTGGTGGACGCTGGTGTAGCCGTCGCGAAACAGCTTGACGCAGCCGTTGAGGTATTTGTCGTAACGGTCATAGACCGCTTCGGACTGCGCTGCGATCGCCTTGTCTTTGTTGGCCGCCAGCGCCGCCGCCCAATCCTGAAGGGTACGCACGTAGTTGGGCCCGATCTCATGGATGCGCGCGACGGTGAATCCGGCTTCGGTCGCGCGGTCGGCGACCATGGACACCGTCGGCAGCTGACCTCCGGGGAAGATCTCGGTCATGATGAACTTGTTGAATCGGGCCAAGCTCATGGTCAGCGGAAGACCCAGCCGTTGCGCGTCGTCCTGGGTGATCGCGGTGATGGTGTGCAGCAGCATCGCCCCGTCGGACGGCAGAACGCGGTGGGCCATGTTGAAGAATTCGGGGTAACGCTTGTGCCCGAAGTGCTCGAAGGCGCCGATGGAGACGATGCGATCGACCGGCTCGTCGAATTCTTCCCAGCCCTGCAGACGCACCTCCACGGTGCGCTGCGTGGGTATCTCGGCCAGCTTGGCGATGGCGTATTCGCGTTGCCGCTCACTGAGTGTCAGCCCGATGACGTTGACGTCGAATTCTTCCAGCGCGCGCCGCATCCCGCCGCCCCAGCCGCAGCCGACGTCCAGCAGCGTCATGCCCGGCTGCAGCCCCAGCTTTCCCAGTGCGAGGTCGAACTTGGCGTTCTGCGCCTCATCGCGGGTGGTCTCCGGATGCTGGTAATACCCGCAGGTATATCCCATCGTGGGGCCTAGGAACAGCTCGAAGAACTCATTCGAGATGTCGTAGATCGATTGCAGTTCGGCGTACTTGGGTTCTAGCTCAGACATCGATCTTTTACGCTACACCGACATTCGACAGTTCGGGAGGCTTCACACCGCGGTGTCGAGACGGACGTTGTGGAAGCCGATCAGCTCGAACAGCCGGTGCACGGTCGGTAGATTGCTGCGCAGCACCGCCGTTCGGCCATGGGCGGCGCAGCACCGGTCGAGCAGGACGAGTTGGCGGTGGCCGACGAATTCCAGCTCCCGCGCGTCGATGTCCAGAGTTCCGTGCGACAGCAGCGGCAGGATTCGCTGCAAGGTGGCGATGAACAGGGCCTCGCTGGCGGCGTCGAGATCACCGGTCAGCGCGATCGCATTGCGCCGGGCGGGTTGGGTGGACAGCTGGAACGGAACCGGCCTCGGCCCGGTCCCCGGGTGCAGGCACAACAACCCGGCAGCGTCGTCGCCGAGTTCAGCGATGTCGTAACCACATAGCGCCGCGACGGGCAGCGTCGATATCCGCCGGTCACCGAGGAACTCCAGGGCCGCTTGGGCCTCCCGCTGGGCCGGCGTCCGAACCACCGGTGTCACGTCGATGACAATCCGCAGACCGCTATAGCCGTCTGCGACTGATGCGATCGCGGCGGCCGCGTAGCGCTCGACCATGCTCTCGGCATCGACGACGTCACCGCCGGCACGGAACCGGAAGTGCTCCGGCACGGTTTTGATGTCCACCTCGTCCGCGCCGGCACCGAGTCCGGCCGCAGCCAAAGCGGCCCGGAGCGCCGCGGGTTCATCCTCACCGACGTAGACCATCCGCTGGTCCAGGTTCAAGCCGACCGCGAGGTATTCCGCGGCCCGACAGAGGAATTCGTCGTGGCCCTGGTACTGCCAGCCGATGTGTCCGAATTCGCCCGACGGGTCTGCCCGCAAGGTTCCCATCACGCCGGCTCCCTTATCCGCAGATGTGCCTGCACGGTGGTACCGGTTACCGCGCTGTGAATGCGTACCAGATCCGCGGTCGCGTTGACCACGAACAATCCGCGTCCCTGGTGGTCGTCGAGCTTGAGCGGCCATCGGCCGGCCATCGGGTCCGCCAGGTAGCCGGAGTCGCGCACCTGGCAGATCAATTGGCCGTCGGTCTCCCAGAGCGCCACGGTGCAGGGGCCGCTCCCGTGCTGCAGGCTATTGGATGCCAGCTCATTGACGATCAGTTGCAGATCGGCGATGTCGGCGGCGGAAAAACCGAACCAGCGGGCGTATCTGGCGGAAAACGCCCGGGCGGCCGACAGATCGGCGAGCCGGTTCAGTGTGTAGCTCGCCGCCGTCGGGCTGCTGGGCAGCGGCTCGTTGTAGCGGGCCCAGGCCGCCTCGGGGGCGAATCCCTCGCTGGTTCGCTCCGGATGCCCGGCACCGTCCAGGCGCGGGTGGGTGATCTCGGCATCGAGGAGGATGTCGGAGCCCAGTTGCGTTGCGTCGTAAGGGCAGAGCAGCGTGATGTCCCGGCCGGTGAATGCCTGGTTGGCCAGCGCCTCATGTTGAACGCAGGCCGGATACTCCTGCTCGGACCGGTCCTTCCAGACCGGCTCGCCGACCATTCGCACCCGCCCGCACGGGTGACCGGCGGCGAACATGCCCATCACGCCCCCGAGAATGTGCCCGGGGTTGCGTCCTACCTGGCTCATGTCCGCCAGCGTCACGCCCTCGGCGATCCCTCGGGGGAGGCTATCGCGCAGCAGTGAGAGGTTGGGCTCTGGCACAGCCACCAGGACGGGAAATCCGGCGACAACGCTGTCGGTGACGAACGGGCAGATGGAATCCAGGTATTCGCGCGGGGATCGGTAGAACAGCGCGATATGACTGAAAGTGCCGCGATCGTCGTCGGCCGTGCCGGTCATCGCATGTGCCCCCGTTGTCTACCGTGAGCGGGCCGCAGAACCTCGCCAGTCTAACGCGGCCGCCCGCCACTGGGAGGGTAGGCGACCGTTAGCTTGACCGCGCGCGGGAAAGGCGCCCAGCGGTACTGATCAATACCAGTAGCGCCGGCCCGCGACCGGACGACCGACCGCGCCCAGGATCCACAGTGCTGCGCCGATAACCAGTAGAATGATTCCGATCGTCCACAAGATGTTGATCTTGAAAACGAGGGCCAGAATAAGCAGGATCACTCCGAGCGCGATCATCACCAATCCCTTCTCTAAACAACCGAACTGACTACACCCGACGAAGAGGGCTGCGGCAAACGGCAATCGGTCACGACCGGGTTGTATCCGGCATAGTTCAAGGGGCCCGCCAGCGTGGTAACAGCGATGGTTCCGGCAGTGGCACAACTGGTTTGACCACCGCGGAAATAATCACGTTGCCAGGCGGCGACGACGCCGATAAGCAGCCATATCAGCACAATCGCCCCGGCTAACCCACCGAACCGCATCCGTCCCTCCATTCACCTGTACCCGATCAATTCCCGCTTCTCTCGCTGTTGAAACCTGGCGGTCCGCATGGCGATGTTTGACCCCGGCAGCAGCGGGGTACTGCGGCCGAGTTGGACGGAAGAATGACAGGACGGAGCGCAGATGATGTTGCTGGGCACCGGCGAATCGGGCTTGCGGGCGGGTAGTCACGCGGAGTGGATCGGCGAGGCCGGCGACCTTGTCGACCACCTGTTGCGCAACGTCGCACACGGCCGGTTCGAGAGGTCGTTGTCGGCGATGACGGCGGTGGCGGCGGTGGTGACGACCGCCGAGATCTATCTCGAGCATTACAAGGCCGGCTTCGGCAACAAATGGATGTGGAGCCCGGTGCTGGTCACGCCGCCGGTGGTGGTGGCAGGCATCGGCGGTGTGTTCTCCCGCCGCTGGGCCAAACGCTGGTTGCCGTTGAGCGCCGGGATCTACGCCGCCAACGGCCTGCTGGGTGAGTACCTGCACGCTCGCGGGGTGGCCCGCAAGCCCGGCGGCTGGAAGAACGCGTCCTACAACGTTCCGATGGGTCCGCCCATCGCGGCGCCCGGCCTGATGGCCATGGTGGGCGGGATGGGCCTGTTGGCCGCGGTGCTGCGTCGCGAGCGCTGAGGTGCCCATGGCCGACACCTCCCTTCCCGACCACCTACCCAACCTACGGGCGGATCGTCAACCGCCACATCCGTCCTGGCTGCCTCGCCAGCGCCGCGGCACCACACCGCAGATGATCGGGCGCTACCCGGATTTCGACGTGCTCGAGTCCCAAGACAGCTGGGACGAGGCCACCAGAAAAGTGGTGCTGGACCGGCTGGAGCCGCCGGGGCCGCTGCGGTTCTTCACCGCCGCCGAGGAGCCCACCCTACGGGCGTTCTGTGACATCGTGCTGGCACAAGACGCCGAGCCCCGGGTGCCGGTCGCCGAGTTCATCGACGCCAAACTGGCAGACGGCCGGCTCGATGGCTATCAGTACGCCGACATGCCCGACGACCGTGACACCTGGCGGCTGGTGCTGCAGGGACTGGACGAGGCCGCCCGGGACCGGTACGGCCGGGCATCGTTCGCCGACGCCGAGGTGGCCACCCAACTGGCGCTGGTCAACCAGTTCTCCCGGGGCTGGTTGCGGGAAGGCGGCTTCGCGCAGCTGAACTCGAGCCGGGCCTGGTCGGTGTGTATGCGGATGACGTTGTCGGCGTTCTACTCACACCCGTGGGCCTGGAACGAGATCGGATTCGGCGGGCCGGCGTACCCGCGCGGCTTCATGCGGCTGGGCGGCCCCAGCGGACCGTCCGCGGTGCGCGAACCGTTCGAGGCCCCGGGCGCCACCGACGAAGACCCGGTAGAGCTGGTGCAGGAAGAGGATTCGTAGTGGGCGATTTCTGGCGCGGCCTGCTCAAGGGATCGCTGGGCCCACCCGCCAATGACTCACGGTTCCTGCTCGATGTGCATTCGCGGCAGTTGCCCGGCGAGCAGACGATGCGCCGATATGCGACCGACGATCAGGTCGACCTGGTGGTCGTCGGCGCGGGCGCCGGGGGATCGGTGTTGGCACAACGGCTGGCGCGGGCCGGCTGGCGCGTCGTGATCATCGAGGCGGGTCCGTTCTGGCATCCCGACAGCGACTGGGTCTCCGATGAAGCCGGCTCCCATCGGCTGTACTGGACACAGAAGCGCATCATCGGCGGGGATGACCCGATCGAGTTGGGCAAGAACAACTCCGGGCGCGGCGTCGGCGGCTCGATGGTGCACTACGCCGGCTACTGCCCGCGTTTCCACCCCAGCGACCTGCGCACGCGCAGCCTCGACGGCGTCGGGGTGGACTGGCCGATCGACTACGAGGACATCCGCCGGCACTACGAAGTGCTGGAAGCCGAACTGCCGGTGGCCGGGCAGAACTGGCCGTGGGGCTATCCACACCGCTATCCGGCGTCGCCGCACCCGATCTCCGGTGCCGCATCGAAGCTGTGGGAAGGTGCCCGCAATCTGGGGATCGAGATGCGGGTCGGCCCGGTCGGAATCGTCAACGGCACCTTCGGGAACCGGCCGCACTGCATCTACCGGGGCTACTGCCTGCAGGGCTGCAAGGTCAACGCCAAAGCCAGCCCCTACGTCACTCATCTGCCCGATGCGCTGGCACATGGCGTGGAGATCCGGGCCGACTGCATGGCGTCCCGCATCGAACTCGACGACACCGGAGCCGCGCGCGGTGTCGTCTACTTCGACAGCCGTGGCAGCGAGCACCTGCAGCGCGCCAAAGTCGTCGCGGTCGCCGGCTACTCCATTGAAACTCCACGGCTGCTACTCAATTCGACCAGCGCCCGATTTCCGCACGGGCTGGGCAACAATACCGATCAGGTCGGGCGCTACGTCATGGTCCAGGGCGCCGCCCAGACCGCGGGCCGATGGCCGGAAGAGCTGCGGATGTACAAGGCGCCGCCGCCGCAGGTGAGCAGCGAGCAGTTCTACGAAACCGACACCGCCCGCGGATTCGCCCGCGGCTTCTCCATCCAGACGGTGTCACCGCTGCCGATCGGCTGGTCCGAGCACGTGCTCGCCGACGGGCACTGGGGGCGGGCGCTGCGCGAATACATGCGCGACTACAACCACTGGAGCACGATCGGCGTGCTCAATGAACTGCTGCCGCGGCCGGACAACCGGATCACGCTGGCTGACGAAACCGACTGCTACGGCATACCGGTGGCCCGAATGGACTACAGCCGCTGCGACAACGACAAGGCGAACATGGAGTACTCCACCAAGGTGATCACCGACATCCTGTATGCGGCCGGAGCGCAGGATGTGCTGACCATCCAGCGCTATGCCCATCTGATCGGGGGCGCCCGGATGGGCACCGCCCCGGAGAACTCCGTCGTCGATTCCGACCATCGGGTGTGGGGGGTGCCGAACCTGTTCCTCTCCGACGGCTCGGTATGCCCGACCCAGGGATCGGCCAATCCGGCCCTCACCATCATGGCGCTGGCCTCCCGGCTCGCGGAGCGGCTTGCCGGAAAGCGCCTCTTGCAGAAGGGAAGCCCGTCATGACACACACCGTCGTCGTCACCGGGGCCAGCGCCGGGATCGGTCGCGCCGTCGCGCAACAGTTCGGTGCGCGCGGGGACAACGTGGCCCTGCTGGCTCGGGGCGAAGCCGGATTGCGGGGCGCGGCAAGCGATGTCAAGGAAGCCGGTGGGACCGCGCTGCCTATTCCCACCGACGTCGCCGACCATGCGGCGGTGGAAGCCGCCGCCGACCGTGTCGAAGCCGAACTCGGCCCGATCGACATCTGGGTCAACGTCGCCTTCACATCGGTGTTCGCGCCGTTCAGCGAGATCCGGCCCGCGGAATTCAAACGGGTGACCGAGGTCAGCTACCTCGGCTTCGTCTACGGCACCATGGTGGCGCTGGCCCGGATGAAGCCCCGTGACCGCGGCACCGTCGTGCAGGTGGGCTCGGCGCTGGGGGAGCGCTCGATTCCGCTGCAATCGGCGTATTGCGGTGCCAAGCACGCGGTCAACGGATTCACCGAATCGGTGCGCTGCGAGCTGCTGCACGAAGGCTCGAAGGTGAACATCACGATCGTTCAGATGCCGGCGGTCAACACCCCCCAGTTCTCCTGGGTGCTGTCGCGGCTGCCTCGCCACCCGCAGCCGGTGCCGCCGATCTACCAGCCGCAGCTGGTCGCCCGGGCGGTGGTGCATGCCGCCGACCACCCTCGGCACAAGCAGTACTGGGCGGGGGAGAGCACCATCGCCACCTTGCTGGCGCAGAAGATCGCCGCACCGCTGCTGGACCGCTACCTGGCCCGTACCGGCTATGACTCGCAGCAGACCAGCGAATACATCGACGGCACCGCGGTGCAGAACCTGTGGGAGCCGGTGGACGCCGCCACCGATCACGGCGCGCGGGGTGTGTTCGACGACTCCTCGCATGCGCACAGCCCGCAGATCTGGGCGTCGCGGCACGCCGGGCTGGTCGCTACAGCGGCCACCGCGCTGGGCGTGGCCGGAGCCGGTGTGCTGGCCGCCGCACGGCGGCGTTGATTCTCACGGTTTCCTTAATTGCCGGTGCCGGATCGGGCCGGTTTCTTGTCGGTGTGCCGAACTAGTGTTCGATTTATGGGCAGGGACGCTTTCGCGGATCGGGACACCATCATGCGGTGCCTCGATGAGCAGGAGGCGATTAATGCCCGATTGGCGCAGTGTTCATTCGATGCGTTGAGCACCGAGGAGCTGGTG
>NZ_JCALEC010000012.1:0-105680 GCF_059813185.1 Mycobacterium sp. NGS18
TGATCCCGTTGGAAGCCACCGCACACCAGACCAACGCGCCGATGGAGACCGACAACCACATCACACTGGCTTTCAAGGCCCCGCTAGCCGACATCGACACCTACGTGACCGCGATGCACGCACGCAGGGACTACACCCTGGTGCGACCCGCTAATGGCTGTCCTTCGCCGCTGAGCGGACAGCCTCTAGTAAGGGAGCCACCGCCATCAACCGAGCTGTGGTCTGACTCCGGAGTCTTCGAACGCTGCGCACCGGTTGAGCAGTGGCAGATGTACAGCGATGAATGGACCACGCGCGAACAACGGTCGGAACCCTGTACCGCCAGGCCGACATTGACCCCAGCGGCACAGAAACCGTTAACGTGCTTTTCACACCGAGCGGGCACAACTTGTAGCCGCCGCACCAGCAACTGCGGCCGCCGAAGACGACCACAACTTCAATCGTGGGCAGGCCGACATCGCGACTGGAGCCGCCGATAACGTGAACGGCAGATTCACCGCGCTGGGTTGGGCGAATCGCCGACGGGTCGAGAACTACGAGCCGCAGACCTTCGCAACCCGCAGCAGCATTCGCCAATTAAAGCAGTCGCTTGACTGATCGGGGCGAAGCGGGTTGAGTCGAACCGCTGCGGTGTTCTCCGAAACGAAGGGTTGTCGATGGTCAACGAGCTGGCGGGTCGAACGGCGATCATCACCGGGGGAGCATCGGGTCTCGGCCGTGGCATCGCCGAGCGGTTTCTCACCGAGGGCGCCCGGGTGGTCATCGCCGATCTGGATCCCGAGCACGGCGAGGCGCTGGCGCGCGAACTCGGCGCTGATGCGACGTTCCGGGTCGCCGATGTCGCCGACCCGGCCCAAGTCGGCGCGTTGGTCGAGGCCACCGTTGCGAAGTTCGGCGGGCTGGACGTCATGGTCAACAACGCCGGCGTATCGGGCACCATGCACAACCGCTTCCTCGATGACGACCTGGCCGACTTTCACCGCATCATGGCGGTCAACGTGCTCGGCGTGATGGCCGGCACCCGCGACGCCGCGCGGCAGATGTCCAAATCCGGCGGCGGGGCGATCATCAACCTGACCTCGATCGGCGGCATTCAAGCCGGTGGCGGGGTGATGACGTATCGCGCCTCCAAGGCCGCGGTCATCCAGTTCACCAAATCCGCGGCAATCGAGTTGGCCCACTACGAGATCCGGGTCAATGCCATCGCCCCCGGCAACATTCCGACACCGTTTGTGGCGTCGTCGGCCGCGGCGAATCTGGATGAGGAGGCCATCGTGCGCTATGAAGCGGCGATCCGCGAGACGATGCGCGCCGACCGGCCGCTCAAGCGCGAGGGCAGCGCCAGCGATGTCGCCGAGGCCGCGCTGTACCTCGCCGGTGAACGATCCCGGTATGTCACCGGGGTGGTGCTACCGGTCGACGGCGGGACTGTGGCCGGCAAGGCCATCCGCCGGCGCAGCGACCAAGCCCGTTAAATCAAGCGCTTGACTTAATTCGCGGAACGGGGTTGACTGGCGGCCGTGACCACCGCTGATAGGGCAGTGCGGGCCGAGCGGGCGAACTCCACTCGGGAAGCGATTCTGACCGCCGCGGAGCAGTTGTTCGCCGAGCACGGGGTGTTCGCGGTGTCCAACCGCCAGGTCAGCGAGGCTGCCGGCCAGGGCAACAACGCCGCGGTCGGCTACCACTTCGGCACCAAAACCGACCTGGTGCGCGAGATCGAGCGCAGCCACCGGGCGCCGGTCGAGCGGTTGCGCGAGCAGATGGTCGCCACTGCCGCGGGCTCGGCGGAACTGCGGGACTGGGTGTCGTGTCTGGTCCGGCCACTCACCGATCACCTTGCCGCACTGGGTAATCCGACCTGGTACGCGCGCTTCGCCGCACAAGTGATGGCAGATCCCGCCTACCACGACATCGTCGTCAAGGACGCCCTGAGTTCACCGTCCCTGGTGCAGGTCATCGAGGGCATCAACCGCTGCCTGCCGGACCTGCCGGCGCCGGTCCGCCAGGCCCGCAACGTGATGGCCCGCAATCTGTTGATGCACACCTGCGCGGACTGGGAACGCGCGCTGGCCGCCGGCAGCAAACCGAAAACCAGCTGGCAAGAGGCAAGCTCCAACCTCATCGACGCGATCGTGGGATTGTGGCGCGCCCCGGTCACGGGAGGAACCGCATGAAAGTCACCGCCGACCAGAACATCTGCGCGTCGTCGGGGCAGTGCGTGGCCCTCGCGCCCCAGGTATTCGACCAGCGCGACGAGGACGGCGTCGTCGTCGTGCTCGACGAGAACCCGCCCGAAGAACTGGCCGAAGCCCTTCGGCAGGCGGAACGCGTCTGTCCGTCCGGAGCCATCAAGATCGTGGAGGAGTGACAAGCGTGACCGACGCAACCACCATTGCGGCCACCGAAACACCGGAGTACCCGATGAGCCGGGACGGCCGGTGCCCGTTCGCCCCGCCGCCGGAGACCATGGCGCTGGCCGCGCAGGCTCCGCTGAGCCGGGTGCGGATCTGGGACGGCAGCACCCCGTGGCTGATCACCGGCTACGAGGCGGTACGCACGCTGTTCTCCGACCCCCGGGTCAGCGTCGACGACCACCAGCCCGGCTTCCCGCACTGGAACGAGATGATGCGCGCCAGCGTCGATCACCGGCCCAAGTCGGTGTTCACCACCGACGGCGCCGAGCACATCCGCTACCGGCGGATCCTGTCCCCGTCATTGACCATGAAGCGGGTCGACGCGCTGACCCCGGTGGCGCAACGGATCACCGACGAGCACCTCGACGCGATCCTGGCCGGCCCGCAACCGGCCGACCTGATCGAGGGATTCGCGCTACCGATTCCCTCCCTGGTGATCAGCGAACTGCTCGGCGTGCCCTACGAGGACCACGAGTTCTTCCAGCAGCACGCCACCATGGGCGTGGATCGCAACGCCACCTCCGACGACCTCGCCGAGGGCGCCACCGAACTGTCCAAGTATCTGGTCCGGCTGCTGGAGTCCCGGATGGCCGAACCGGCCGACGACATGGTCTCCGACTTGGGCAAGCGGGTGAAAAACGGCGAGCTGTCGGTGCGCGAGGCCACCCAGCTGGGCACCGGGATGCTCATCGCCGGCCATGAGACCACCGCCAACATGATCGGCCTGGGCATCGTGGCGTTGCTGCACGAGCCCGACAAGATCGCCGAACGTACCGCGGTGTTCCGCGGTGACGACGACGCCGCGATCGCCAACGCGGTCGAGGAACTACTGCGCTACCTGTCGATCATCCACACCGGCCAGCGCCGGGTCGCCCTGGACGACATCGAGATCGGCGGCCAGACCATCCGGGCCGGCGACGGCATCATCATCGATTTGGCCCCAGCCAACTGGGACGGCACCGTCTTCCCCGAGCCCGAGGTCCTCGACTTGGCGCGGCCGGCCCGCCAGCACATGGCGTTCGGGTTCGGCCCGCACCAGTGTGTGGGCCAACAGCTGGCCCGCGCCGAGATGGTGATCGCCTTCCGCACCCTGTTCCGCCGCATCCCGACGCTGAGGCTCGCGGTAGGCGTGGATGAGATCCCGTTTAAGAACGACCGGCTCGCCTACGGCGTCTACGAGCTCCCCGTCACCTGGTAACCCGCCCGATTGGAGTGGATTGAGATGTCAAGTAGCGCAACGCAGACCGCTGAATTCTATCCGCCGGGCGGATACGGGGCACCCAAAGACCGTCGCGGCCAGGCCCGGGGCGTCGCCGGCAAGGTCGGCCTGCCCGCCGGCACCGAGATCTTCTCCGCCGACAACCACATCTCGCTGGCCGACGACATCTTCTACCAGAAGTTCCCCGAGGAACTGCGCGACAAGGCGCCGCGGATCTGGTACGAGGACGGCGCCTACATGGTCGGGCGCAAGGGGCAGACCTTCCTGCCCGGCGACTTCTCCGCGGTGCTGATGCAGTACGACGACCTGGCCGGCGCCGCCAGCACCAACATCGAGGCGCGCATCGCCGAGCTGGCTGAAGACGGCGTCGACAAGGAGCTGGCCTTCCCCAACGCCGTGCTCGCGCTGTTCCACTTCCCCGACAAAGAGCTGCGGGAGCGGGTCTTTCGCATCTACAACGAGTACATGGCGGAGCTGCAGGAGCGCTCGGGTGGCCACTTCCACGGGGTCGGCCTGATCAACTGGTGGGATCCCGCCGGCACCCGGCGCACGCTGTCCGAGCTGAAATCTTTGGGGCTCAAAACGTTCCTGCTGCCGCTCAATCCCGGCAAGGACGACGACGGCGCCATCATCGACTACTCCAGCGAGGCGATGCGCCCGGTATGGGACGAGATCGAGGACGCCGGGTTACCGGTGACCCATCACATCGGTGAGACCCCCCCGAAGACTCCGTGTGAGGTCAACAGTGTCGTCGTGGGCATGATGATCAATGTCGACTCGTTCCGGGAGATGTTCTCCAAGTACATCTTCGGGGCCATCCTGGACCGTCACCCGAAGCTGCGGGTCGGTTGGTTCGAGGGCGGAATCGCCTGGGTGCCGTCAGCGCTGCAGGACGCCGAGCACCTGCTGGCCTCCTACCAGCACATGTTCAACCACCAGTTGGAACACCCGATCCGGCACTATTGGGACACCCACATGAGTGCGTCGTTCATGGTCGACCCGCTGGGATTGCGACTGATCGACCAGATCGGGGTCGATCACGTGATGTGGTCGTCGGATTACCCGCACAACGAAAGCACCTTCGGCTATTCGGAGAAGTCGCTGGCCAGCGTGGTGAACGCGCTGGGTCCGGAGGCCGCCACGAAAGTGGTGAGCGGCAACGTCAAGGCGTTTTTGGGACTGTGACAGTGGCGTCGGCGACAGCGTCGGCCACCGAGGCCGGCAGCGTCGAGATTTCGGACGTTATCGACCGGGGCCGGCTGCGTCGGGAGACCGGCGCCCGGTTGCGGGCGGCGATGGCCGACCGGGGTGTCGATGCCCTGGTGCTGTTGGGAAACGACGCGGTCACCTACGCCACCGGAACCAGTTGGCGCCTCGGCGACGCCGGACTGTCCCACGTCGAACGACCGGTCGCGGTGGTGCTCGCCGATGACCCGTGGCCGCACGTGTTCCCGCCGTTTCGGGACGGTTGTGATTCGGAACTGCCCGCCGATCATGTGCACGGGCCGCTGTATCTCGAATTCGACGAGGGCGTCGACCATTTCGCGCGGGAGCTCGCCGGTCTGGTTCCGCGCACCGCCGTGGTCGCGATCGACGAGTGCACCGGCGCCATGCGACGAGCCCAGCAACAGCTGTTTCCGGGCCGGCGGCCGGTCGATGCGGCTCAGCTAGTCAGCGCAGCCAAGCTGATCAAGACCGCCGACGAACTGTCCTACATCCGCGCCGCGTGCCGGATCACCGAGCGGGCGATGGCCGGGGTACACGAGGCATTGGCACCCGGGGTCCGTCAGATGGAGCTGTCGGCACACTTTCTGCGGGCGGCTTTCGAATCGGGCGCCGACGCTAGCATGGTGGAGCCGATCTGGCAGGTGATGCCCGACAGTAGAAGCTCCGGCGTGTGGACCACCCACGGCGATCTCGCGTTGCCGCTGCTGGCCACCGGCCGCGAGCTGACCGCGGGTGATGTGTTGTGGACTGACGTCTCGATCAGCCACGGCGGCTACTGTTCGGCTTTCGGCCGGACCTGGATCGTCGGGGCCGCCCCGACGTCGCGTCAGCAGGCGCAGTTCCGCCGGTGGCGAGAGATCCTGTCCGCGATGCTGGAGCGGACCCGCGCCGGCGCCACTGCCGGCGATCTGGCTCGCGCGGCCACCGCCGCAAACGGGCGGCAGCGGCCATGGCTGCCGCACGGCTATCTGGGCCACGGTCTGGGCGTGGACCCCGTCGAGACACCGATGATCGGCACCGACCTGGGTGCGGAGTTCGACGAGAACTTCGCCTTCGAGCCGGGCATGGTGCTGGTGCTGGAGCCGATGGTGTGGGCCGACGGCACCGGCGGATTCCGCGGTAAAGAAGTCGTGGTGATCACCGAGGACGGTTTCCGCTCGCTGACCGATTACCCCTACGCGCCCTACAGCGAGTGCTGATGACCACGACTACCGAGGTGTTGCCGGACGGTCTCGCGCTGCGCCGGGGCCGTCGCGAGCGTGCGCTGGCCGAGATGGAAGCCCACGACCTGGATGTACTGGTGCTAGGGCGCCAGGCTAACGTCCGCTATGTCACCGGGGCGCCGCAGCGCTGGGCGGCAGGAACCCGCCCGTTCGGTCCCAGCTGCGTGCTGGTGCGGGCAACCGGGGCGGTCCACCTGCTGAGTACCACAGATGACGGGGTGCCCGAGGACATTCCGCACGAGAATATTCACGAGAACTCGTGGAACCCGACGAATATCACTGCGGCGCTGGCGCATATCGATGGGGCGTTCACCGCGTGCCGGGTGGGAACCGACGCGATATCACCGCTGTTCGCGCAGCTGCTGCCGCTGGCCTTCCCCAAGGCCGATCTCATCGATGGCGAACTGGTCATGCGGGCGGCCCGGCGGATCAAGACGCCCGACGAAGTGGTGGCGCTCCGCGGTGCAATTGGAGTGGCCGAGTCGGCGTTGGCAGCGACCGTGGCGGCACTCGAGCCCGGTGTCAGCGAGCAGGCCCTGGCCGGGGTGCTGATGGAGGCGATGATCGCCGCCGGGGTCAGCAGCCCGGCGAATCAGGACATCGCCTGGGTGACGTCGCGGGAACAGCCGTGGCGTCGCGCGGCCGGCGATCGCCGGGCGCGGCCGGGTGATCTGGTGGGGTTCTCGGCCGGGGTGCTGGCCGGCGGCTATGTCGGTGAAGCGGGGCGCACTCACCAGGTCGGCGGAGCGCCGGACCGCAAAGCCGCAGCGCTGTACGGCCGGTCAGAAGCGCTGTGGCAGCGCCTATCCGGAGCCTGCCGGCCGGGCGCGGCGGGCAGTGCTCTGCTGAGTGCCTACGCCGAGGCCGGGGAGCCGTTGCCGCCGGTACCGGTGGCCCACGGCCTCGGAATGGGCTTCGATCTGCCGGTCGTATCGGCTCACCTTCCGCAGACCGCTGCTACCGAGCGGTTGGAGCCTGGAATGGTGCTGGCCGTCACCGGCTACGTGTTCGAGCCCGGTGTGGGTGCGGTGTTCGGGCGCGAAGCGGTGCTGATCACCGATGAGGGCCACGAAGTGTTGACCACCAGTCCGTCCAGTTAAGGAGCAGAATGTCGGGTACGCCAGGCACTTCCGAACGGCCGTCAGCCGAGGAGATCATCCGCTACCACAAGGATCCGGCCACCAAGATCGCCACGATCACCTTCGATCGGCCGGAGTACCTCAACGCGCCGACCTCGGCGGCGCGACTGCGGTATGCGGACCTGCTGCGCGGGGCTAGCGTCGACAACGACGTCAAGGTGGTGGTGATCCGCGGTGTCGGGGACAACCTGGGCAGCGGGGCCGATCTGCCGGAGTTCATGGAGGGCGTCGAGGCGCCCGAGATGCGGCTCGCAGAACTGCGTTTGGAAGGCGACCTGGGAGCTGACGTCAACTATCCGCCCAAGGGCACTTTCCGCAACGGTGCCACCATCAGCGCGTGGTACGCCAACGTGCAGGCCGGCAACCGGCCGCTGCAGGAGCTCAAGAAGATCAGCATCGTGGAGGCCAAGGGCTACTGCTACGGCTGGCACTTCTACCAGGCCGCCGATGCCGACCTGGTGATCTCTAGCGACGACGCACTTTTCGGTCACCCGTCGTTCCGCTATTACGGGTGGGGACCGCGGATGTGGACCTGGGTGCAGATGATGGGGCTGCGCAAGTTCTCCGAGATGGTGTTCACCGGACGGCCGTTCACCGCCGCCGATATGGAGAAGTGCAACTTCCTCAACAAGGTGGTGTCGCGCGACGAGCTCGAAGCCGAAGTCGACAAGTACGCGCTGGCGTGCGCGCGTAACCGTCCGGTCGACACCGTCTTCATGCAGAAGATGTTCTTCGAGGTCTACAAGCAGCACCAGGGCGAGTACATGGGCAGCCTGCTGTCGGCGTTCTTCGAATCGATGGGCTCCGGCGTAGCACCCGACACCGACGACCTGATGCTCGACGACGCCATCGAATCGGGCCTGTCCGGAGCGGTCAAGGACAACGACGCGAAATTCCCGCCCGACTTCCGGCTGAGCAAGTCCAGCCGCAACAAGGATTCCTGACGCCGTGACACCGCTCGACGGCTTCACGGTCATCGATCTCTCCACCGGGATCGCCGGTGCCTACTGCACCAAGATGCTGGCCGATGGCGGTGCCGAGGTCATCAAAGTCGAGTCGTCGCAGGGCGATCCACTGCGGTACTGGTCGGCCTCGGGTGCCGACACCGCCGGCGACGGGGCATTGTTCAGCTTTCTGTCCGGCGGCAAACGAAGTGTCTTGGTGGACTTCGGGGCCGATACCGACTGCGACACCGCGCTCGTCGACCGTTTGCTTTCCGGCGCTGACGCCGTCATCTGGTCGCGCGGTTCGACGGTGGCCGAGCATCCCGCATTTGCTCCCCACCAGATCACTCGCGACCATCCGCATCTGATCGTCACCGCCATCACACCCTTCGGGCTGGACGGTCCGTGGAGCGACCGCCCGGCCACCGAATTCACCTTGCAGGCCTGGTCGGGCGGGATCTTCGGGATCGGGCGCGGATCCCAGGATCTACCACCGGCATTCGTCGGCGGGCAGGTCGGCGAGTACCTTGCCGGCGCCTACGCCAGTGCGCTCACCCTGGCCTCGTGGTTCGCCCGGCGTGACGGTGGTGAGCTGTTGGATCTGTCGATGCTCGAGACACAGATCATGGGCCTGACCTACTACCCGGTGACCTACTTCGAGATGCTGGAGAAACCGTGGCGCGACACCCGCAGGCTCACCGTTCCCGGCATTGCCACCGCCAAGGACGGCCTGGTGGATGTCGGGTGCGGCACTGCCCAGCAATGGTTCGACCTGTGCGCGATGACCGGGCATCCCGAGTGGATCGACGAGCAGTCGCCGCTGTCTATCACCGAGCAGGCCAACGAGAAGGCCGAGGAGATCTACGCCTGGTTCAAAGACCAGACGATCGAGGAGATCCGAGATCTGGCCACCGCGTTCCGGATCCCGAACGCCCCGGTCGGCAACGGCGCCAACGTCACCGAACTGGATCACTTCCAGGCGCGGCAGGTCTTCGTCACCAACCCGCGCGGCGGATTCATCCAGCCCGATCGCCCCTACCGGATGCCGGAACTGAGCTGGGGACCCCCACAGCCGGCGCCGCGCCTCGGCGAGCACACCGAGCACTACCGTTCGGCGCCCCCACCATCCCGTGTCGCCGGTGGGGGTGAGCAGCACGATGCCGGGCCGTTCAGCGGCCTGCGGGTGCTGGACCTGACGACGTTCTGGGCCGGGCCGAGCTGCACCCATCTGCTGGCCATGCTCGGCGCCGAAGTCATCCATATCGAATCGACCGGCAAACCCGACGGTACCCGGCTCATCGCCGGAATCCCCGCCAGTGAATCGCAATGGTGGGAGCGTTCACCGATCTTCTCGGCGCTGAACACCAATAAGCTGGGGCTGGCAGTGGATCTGCGCCGCGATGCCGGCCGCGAGATTCTGCGGAAGCTGGTCGCGACCGCCGACGTGATCGTGGAGAACTTCACCCCGCGGGTGCTCGAGCAGATCGGCTTGGATTTCGACACGGTTCGCCGATTGCGGTCAGATGCAATCCTGTTGCGGATGCCCGGTTTCGGGCTCGACGGGCCGTGGCGTGACAATCCGGCGTTCGCCTATGCGATCGAGGCCGCCGCCGGCGTGAGCTGGTTGACCGGCTTCCCCGACCGCAACCCGTTCGAGCCGTATTCGGTGGGCGACCCGAACGCCGGGGTGCACGCCCTCAACGCGCTGCTGCTGGCGCTGGAGCATCGTCGCCGTACCGGCGAAGGGGTACTGGTGGAAGCGGCGATGGTCGATGCTGCCCTCAACATCGCCGCCGAGCAGGTGATCGAGTACTCGGCCTACGGGGCACTGTTACAACGCGACGGCAATCGGGGTCCGACCGCGGCGCCGCAAAACCTGTACCGCACCGCCGATATCGACGAGTTCGGCCGCCTGGACAGTTGGGTGGCCGTCGCGGTCAGCAGCGATGACCAGTGGACGGCGCTCTGCGAGGCACTGGGCCGTCCTGCTTGGGCCCTGGACCCGAACCTGGCGACCGCAGCAGGACGCCGCGAACACCACGACCTCATCGACTCCCGGGTCGGTGCTTGGTGCGCCGAGCGCAGTGGCGACGAGATCGTCGAGTTGCTCTGGCCCTCCGGTATCCCGGTGGCCAAAGCAGTGCAGCCCCACCGGCAGGCCGAGTTGCCGCAACTACAGCACCGCGGCTTCTTCGAAGAGGTTGACCATCCGGTGAACCCGGCAGTGCGGCACAGCACGCTGCCGGTGCGTTCGACGCACGGGCCCAGGCGATTCCATCGTCGCCCGGCGCCACTGCTCGGTGAGCACAATCACGAGCTATTGGCCGGGCTGGGACTGACCAATGCCGAGATCGCCGTGCTGGAAGCCGACGGCGTAATCGGCAACGCGCTGGGTTAGTCGGTAACGCGCCTTCGCAATGACTCCGCGTTCACGGCCCGCATTCTTCTCGCACTTTTCCGCGCTGGGCGCAGCCTCAACGCTCAATCGCCACACCCGTCCAAGGTGTCCAGCGCAGCGCGGGTGTCGAGGTCGGTGAACGCCGCGGCGTACCGCTGCGCGAGCGCCAGGCTGATGTCGGGCCGCTGCCAGTTGTCGCCGCCGGACAGCGTGGCGATCCAGATCGCCAGGCCGTGCGCCGCCGAGGCTCGGTAGTGCCGCCAGATCTCCTCGACTGAGGGCAGTTCGGCGGACGGAAGGCCCAGGGCGCCACGGTATTCCTCGACCAGGTCACGCTCGGCGGCCTGCCGGTCGGCGATGGTCAGCGCGCCTTGCAGGAAGTAGCCGAGGTCCAGCGAGAAGTTGCCATGCCGGACCATCTGCCAGTCCAGGAAGCCGACGTCGCCGTCGGGCAGCACATAGGTGTTGCCGATGTGCGGGTCGCCGTGCAGCAGGGTCTGCGGCCCCCGGGTCAGGCTGCGGATGTAGCGGGCCCAGATCTCGCCGAAGAGTTCCGGACCGCTCATCGCGGTGATCTCGGCGGGAACCGAGTCGCCCAGTCGCTGGTAGGCGACGTCCAGCGGCGCAAGCTCCAGGCCGGCGAACGGCACGAACGGCTCCACCCACTCCAGCGCGGGATTGGCGGTAATGCGTTCGCCCCAGAATGCCCCGTGCAGGCGGGCCAAGCCGCGTACCCCGTGGGCCGCCTCGTCGAGGTTCAGCGGCCGGGTCGCGTCGCGCGGGTCGGCGCCGCGCGCCACCACATCTTCCATCAGTAGCAGGAAGTCGCGGCGCTGCTCGTCGATCACCGCCCGGTAGACCGCCGGATGATCCAGTGGCAGTTCGACTTGCGCGAGGAACAGTCGCGGCTCGTGGTATAGGCCACTGGTCAGCTCGACCAGATCGGCGTGCTCGGGGTCGACCGCCTTGACGAAGACGGTGGCCGGCCCGCTTCCGGCCGCGTAGCGCAGCGCCAGGCGAGCCCGCCGGTTGGTGCCGTCGTCGCGGAACGCCACCAAGATGTCCTCCACCACCGCTCCCGGGTGATGACCGCTGATGGCAGCGGTCATCCACTCCGGCGAAATCGCTTCCCAGCTATCGGGAATCGTCTGCGTCACTACTTGAGGCAGCTTCCGGCGTCGACGGGCAGGGTCACCCCGGTGATGTAGCGGGCCTCGTCGGATGTCAGGAACAGCACGGCGTTGCTGATGTCCACTGCGTCCACCCACGGAATCGGGAGGGTGTGGAAGAGCTGGCAGATCGGCGCCATGTCGTCGGGGCCCGGGTTTTCCAGGTCCGGCCGGAACATCTTCCAGGTGCCCTCGTTCATGATCATGCCGGTGCTGACATGGGTGGGGTGCACGGTGTTGACACGAATGTTGTGCTGCCCCAACTCGACGGCGAAGGAGCGCATGATGCCCACCACGCCGTGCTTGGCGGCCACGTAGTTGCCGCAGTGCGGGTAGGCCTTCAGTCCGCCGACAGAGCTGGTCAGGACGATCGAACCGCCGTTGCCTCCGGAGATCAGGTGCGGCACGCCGGCTTTGACCGTCTTCCAGACACCCGACAGGTTGATGTCGATCATCTCCTGCCAGTCGTGTTCGCTGCACTGGTCGAGGGTGTCGCCACCGTTGCCGATACCGGCGTTGGCGACGATGATGTCCAGGCGGCCGAGCTCCTCGACACCGGCATCGACCGCGGACTTGAGAGCGTCATAGTCGCGCACGTCGACCTCGGCGGTGTAGATCCGGCGGTTCAGCGCCTTGACCATGTCGGCGGTCTCGGCCAGCTCCTCCGGGGTGGCCGGCGGAATGGGCGAGTTCTCCACGATCGGCTTACAAACGTCGATCGCGATGATGTCGGCGCCCTCCTGGGCCAACCGCACCGCGTGGCTGCGGCCCTGGCCGTGCGCCGCGCCGGTGACGAACGCGACCTTGCCCTCAACACGTCCGGTCATGGGAAACCTCAATTCTGTTGTTGCGGAAAACTTCGGGTGACTAGGGGGTTCAGGGAACGAGCGCCGGCATGGAGACCCAGCCCCGCACCGTCGACGTCGGGGAGATCTGCGTCGCCGACAAGTCGACCTCCCACTCCGGGAATCGTTTGAGGATCTCCTCGAGAGCGATCCGCGCCTCCAGCCGGGCCAGGGCATTGCCCACACAGAAGTGGGTGCCATGACCGAATCCCAGGTGCGGGCGCCGTTCCCGGTGGATGTCGAACACGTCACCGTCCGGCGGGAACCGGCGGTGGTCGCGGTTGGCGGCGCCGATCAGCAGGAGCATCGCCGAACCTTCGGGCACGGTCTGGCCGTAGTACTCCACGTCGCGGGTGACGTAACGGGCCGCGTGCGGTGCCGGCGGCTCGAACCGGACCAGCTCCTCGACCGCCCGCGGGATCAGTGCCGGGTTGGCCGCCAGCTGCGCGCGCTGGTCGGGGTGGTCGGCCAGCACCTTGCCCGCCCAGCCGATCAACCGGGTGGTGGTCTCACTGCCGGCGGTCGCAAGCACGGTGAGGAACAGATGCAGTTCTTCGCGGGACATCCGGCGCCGAGTGCCGTGTTCGTCCTCGAACTCCGCATTCATCAACTCGGTGATCAAGTCATCGGAGGGGTTCGTGGTCCGGTAGGCGATGATGTCGGTGAACACGTCACCGGTGGCGATCGGGCCGTCCGGGTTGTCGGTCATCTTCTGACCGGGCTCGGTGCGGATGGTGGCATCGCCGTGCTCGGTGACGTGGCGCTGCTGATCCTCGGGAATACCCAGCAGCATGCCGATCACCCGCATCGGCATCTCCGCGCCGAGGTCGGTGACGAAGTCGAACCGGCCGGTGCCCACCAGCGGGTCCAGGCAGCGCGCGCAGAACTCCCGGATCTGCGATTCGAGGGCGTTCATCCGCCGCGGGCTGAACATCCCCGCCATCAGGTTGCGGTGGATGTCGTGGATCGGCGGGTCCTCGAAGATCAGGATTCCCGGCGGTATTTCCATTCCGGACTTGATGATCTCCAGGACGGCACCCTTGGCGGAGCTGAACGTCTGGTAGTCGGCGAACGCGCCGTGCACGTCGTCGAATCGGCTCAGCGCGTAGAAGTCGTGTTCTTCGTTGTAGTACAGCGGCGCCTCTTCGCGCAGCCGGCGAAACATCGGGTACGGATCGTTGTTGAGTTCGACGTCGTATGGGTCGTAGCGCGCTTCGTCGGTGGTGGTCACCGTCATGGTTGCCCCTTTGAGTGGGTGGGAGAACAGTGGTTAGAGGCCGGCGGGGACGGGAGCCGTCACGGGGGTGAATTCCAGGTGGAGTTCGGTCAGGCCGCGCAGGATGAACGTCGGTTCGAAGGTGAACCGTCGCTCGCCTGCTTGGCCATGCTGCGACTCGTCGAGCCGGATGTCGGTCATGCGATCCAGGATGCGTTCCAGCGAGATCCGGCTCTCGGCGCGCGCCAACGGTGAGCCCGGGCAGGTGTGCGTGCCGCGGGCGAAGGCCAGATGCTCGCGCACGTTGGGCCGGTCGATGCGGAACTCGTGCGGGTCGTCGAATTTGCGAGGGTCGCGGTTGACCGCGCCGGGGAACATCACCACCACGGTGCCGGCTTTCAGTTCGACCCCGCCGAGCGTGGTGGTCTTGCGCACCAGCCGTGGGTCGGTCTTCACCGGGCTCTCCATCCGCAGCGTCTCCTCGAGGAAGTTCGGGATCTTGCTGCGGTCCGCGCGCAGCTGCGCGACGAGGCTCGGGTCCTCGGCAAGGAAACGCAGTGCGGCACTGAGCAGTTTGGTGGTGGTCTCCTGCCCGGCCCCGAACAGGAACGTGGCGCTTTTGACCACGTCGCCGATCTCGGGAATCGACCCGTCCTCGTAGGTGGCGGTGGCCAGGTCGGTCAGCACGTCGGCGCGCGGATTCTCGCGCCGCTCACTGAGGTAGTTGCTGAATTTGCCGTCCAACCAGGCCAGCGGGTCGTGGGCCAGTTCTTCGTGATCGAGCGAGCCGATCCGAGCGCCCGGCTGCGGTGCGCCCAGCACCTCCTGGAACGTCGGGCGGTCCTCCTCAGGTACACCGAGCAGGTCGGCGATCACCAGCAGCGCGAACGGCCGGGCGTACTCGGAGAGGAATTCGCACTTGCCGCTGTCGATGAAGTAGTCCAGCTGCCGGTCGGCCAGCTGCCACATGAAGTCCTGGTTCTCCTTGAGCCGCTTGGGGGTGAGCAGCCGGCTCAGCAGTGACCGCGCCTTGGTGTGCATCGGCGGGTCCATGGTGACCATGTGCTCGGTCATCGGCATCAGGTGGCGGTGCGCCTCGATCTGCTCGCTGATGTCGTCGCCCTCAGGGGTGAACGGCAGCGGCGGGAAGGGCCCACCGACCGCGACCAGATTGGAGAAGGTGTCGGAGTCGCGGTAGATCTCGTTCGCTTCTTCGTGACCCGTCACGGCGAACACGCCGTAGACGTTCAGCGGGGTGACCGGGCCCTGGGCGCGCAAGTAGTCGAAGTACGGGTGCGGGTCGGGTACCAGGGACTGATCGGTGAAGAAGTCGATGGTGTCGAAGTCGGTCAACGTGGACCTCTCTGCAGAATGGGCTGACAGGTGCTGAGCATCTGCTTAGCATGGGTGGCACCGGGGGTCAAGGGTTGAGGCGGCATTACGATGGCCGCCGGACGTGTAAAGGTGGACGACGACGATGCAAAGCGGACGATATGCCCGAACCTAAGGGGCAGCGCAGAATTGGGGCCCCGGACGCCAAGAACCGGACATTGCTGCTCGATGCCGCCGAACAGCTGCTGCTGACCGCCGGTCACGGTGCGGTGAGCTCGCGCCGGGTAGCCGAGCAGGCCGGCCTCAAGCACCAACTCGTGCACTATTACTTCCGCACCATGGACGAGCTGTTCCTGGCGATGTTCCGCCGGCGCGGGGACCAGGGTTTGGCCGAACAGGCCGAGGTGCTCGCCTCGCCGCAGCCGTTGTGGGCGCTGTGGCGCTTCAACACCGACCCGGCGTGGACCGCGCTGACGATGCAGTTCATGGCGCTGGCCAACCAGCGGGAGGCGTTGCGGGCGGAGATCGCGACCTATGCCGAACGGCTTCGCGCCGAACAGATCGAGGCGGTGGCCGGACTGCTGGCGCGCTACGGCATCGACGCGCAAGAGTTTCCGGCGACGGTGTTGATGGTGCTGATGACCAGCGCGTCGCGGATGCTGATCATCGAACAAGAGGCGCTGGGCATGACCCTTGGCCACGCCGAGACCGTCGAGTTCGTCGAGCGCTGGCTGCGCCGACTCGAGGGTGAGCCGGGGGAGCCTGCCCCCGGCGCCGCACTGACCTCGGGGCACGCGGCGCATTAGCGTTGCGCCCGGCCCTGCTGCAAGCGATCCGCTGCCGCCCAATGCTCGTCGGAGACCCACAGCCGAGCGAACGCCGCCACCGCCTCGTCGGCCGACGCGCCGGCGAGCACACGCTTGATCTCGCCGGCTGACGGGTTGGCCAACGACCGTGCCAGGCCACGCCATTCGGCCTCGAACGACTCGCGGGGCACCACCCGGTTGACCAGGCCGATCCGTTCGGCGGCCGGGGCGTCCAGCATGGTTCCGGTGCCGGCCAGCAGCAGCGCCTGACTGTGTCCGACCAGGGCGGCCAGTCGCTCGGCGCCACCCCAGGCCGGCATGATCGCCAGCGACACCTGGTTGAAGGCGATCTTGACGTCGGCGGCGGCGATCCGGATGTCGGCGGCAACGGCCACCTCAGCGCCGCCTCCGAGCGCGTGCCCGTTGAGCGCGGCGATCACCGGCGCCGGAAAGGCGGCGATCCGGTCGCACAACAACCGCATCCGCCACGCCATGGCTTGCGCGTCGGACTCGGTGCGGATGGCGGCGAGTTGCTTGAGATCTCCGCCGGACACGAAGGCCCGATCGCCACCGCCGGTGATGACCACTGCCCGGGCCGCGGCGACCGCGTCCAGCGCGCGATCGAGCTGATCCATCGTCTCCGGGGCGATCGCGTTGCGCGCTTGGGGACGATCGATCGTGATGACCGCCAATCCTTCATCCAACTCGACATCAACCATGACTCTCCAATGAAGATATTGGCATTCTCGGATTAGGAGAATAACATCACGGGCGTCATGCGAAAGATTCCGGACGACCTGGCGCGGCACTACGAAGCCAACGGGTGGTGGACCCACGAGACCCTCGGTGACCTGCTCACACAGTGCTTGTCCGAGGCGGCGGACTGCCGCTTCGAGGTGCACTCCGAGGTCCGCCCATGGCGGGGCAGCTTCGGCGATGTCGAGCAGACCGCGCGCCGGCTCGCGGCCGGGCTCTCCGCCCGCGGTGTCGGTCCCGGCGACGTGGTGGCGTTCCAACTGCCCAACTGGATGGAGGCCGCCGCAACCTTCTGGGCCGCGGCGTTCCTGGGGGCGGTCGTGGTGCCGGTCGTGCACTTCTACGGGGCCAAAGAGCTGGGCTACATCCTGTCCGCCAGCAAGCCGCGGGTATTCATCACCGCCGAGAAGTTCGGGCGGATGACGTTTGCACCCGAACTTGTGGCGGATGTCCCGATCGTCGGGGTGGTGGGCGGGAGCGGTGCGAGCGTGGTGGGCGGGAGCGGTGCCGCACAGAACTTCGAGGACCTGCTGGCCGCCGAGCCGATGCCCGGCGTACTTGCCACCGACCCCGGCGCACCGGCGCTGATCGCCTTCACCTCCGGAACCACGCGAAACCCCAAGGGCGTCATCCACAGTCACCAGACGTTGTGCTTCGAGACGCGCCAGCTGCTCGCCAACTACCCCAAGGACCGCGGCCGGCAACTGACCGCAACCCCGGTCGGGCACTTCATCGGGATGATCGGGGCGTTTTTGATCCCGGTGCTGGAGGGCACGCCGATCGACCTCGCTGACGTCTGGGATCCCGCGAAGGCGCTGGCGTTGATGGCCGAGCAGGGCGTGTCGATCGGCGGCGGGCCACCGTATTTCGTCACCAGCCTGCTCGACCATCCGGATTTCGCTCCCGAACACCTACGGCACATCCGCCACGTCGGCCTGGGTGGGTCGACGGTGCCCGCGGCGGTCACCCGCCGGCTCGCGGATCTGGGCATCTTCGTGTACCGGTCTTACGGCAGCACCGAACACCCGTCGATCACCGGCTCCACCCCCAGCGCTGCCGAGGACAAGCGACTGTTCACCGACGGCAATGCGCGGCCCGGCGTGGAGATCCGGCTGGCCCCCGACGGGGAGATCCTGAGCCGCGGGCCCGACCTGTGCCTCGGCTATACCGACGACGCCTTGACCGAAGCGGCCTTCGACGCCGACGGCTGGTACCACACCGGGGACGTCGGGGTGCTCGATGCCGACGGCTATCTGACCATCACCGACCGCAAGGCCGATGTCATCATCCGCGGCGGCGAGAACATCAGCGCCGTCGAGGTCGAAGAGGTTTTGTTGGCGCTGCCCGCCGTCACCGAGGCTGTGGTGGTGGCGGTGCCCGACGCCCGCCTGGGGGAGCGGGCGGCGGCGGTCGTGCGCCTCAAGCCCGGGTGTGCGTTACCGACGATGCCGGAACTGCAGGCCCATTTCGAAGGCCTCGGCGTGGCTCGCCAGAAGTGGCCGGAGCAGCTGCACGAGGTCGACGACTTTCCGCGTACCGCCAGCGGCAAGGTGCAGAAGTACGTGGTGCGCCAGCAGCTCGCCGGCGAGGTTGCACCGACACCATTGTGAGAATATGATTCTCACGAGCCGAAAAGGAGCATTTCATGGGTCAACTGTCACACCGCGTCGAGATTCCTTTCCCGCTGTTCGACGCCGACAACCACCTCTACGAGCCGCCGGAGGCGATGACCAAGTACTTGCCCAAGGAGTACAAGGACATCGTCCAGTACGTCGAGATCAACGGGCGTACCAAGATCGCCATCCGCGGTCAGATCAGCGAGTACATCCCCAACCCGACGTTCTCCGTGGTGGCCAAGCCGGGCGCCTGGGAGGAGTACTTCAAGTTCGGCAACCCCGACGGCAAGACCAAGCGGGAGCTGTTCGGTGAGCCGATGAAGTCGATTCCGGCGTTCTTCGAGCCGGGGGCGCGTCTGGAGCTGATGGACGAGCTCGGCGTCGACCGCTCGCTGATGTTCCCGACGCTGGCCAGCCTGATCGAGGAGCGGCTGCGCGACGACCCGGTCGCCATCCACGTCATCATCCACTCGCTCAACCAGTGGCTCGACGAGGTGTGGGGCTTCAACTACAAGGGCCGGATCTTCACCACGCCGGTGATCACCCTGCCGATCGTCGAGAAGGCCATCGAAGAACTGGACTGGGTTGTCAAGCGTGGCGCTCGCGCCATCCTGATCCGCCCGGCCCCGGTGCCCGGCTTCCGCGGGCCGCGGTCCTTCGCGCTGCCCGAGTTCGACCCGTTCTGGGAGAAGTGCGTCGAATACGACGTCTTCGTCGGGATGCACTCGTCGGACAGCGGCTACTCCCGCTACACCTCCGAGTGGGACGGCGCCGCGCAGGAGATGCTGCCGTTCCAGACCAACGCCATGCAGATCCTCAATGAGTGGCGCCCGATCCAGGACGCGGTGGCGTCCTGGGTGATCCACGGCGCGCTGTTCCGCCACCCGAAGCTCAAGGTGGGCATCGTCGAGGCCGGCTCCAAGTGGATGTTCCCGCTGATGGAGTCCATGGCCGAGGTGTACAAGAAGGCTCCCGAAGCCTTCCTGGGCAACCCGATGGAAGAGATCAAGAACCGCATCTACGTCAGCCCGTTCTACGAAGAGGGCATCGACGACCTGATCAACCTGATCGGCGTGGACCAGGTGCTCTACGGCTCCGACTGGCCGCACCCGGAGGGCTTGGCCGAGCCGACCCACTACGTGACGGCGCTGTCGCACCTTTCCGTCGAGGACCAGGCCAAGATCATGGGCGGTAACCTCGGTCGCCTCGTCACCGTTTAGAGGTGCCCCGCTGGCAGACCATTCCCGAGATGGTCTTGAGCGTCGGCGATCGCTTCGGGGATGCCGAAGCGATCGCCGACGGTTCGTTACGGCTCACGTTCGCCGAGCTGGCGGAACGGGTTCGTTGCGCCGCAGGAGCATTCGCCGGCGCCGGGATCGAGAAGGGCGATCGGGCGGCGATCTGGGCGCCCAACTCAGCGGAGTGGATCATCGCCGCTTTCGGGCTGCTGACCGCCGGCGGCGTGCTGGTCCCGGTCAACACCCGGTTCAAGGCGGCCGAAGCCGACGACGTCATCCGCCGCAGCGGCGCCAAGCTGGTCCTGATCGAAAAGGGTTTCCTGGGTTTGGATTTCACCGCACCGCCCGGCGTCCCGGTGATCGACCTCAAGTCGGACTTCCTGAGTGCCGGTTCGCCGACGCAGCGCGCGGTCGACGGTGACGACATCGCCGACATCATCTTCACCTCGGGCACGACCGGCCGGCCCAAGGGCGTGATGATGAGCCATCAGCAGAATCTGCGGCTCTACGCCGAATGGTGCGACCTGGCCGACCTTCGTCAGGGCGACCGCTATCTGATGGTCAATCCCTTCTTCCACACCTTCGGCTACAAAGCGGGCTGCATCGCTGCCTGCATCCGCGGGGCCACCATGTTCCCGGTCAGGGTATTCGACGTCGATGCCGTGCTGGAACTCATTGAGACCGAACGGATCTCCATGCTGCCGGGGCCGCCGACGCTGTATCAGTCGCTACTGGACGCGGCCTCCGGGCGTGACCTGTCGTCGCTGCGCGCCGCGGTCACCGGCGCCGCCGATATCCCGGTGGATCTGATCCGGCGGATCCGCAGCGAATTGCCGTTCCAGTCCATCATGACCGGATATGGGCTCACCGAAGCCGGTACGGTGACGGCCTCGCGCCGCGGCGACTCATTCGAGGACATTGCGACCACGGCCGGCGTGGCCTGCGAGGACGTCGAGTTGCGGATCGCCGATGACGGCGAGGTTCTGGTCCGGGGCTACAACGTGATGGCCGGCTACCTCGACGACCCGCAGGCGACCGCCGAGGCGATCGACGCGCAGGGCTGGCTGCACACCGGCGACGCCGGGACGATCGACGATGCCGGCCGGTTGCGGATCGTCGGACGCAAGAAGGACATGTTCATCGTCGGCGGCTTCAACGCCTATCCCGCCGAGATCGAGGGCTTCCTGCGGGAGCATCCCGCCGTGGCACAGGTCGCGGTGATCGGCGTGCCCGATGAGCGCCTCGGCCAGGTCGGCAAGGCGTTCGTGGTGAAAGAGGCCTCCCACGGGCAGATTTCGGAATCGGATCTGATCACGTGGAGCCGGGACCGGATGGCCGGCTTCAAGGCCCCGCGGTACGTGTCGTTCGTGGACCGCTTGCCGCTGAACGCCACCGGCAAGGTGGACAAGGCGCGACTGGAGACCGAGTCCGGGGCGTGAGGCGTCATGTACGTCTGCCTGTGTGTCGGGGTGACCAGCCAGCAGGTGATCGACGCCGTCGAGGCCGGCGCCTCGACCACCAAGCAGGTCGGTGAGTGCACCGGTGCGGGCACGGTGTGCGGGCGCTGCAAGACCAACATCCGCGCCCTGATCGCCGCGTCCTCGCAGGAGACCGCGACGATGACCTAAGTCATCTAGTGCGGGTGCTGGCGTCGAGACGATACTGTCTTGGCCGTGGTGGATAAGACGGAGAAGATGTCGGCGCGCGAAACCAAGCGGCTGCAGACGCGGGAGCGACTGCTGGGTGCGGCGACCGCCGAGTTCAAGCGGACCGGGATGGCCCAGGCGGACGTGGGCGCGATCGTGGCCGCCGCCGGTGTCGCGCACGGCACGTTCTTCTTTCATTTCCCCACCAAGGAACACGTGCTGCTGGAACTCGAGAAGCGCGAAGAGGACCGGATGGCAAAGCATTTCGGCCGGTACCTGGACAAGGGACATGACCTGGAATCCGCCCTGACCGAGGCGGTGCGACTGGTGTTGGGGCTGGAACGCCGCCTCGGCGAGGTGCTGTTCAAGGATTTCCTGGCGCTGCACTTCTCCCAGACCCGCCCGGCCGCCGAGGGCGGTAGTGACCACGCCCTGGTGCTGCTGTTGGGCAAGCGCATCGAGCAGGCCCAGGCCGAGGGGGAGGTGGATCCGGAGGTCCGGCCGATCAACAGCGCGGTGTTCTTCTTGCTCGGCATCTACGCACTGGCGATCACCACCAACGATCCGATGCGTCACGAGTTGCTCGAAGATCTGGCGAAACGCACCATGCACAGCATGGCCGTGCTCGCCTGATCAATGCTTGTCGTCGGCGATATTACATGACTAGAGTCAGTCAGCATGCGCAGTGCACCGCCGGTCGATGAGCATATGGAAGCGTCTCGCCTAGCTCAGCGTCAGGCGGACAAATGGTTGATCAGTGGAAGCATCCTGATAGGCACTGCGGCACTGGGCATTTTCGGCCTGCCGTTGTTCCTCCGGGGCGTGTGGCTACTACGGCAGGCGCAGCGGAACGGCATGTCGGTGCGGCCGATGCTGGTGACCCTGCTGGGATACCTGGTCATTGTCGACGCGGCGATCAACACCGTGGGGTGGGCTCTCGACCTGATCGGTAGTCACACCTTGCTGGCCCGGGTGCTGCTCAGCGGCTGGGGCCACATGTTCGACGCCGGATACTTCTGGCATTTCAATGAACTCTGGGTGGGTGGCGCTGCCGGTCCCGGCGAAAAGGCCATGGAAGCGGGCATGATCCTCACCGTCTTCACCATGCGGATCGCGGCCGGGATCGGGTTCCTGCAGATGAAGCGCTGGGGTCACCAGTGGATGGTCGTCACCTGCTGGATGGGCGTGGTGATCTGGGTGTTGTACGTGTTCAACATGACGATGTTCGCCGACGTGCGGTTCGCCGGGGTGATCCTCCCGGTCGTCGGCTGGTGGCTCTACGACATCTTCTACATCACCCCGTTCCTCGCGATCCCGTATCTGCACACGGTGAACCGCGAGATTTTCACCGATTGAACCCGTCCCGGGCGGTGGATTTTCGGGTCGGGTCGACTTCCACCACAACCGTTCTATTGACTGAAGTCAGTCAATGGGTTAGAAACAGTGCACCATGACCCCACAGGTGCGCCAGGTCCGGTGCGGCACCCGCCGACGCCACACGCGGGCCATCGCGGTCGTCGGGCGGTGTCGCGGTGGCCAACGAAACAGCGTGCGTAACAAGCTGTCCTGCGCCGCAGGGCGTGGCCCGAACCCGTCAACAAGGAGGTCCGACCATGGACTACGTCTGGGAGATTCTGCGTTACGTCGCGGCGTGGGGCGGCACCGGTCTGGTCATCTGGTTCTGGTATTGGATGTTCTCCAACATCGGCACGTTCTGAGGCCGGCGCGCCACTGCCCGGGAGCGACGGTTCATGACTGACCTCGACCAGACGGCCGCCATGGCGTTGGAACGCAGCTGCTCGGTCACCGCGGTCGCCCTGAGCGAGGAGAACCGCGCCGGTGTGCGGCTGGTCACCGGCGACCACCGCGGATTCAGCCTCAGCGCATCGCGCAGTCACGTGCACGTGCCCTACCCGGTATTGCGGGCCCACTGGACCCGCCGATCGTTGACCTGCGGTATCGCCTTGCAATGCGCATCGTCGAAGGACCGGCTGGGTCAGTACCGAATCAACGAACTGTCGACACGCGAACTGCGGGCGCTGACCGTCGTGGAAGCCGGCGTCGCTCTGGGCTGGATCGCGTCGCGGTGGCCGGGCCTGATGTCCGAGTTCGGCCGTCTGCTACCCGAACTCGTACCGGCAGACCCGCAGCTCGAGGCGCGGGACATGATCGGCCGGGCCATCGCGATGGCCCGGGGATCGGATCCGGCAGAGCTCGACCCGCTGCTGGGCCAGCTGCCGGCGATCTATACAGCGCCCACCGGGCTGACCGACAGACTGCGGCGGCAGTTCGGCAGGATGCCCTGGACCACGACGCAAACACGGATGCCGCGACCCTATTCGGTGCCCGTCGGCGGTGACGGTGGGGTTCGCAATCCGAACCTGCCTCCCCCGAGCCGGCCGCAGGACAACGACACCGATGTCACCCCTGAGCACCGTCCGGGAATCCCGTATCCGGAGTGGAACTCCTGGACCCAACGCCTGATGCCCGGCCACGTGGCCGTTGTGGAGCTCGCGCGTGACCGACGAGTCGGTGCCCCCACCACGGCCTCGGCTGACCTGCGCAAATGGTTCCAGGAGAACACCCATCGCGCGATGGTGAACCGGCTCGAAGACGGGTCGGATCTCGATATCGACCAGTACGTCCGCCATTACGTCGACCTGCGCACCGGGGAGGCCGGCGAACCTCGATTGTTCCGCGAGCTGTTGCCCTGTAACCGCGATGTCAGCACCGCGCTGCTGCTCGACGGCAGCTCTTCACTGGGGGTACACGGGGGACGGGTGTTCCGGCTCGAGCTGGCCTGCGCAGATGCGTTGTCCCGCGCAATGACCCACGCGCGGGAGCGGCACGGGATCTTCGTGTTCACCGGCAACACCAGGCACCGGGTGGAAGTGCGTTGTCTGAAGGACTTTCCAGAAGCCCGCTTCGTCCCGCCGAGCGGTCTGGGGTTGTGCACTGGTGGTTACACCCGTCTCGGCGCCCCGATCCGGCATCTGACCAGCCGACTGCTGGACCAGCCCTCCGAGCGCCGACTACTCATCATCATCGGCGACGGGATGATCTCCGACGAAGGCTATGAGGGTAGGTACGCCTGGGAGGACGCCGCACATGCGGTGGAGGAGGCCAACGACGCCGGTGTGTCGGTCTACTACGTGGGCGTCGGACCGACACGCGTCGACCCGTTGCCCGAGGTTTTCGGACCCAAACGCTCGCAACGGATCAGCCGGGTGGAAGAACTGCCGCGCGTACTGGCAAGCGTGCACCGCGAACTGATCAGTACATAGGGGAGGAGTCACATGAGTAGCGACACATACTATTCGAACGGAAACGAGGTCCGACTCTTCGAGCTGGCCTTCACTCGGAAGACTCCGGTGATGCTGACCGGTCCTACCGGCTGCGGTAAGACCCGGTTCGTCGAGCATATGGGATCGCTGCTGGGGCGGCCCGTCGTCACCATCAGCTGCCATGATGACCTGACCAGCTCAGATCTCGTCGGACGCTTCATGGTGACCGGCGGTGACGTCACCTGGATCGACGGACCACTGACCAGGGCGGTCAAAACCGGTGCCATCTGCTACCTCGACGAAGTGGTCGAGGCGCGTCATGACTCACTGGCGATTCTGCACTCGCTCACCGATCATCGGCGCACCCTGTATCTGGACCGCGCCGACGAAGTGATCCGGGCGCCAGACGATTTCATGCTCGTGTGCTCCTACAACCCGGCGTACCGGAGTTCGTTGAAAGAGCTCAAACCGTCATTCCGGCAGCGCTTCGCCACCTTGCCGATGACCTACCTTCCCCCCGAACGGGAGGCGCAGGCCGTGGTCGCGGAGACGGGCATCGAGCTCGCCGCCGCGCAGCGACTCGTGCAGTGCGCTATCGCCATCCGCACCGCCGACGAGGCGTTCCACTTCGAGCCGCCCTCGACCCGGGCCCTGGTCACCGCGGCGCAGCTCATCGCGGCCGGCGCCGGCGAACTGGAGGCGGCCGAAGCATGCATCCTTGCGCCGCTGAGCACCGATGGGGCCATCAGTGAAGGGCTGCGCGAAATCGCGGCCGCAGTTCTGCTCGACGCCGACAAGCTTTAGAAAGGAAATCCGAAATGGCCGACCAGAGAGAGCGGAAACGCAAGCGGGCCCTGATCGTCTTCCAGATCGTCATCTACGGCTACCTGCTCACGATGTTCCTGATCCAGCTGTACATGTCGTTCGAACGGGGTTGGTGGTACTTGTGACCACCGCTAATTCGCCGGTCGGTCTGCACGAGCATCAGGAGCAGTCCCGTCTCGCCCAGTGGCAGGCCGACAAATGGATGATCGTCGGAGCGGCGCTCATGGGTATGTGGGCGCCGGGGTTGATCGGCTTCCCGATCTTCATGCGCGGGGTGTGGTTGCAGCGCGAGGCCCAGCGGGCGGGCCTGTCGGTGCGGCCCATGATCGTCACCCTGATCGGTTACCTGGTACTGATCGACGGCATGCTCAACAGCCTGGGCTGGTCGCTGGATCTGGTCGCCAACCACACCCTGATCAACCGGGTGCTGATGATCGGCTGGGGTCACATGTTCGATGCCGGCTATTTCTGGCACTACAACGAACTGTGGGTCGGCGGTGCTGCCGGGCCCGGGGAGAAATCCATGGTCTTCGGCATGATCCTCACGGTGTTCGCGATGCGCTGCGCCGCGGCGATCGGCTTCTTGCAGATGAAGCGCTGGGGCCACCAATGGATGATCGTCACCTGCTGGATGGGCGTCCTGATCTGGATTCTCTACGTGTTCAACATGACTATGTTCGCCGACGTGCGGTTCGCCGGGGTGATCTTCCCCGTTATCGGCTGGTGGCTCTACGACATCTTCTACATCACCCCCTTCCTCGCCATTCCGTATCTGCACACGGTGAATCGCGAAATCTTCACCGACTGACCAAGGAGCGCCACGATGGAAACCCCTGCCGCCGAAGACTTGCCCCCGGGCACCACGCCCTACTACGCCCGTATGCACACCTGGATCAAGCGCGCCACCTTGGTGTGTCTGGTCGCGCTCGTCATCGAAGGCGCTTTCACCTTGCCGTTCATGGCGGTCTACTACGGTTACCCGACGCTGAGCCTCACCCAGATCTGTAGCGAGTTGCTCAAGGTGCGCTACTCCGACGACACCCTCGAGTGCAAGTACCCTTACCCGCCGCTCGGACCTCCCGAGGGGGCTGAGGGCAAGGACACCGCCAAGGACATCTGGGGGATTCAGCCCGTCCCGCAGTATGACCGGCTCGGCTTCCGGGAACTGGTCGACCGCTACGAGGCCCGGCTGGCCAGACAGCAAGCCGCACAACAGCAGGGTGGTTGAGGTGCCGGACAAGCTACGGGTTATGCAGCGGAGGACTGGCGATGTCGGGCGGGGCGGTATCCGGCATCTCGCCGACAACACCGTTTCTGCGGTCTGCGCCGCGCCGCCCGGCCAGGTGCTGCATCTGGACCCGGGATCGGCCCAGCCGTGCAGTCCGGCGCGGTCATGACCGATATGCATGTAGCGCCGGCACTGCCGCACTTCGCCTACGCCGACCTGCCGATGGCCCATGATCGTGGTAAAGGGTGGGCGGCGCTGCATGATCTCGGGCCCGTGGTGTACGGCGAGGGCGCGTACTACCTCACCCGACGTGATGATGTGCTTGCCGCGCTGCGTAACTGGGAGGTCTTCTCCTCGAGGATCCCCTACGACGACATGATCAGCCCGGTTCCGCTGGTGCCATTGGGGTTCGACCCGCCCGACCACACCCGGTACCGGCAGCTGCTGCATCGCTACTTCAGCCCCCAGACCCTGATGGCCCTGCTGCCGTCGCTGCAGTCGCAGGCCGCCGAGATCATCGCCGAGATCGCCGAGCACGATCGGTGTGAGGTGATGGCCGAATTGGCCACCCCCTACCCCTCGCAGGTGTTCCTCACGCTGTTCGGTTTGCCACTGGAGGATCGGGACTGCCTGGTCGCCTGGAAGGACGCGATCATCGCGTTGGGTCTGACCGACGACCCCGCTAGCGTGGATCTGACCCCGACGGTTGAGCTGTTCGGCTACCTCACGGAAGCGGTTGCGCGACAACGCAAGGAACCGCGTCCCGGCATTCTCTCGGAACTATTGCGCGGCGCAGACCCGCTCGACGACGACGAGGCCATCGGACTGTCCCTGGTGTTCGTGCTGGCCGGGCTGGACACCGTCACCGCAATGATCGGTATGACGATGCTGGAACTGGCCCGCCGACCCGGGTTGCGTACGGAATTGCGCGACGATCCCGGCGGTGTCGCGGTCTTCGTGGAGGAGATGATCCGCCTCGAACCTGCGGCACCCGTCGTCGGGAGAGCGACGACACGCGCGGTCACCATCGCCGGCGTTGAGATTCCCGCGGGCGCCCAGGTCCGCCTCTGCCTCGGTGCGATCAATCGAGACGGCAGCGACGAGTTTTCCGGGAATGAACTCATCCTCGATGGAAAGGTGCACAAACACTGGGGGTTCGGCGGCGGGCCACACCGCTGTCTGGGCTCACACCTCGCTCGTATGGAGCTTAGGCTCGTGGTCTCGGAATGGCTGGCCCGCATTCCCGATTTCGGGCTCGTGCCGGGTTTCGTACCAGAGATCACCTGGCCGTCGGCGACGTGCGCGCTGCCCGCGCTACCGCTCAGGCTCGGGCCGCACTCATGACCGTCGCGCGTCGAACAGCGCGGCGACATCGGCGGGCCGCACTTTGAGCGCGGCATTGCGCGGCAGTTGTTCGACGACGACGATCGCCACCGGCACATGATGGCTGGGCAGTGCGTCGCGGACCAGCGTCATCAGCTCCTCGGCCGAGGGGGTGGCGCCACCGTGCCGCAGTTCGACTGCAGCCGCTGGAACTTGGCCCAGCCGCCGGTCGGGGATGCCGACCACGCAGGCGTCGCGAACGGCCGGATGTGAGACCAACACCGCGCGCACCGTCTCCGGCAGGATCTTGAAACCACCGCGGTTGATCGCACCGTCGGCTCTGCCGTGCAGCGTGACGAACCCGTCGGAATCCACCGACGCCAGATCGGTGGTGCGGATCCACTCCGGGCCGAGCACCTCCACCCGGGCCTCCAGAACCCCGCGCTCACCGATCGGCAGCGCCGCGCCGGTGTCCGCGTCGACGATGCGAACCTGCACGCCCGGCAGCGGCTTGCCGGAACTGGCCGCCTTGGTATCGCGGTAGCGTCGAAACAGCTCCGGGGTCCAGGCGCATACCGATCCCGCGAATTCCGTTGCGCCGTAAGCCCACAACAGTGGTATTCGGTAGCGGCGTTCGAACTCCTCGCGTAGCGCCGGCTCCAGCGGTCCGGAGCCGCCAGGCAGATACTCCAGCGAGGCAAGGTCTGCTTCGGCGACGTCGGCGTCGAGCAGCATTCGCAGCATTGCCGGCTGGACGCCGGTGCGCCTGATCCGGTAGGTCTTCACCGCCCGCACCCACTCGTCGACGGTGAACTTCTCCAGCAGCACCACCCGCTTGCCGAGGTAGGGGCCGACCAGCAGTTGACAGACGCCAATGCTGCCGAACGGCCAATACACCAGTTCGGGCGGATCGTCGGGCGAGGGAGATTGGCCCACGGTCATGGTCAGCACCGTGTGCTGCAGCGCCGACATCGGTATGGCTACCCGCTTGGGCGCTCCGGTGGTGCCGCTGGTCAGGATGTGCAGCCCGGCCGCGAGTGCGGGCTCGGGCCGGATCTCGCTGGCGCGTGGCATGACGGTCTGCACGGCGAGCGGCCGCGGGATCAAGGCCAGTCCCGCGGCCCCGATCTGCTCGGCGGCCCGGCGCACCGGTGCGGTCCAGTCCTGCCGGTCGGCCAGGATCGCCGACAGGCGCAGCGCGGTGATGTCGCGGGCGATGGATTCGGCCGATTGGTAGGAGTAGATCATCGTGACCGGGCGTCCGGCGGCGATGAACCCCAGGATCACCGCGGCATGCGGAACCCGGTTGCGCACCACGACACCGACCGGCTCGCCGGCAGCGATTCCGGCCTCGGCCAACAGGTTTTCGACCGACGCGAGGTAGCCGGTGATGTCGTTGCCCGAGTACCAGGTTCGCTCGAACTCGATGCACGGTGCTGCGCCGTAGCTGTTCAGGCCCGCGGACAGGGCTGCGCAGAACCGTTCCATGACTGCCTCAGTACTGGGTGCAGCCCTGGTCCACCGGAACCGCGGCGGCGGTGACATTGCGCGAGTCGTCGCCAGCCAGCCAACACACCGTGCCGGCGATGTCCTCCGGTTCGGCCACCCAGATGGGCAGAAACGGCGTGAGCATGTGCGACAACTGCGGGTTGGTTTCCATGGCCTGACCCAGTGCGCTGACCATGTCGCCGGTGCCCATGTCGGTGTTGACCGGGCCGGGATGCACGCTGTTGACCCGGATCCCGTGCTTACCCAGTTCGGCGGCGAAGGCGCGGGCCATCCCGGTAACAGCATGCTTGCTGGCGGTGTAGTGCACCATGAACGGCTGCATCTTGATCCCGGCCGCCGAGCTGATCAAGACGATCGAGCCGCCGCGGCCCCCGTCGATGATGTGCTGCGCACCGGCCATCACGGTGTTCCAGGTGCCCGTCACATTGATGTCCAGCACATCGCGAAAGTTCTCCGGGGTGATCGCATCCCAGGCCTGCGGGGCCGCGACACCGGCGTTGGCGACGATGACGTCCAGCCGCCCCAGGGTGGCGACCCCGTCGGCGACGGCCTCGCGCAACCCGTCGTAGTCGCGGGTGTCGACCACGGCGGACACGATGCGCCGACCGGTGGCCTGCACCAGGCGCACTGTTTCGGCCAGGTCCTCCGGGCTCGCCGGGTTGTAGGGCACACAGTCCGGGAGCTTGCCGGCCACGTCGATCGCGATGATGTCGGCGCCCTCGGCGGCCATCCGCACCGCATGCGCACGCCCCTGCCCGCGTGCCGCGCCGGTGATGAACGCGACCTTGTCGGCCAATCGTCCCGTCATTGCTGTTCCCTCCGTTGGTGATTCACGCTTGTCGTTGCGCGGCTTTGACCAGGCCCGAACCGATGATCAGGCGCTGGATCTCGCTGGTGCCCTCATAGAGCCGCAGCAGCCGGACGTCGCGGTAGATGCGTTCGACCGGTACCCCACGCATGTAGCCGGAGCCGCCGTGGATCTGCACCGCCAGATCGGCGACCTTGCCGGCCATCTCGGTGCAGAACAGTTTGGCCGCCGACGGGGCGATCCGCCGGTCCTCATCGGTGACCCACATGCGCGCCGCGTCCCGAACCATGGCCCGACCGGCCAGCACACCGGTTTGCTGGTCGGCGAGCATCGCCTGCACGAGTTGGAAATTGCCGATCGGGGTACCGCCCTGGGTGGCCGTGGCGGCGTAGGCCACCGATTCGTCGAGGGCACGCTGGGCGGCACCGACCGCCAGTGCGGCGATGTGCACCCGGCCGCGCGCCAGCGATGTCAGCGCCGCCCGGTAGCCGAGATCTTCGCTGCCGCCGACCAGCGCCGCGTCGGGGACCCGCACGTCGGTGAAGCCGACATCGGCGGTCCAGGCGCCTTCCTGACCCATCTTGGCGTCCTTGGGGCTTACCACGACACCGGGGGCGTCGGCAGGCACCAGAAAGACCGCGATACCGGCGCCCTGGTCGTCGGCCGGACGGGTGCGGGCGAAGACGATGAACAGATCTGCCGTCGGGGCGTTGGTGATAAACCGCTTCTGCCCGGTGATCAGCCAGTCCGAACCGTCGCGGAGCGCCTTGGTCAGCAGCCCGGCCGGGTTGGAGCCGGCGCCGGGCTCGGTGAGGGCGAAGGAGGCGACGACCTCACCGGAGGCGATGGGCGCCAGCCACCGGGATTTCTGTTCCTCGGTGCCGAACCCGACCAGTACCTGACCGGCGATCCCGTTGTTGGTGCCGAACATCGAGCGCACCGCCAGCGACGTGTAGCCCAACTCCATGGCCAGTTCGACGTCCTGGCGCAGGTCCAGGCCCAGCCCGCCCCACTGTTGCGGGATGGCGTAGCCGAACAGGCCCATCGCCTTGGCTTGCTCGCGCAGGTCGTCGGGAACCCGGTCGTCGGCGAGGATCTCGGCCTCGCGCGGGACAACGGAGCTGCGGACGAATCGGCGGGTCTGGGACAGGATCTCGGCGAAATCCTCGTCGCTGACTTCACTCATTGACGCCGCTTCTCCTTACGTCCGACACGGGAACGACCGGCTACCGACGAAGATCATATATGAAATATGATGACGCAAACATCTCGGAGAAGGCAGGTGATGCAGTGTCCTTGCTGACCGGTCAAACGGCGGTCATCACCGGCGGCGCCCAGGGTCTGGGTCTCGCCATCGCGCAGCGATTCATCGCCGAAGGCGCCCGGGTGGTGCTCGGCGATGTGAACCTGGCGGCCACCGAGGAGGCCGCAGCACAGTTGGGCGGATCCGAGGTGGCCCGGGCGGTCCGCTGCGATGTCACCAGTTCCGCCGAGGTCGACGCCTTGGTCGCGGCCGCTGTGGAGACATTCGGCGGGCTGGACATCATGGTGAACAACGCCGGTATCACCCGCGACGCCACCATGCGCAAGATGACCGAGGAGCAGTTCGACCAGGTCATCTCCGTGCACCTCAAGGGCACTTGGAACGGACTGCGTGCGGCGGCGGCGATCATGCGCGAGCAGAAGCGCGGCGCCATCGTCAACATGTCCTCGATCTCCGGCAAGGTCGGCATGGTCGGGCAGACGAATTACTCGGCGGCCAAGGCCGGCATCGTCGGCATGACCAAGGCCGCCAGCAAGGAACTGGCGTACCTGGGGGTGCGGGTGAACGCGATCCAGCCGGGCCTGATCCGCTCGGCGATGACCGAGGCGATGCCGCAGCGTATTTGGGACTCCAAGGTGGCCGAGGTTCCGTTGGGCCGGGCCGGTGAGCCCGACGAGGTCGCGAGCGTCGCACTGTTCCTGGCTTCCGACCTCTCCTCGTATATGACCGGCACGGTGCTCGAGGTGACCGGCGGCAGGCACCTATGAGCGCCCGCGAGGCGGTGATCTGCGAGCCGGTCCGCACCCCGATCGGCCGCTACGGCGGGATGTTCAAGTCGTTGACCGCCGTCGAGCTCGGCGTCGCCGCGCTGAAAGGCCTGCTGAACCGCACCGGACTGGCCGCCGAGGCCATCGACGACGTGGTGCTGGGGCATTGCTATCCCAGCAGTGAGGCGCCGGCCATCGGGCGGGTGATCGCGTTGGATTCCGGTCTGCCGGTGACGGTTCCGGGGATGCAGGTCGACCGCCGCTGCGGCTCGGGACTGCAAGCGGTGCTGCAGGCCTGCCTGCAGGTCGGCAGCGGCGACTGCGAGGTGGTGATCGCCGGCGGCGCCGAGAGCATGAGCAACGTGGCGTTCTACTCCACCGATATGCGCTGGGGCGGGGCCCGCGGTGGCGTCCGGGTGCACGACGGACTGGCCCGCGGCCGCACGACCGCCGGCGGCCGGCACTACCCGGTACCCGGCGGCATGCTGGAGACCGCCGAGAATTTGCGCCGCGAATACGGCATCTCCCGCGCCGAACAGGACGAGCTGGCCGTGACCTCGCACCGGCGTGCGGTGGCGGCTCAGCAGTCCGGTGTGCTCGCCGAGGAGATCATCGGTGTCACCGTGCGCGCCCGCGCCGGTGAGGAACACATCGACACCGATGAGCACCCGCGGGCCGACACCTCGGTGGAGTCCCTGAGCAAACTGAAACCCGTTCTGGGCAAAAGTGACCCGGAGGCCACCGTCACCGCGGGCAATTCCAGCGGCCAGAACGACGCCGCGTCGATGTGCGTGGTGACCACGCCGGAGAAGGCCGAGCAGCTGGGCTTGACGCCGCTGGTTCGGCTGGTGTCGTGGGGTGTTGCCGGAGTCCCGCCCAACGTCATGGGAATCGGCCCGGTGCCGGCGACCGATGTCGCTCTGCAGAAGGCCGGGCTTCGGCTGGCCGACATCGACCTGATCGAACTCAACGAGGCCTTCGCCGCCCAGGCTCTAGCGGTGATGGCCGAGTGGAAATTCGGTGCCGCGGATCGCGAACGCACCAACGTGCACGGTTCGGGGATCTCGCTGGGGCATCCGGTCGGCGCCACCGGCGGGCGGATGCTGGCCACGCTGGCCCGCGAGCTCAACCGCCGCGGTGCCCGCTACGGGCTGGAGACCATGTGCATCGGCGGCGGCCAGGGATTGGCCGCAATCTTTGAAAGGGTAGGTGCGCGGTGACCAAGCTCGCCCAGACCCTGGGGCTCACCGAGTTCCAGACCGAGATCCTCGACACCGTCCGCCGTTTCGTGGACAAGGACGTCATTCCGGCGGCGGCCGAGCTGGAGCGCACCGACAGCTACCCGCAGACCATCGTCGACGCGATGCGCGACATGGGCCTGTTCGGCCTGATGATCCCCGAGGAGTACGGCGGTCTGGGGGAATCGCTGCTCACCTACGCGCTCTGCGTCGAAGAGCTGGCTCGCGGCTGGATGAGTGTCTCCGGCGTGCTGAACACCCATTTCATCGTCGCCTACATGCTGCGCCAACACGGCACCGACGAGCAGAAGCAGCGTTTCCTGCCGCGGATGGCGACCGGTGAGACCCGGGGCGCATTCTCGATGTCCGAGCCCGAATTGGGTTCGGACGTTGCGGCGATCCGCACCCGCGCCACCCGACAGGCAGACGGCGGATACACCATCAGCGGACAGAAGATGTGGCTGACCAACGGCGGTAGTTCCACCCTGATCGCGGTGCTGGTGCGCACCGACGAGGGGGCCGACAAACCGCACCGCAACCTGACCGCGTTCCTGGTGGAAAAGCCGGTCGGCTTCGGCGAAGTCCTACCCGGACTGATCATCCCGGGCAAGATCGACAAGCTTGGCTACAAGGGCATCGACACCACCGAGCTGATTTTCGACGGGTACGCCGCCGCTGCCGACGACGTGCTGGGCGGGGCGCCCGGGCAGGGCTTCTTCCAGATGATGGACGGCATCGAAGTCGGCCGGGTCAACGTGTCGGCCCGGGCGTGCGGGGTGGGAATCCGGGCGTTCGAACTCGCGGTGCGCTACGCCCAGCAGCGCGAAACCTTCGGCAAGCCGATCGCCGAGCACCAGGCGATCGCCTTCGAGCTCGCCGAGATGGCCACCAAAGTCGAAGCGGCACATTTGATGATGGTCAATGCGGCCCGGCTCAAGGACTCCGGGGAGCGCAACGACGTCGCCGCGGGGATGGCCAAGTACCTCGCCAGCGAATTCTGCTCGGAGGTCACCCAGCAGAGTTTCCGGATACACGGCGGCTACGGCTATTCCAAGGAGTACGAGATCGAACGGTTGATGCGTGACGCCCCGTTCCTGCTGATCGGTGAGGGCACCAGCGAGATCCAGAAGCAGATCATCAGCAAGCGGCTGCTCGCCGACTACCGGGTCTGACCGGTGAGCGTCCCGGAATTCCCGGCGCGGTCACAGCTCTCCGAGGATGTGGCCCGCTTCGTGCGTAAGCGGATCTTCAACGGGGACTACGCCGCCGGAGCGTACGTGCGGCTGGACCAACTGGCGGCCGAGCTGGGTGTCAGCGTGACCCCGGTGCGTGAGGCGCTGTTCGGGCTGCGCGCCGAAGGGTTGCTCGACCAGCAGCCGCACCGCGGATTCGTGGTGCTGCCGGTGACCCAGCGTGACATCACCGATGTCTCCGATGTCCAGGCGCATATCGGTGGTGAACTCGCCGCGCGGGCGGCGGCCGGCATCACCGATGACCAGCTGCGTGAGCTCGAAGACATCCAGGACCAACTCGAATCCGCCTATGCCGGCGACGACGAAGAGGCCGCGGTGCGGCTCAACCATGAGTTCCACCGCGCCATCAACGTCGCGGCCGACTCGCCCAAGCTTGCCCAGCTGATGTACCAGATCACCCGCTACGCACCGGAATCGGTGTTTCCTACCGTCTCGGGCTGGCCGGCCAAGTCGACCAGGCACCACCGCGCGGTGTTGGCGGCCCTGGCCAAGCGTGACGAGGAGCTGGCCCGCGCCGCGATGGCCGAGCATCTGGCGGCCGGTGCGGCGCCGATGCTCGAGCACCTCGTCGAGCGCGGCGTGGTGGAGTCGGCGAAGAAGCTCAGCGCTCCTCGGTGAAGAGCTGATCGTATCGGCTCATCAGCTCGGGAATGTCATCGTCGATGGCGACGTCGAACGACTTGAACATGCGTGCCAGGATGTCGTAACCACCGGCGGTGAAGACCAGATCCAGCAGCTGGCGGGTATCGAACTCGGCTTTGAGCGCTGTCACGGTGGTTTCGCGGATCCCGCCGTCCAGGATGATCTCGTCGACCGCGCGCAAGATGTTGGCCTCCAGTGCGCTCCACAGCGGGGCGTCGGGGCCGTAGGCGATGCGTCCGATCTCCTCGTCGGTCAGGCCGACGTCTCGCGAGATGAAAAGGTGTTGGTACCACTCGTAACCGGACTTGCGCAGCGCGGCCACTCGCATGACGACCATCTCGCGTTGCCGCGCAGTCAGCGTCGTACCCAGCAGCAGGTGACCGTTGAACGTGAAATAAGCGCGGGCCAGTTCGGGGTGATGGGCGAGCGTCCCGAGGGTGTTGAGTGCCTTCGGCCGGTCCGTCGTGGGCAGTGGCTGATGACGCGGGTTCGGCGGTCGCAACATTGCCAGGGCGGCTCGGAACTCCTCCGAGAAGTCTTTGGGCTTGACTGGATCGATTCGTGGCATATCAGTTTCTTTCCTCGACTTATAGGTAATTCGCCTCGGCCAACATCTCCCGCAGCCGGCGCTTGTCGACCTTGCCGGTCGGCCCGCGTGGCACGGCGTCGGGACTTGAGACCAGCAGCCACAGTGTCGGCACCTTGAACGGGCTCAGCAGCGCGCGGGCCTGCTCCCGCAACTGCTCGACCCCCAGCGCATCGCCGGTCACCACCGCTCCGACTCGGTCGCGGCCGGCGTCGGGCACGTTGGTCACGAAGACAGCCTCCACCCCGTCGATGGCTCGCAAAGCCTTCTCCACCTCGCTCGGGTACACGGTGGCGCCGCTGACCTTGAACATGTCGTCGGATCTGCCGTGGTAGAACAGGAACCCGTCGTCGTCGAGGCGGCCCAGATCGCCGGTGGGGTAGAAGCCGTCGACGGTGAACGTCTCTTCGCGGCTGCGCCGGCAGATGCCGCGCAGGATATGCGGTCCGCGCAGCTGAATCATGCCGATCGTGCCGGCCGGCACCGGGACACCGGTGTCGGCGTCGACGATCCGAACCTCCATGCCGTCGAACGGCTTTCCGCAGCTTCCCCAGGCCGACCGCGGCATGTCGGTGTCGGCGGCGTAGCCACAGTACGGCCCGAACGACTCGGTCATCCCGAACAGGTTGGCCCGCGCCCCGGGCTGCGAGCGCAACTCCGGAGCAAGCAGCGCCTCCAGGCTGCCGGGCCGCAGCGCCGACAGGTCGGCGGCCCCGCGATGACGGGCCAGGGTTTCGGCCTGATCCGGCCAGCCGCGAAACAGCGTGACCTGTTCGGATTCCAGCAGTTTCAGGGTGGTCGCGGGCTGGGGGATCTCTTCGGTGACCAGGGTTGCCCCGGCCAGCAGCGCCGACAGCACGCCGCCGCCGAAACCGCCGACCCAGAAGAACGGCATCGGCAGATACAGCCGGGTGTCGGTGTCGATGCAGCGGGCCGCCAGACCGGCGCGCACGGCGCCCAGTGCGCTGCCGTGCGAATGCAGCACCCCTTTCGGCGGGCCGCTGCTGCCGGAGGTGAACATGATCACCAGCGGATCGCTGGGCGCAACGCTTGCGGCCAGCGCGTCGACGATTCCGGCGGGCCCGGCCTCGGCGGGGTCGGCGGCGGCCAATCGGTCTGTTGCCCAGATCTGTTGCAGCGCAGGTAGGGGCGCATGAGCCGTATCCAGGCCGTCGAGGTAGCGGCGGCCACGGAACTCTTCGACACTGACCAGGAACTGCACCGCGGCGACGCGGAGTTGGGCGGTCAGCTCCGGTGGAGTCAGCAGGGTGCTCAGCGGAACCAGTACCGCGCCGATGCGGGTCAGCGCGATCGCGGTTCGCACCCAGTCGAGGCCGTTGGGCATGATCAGCCCGACCCGGGTCCCCTTGCCGACGCCGGCCTGCACGAAGACCGCCGCCAGCTCCCGCGACGACGCGTCGAGCTCGGCGTAGCTGAGCCGGCCGGCCGGATCGATGACCGCGGGCTTGTCCGCGTGTGAGCCGGCCCGGAATCGGACCAGGGCGTCGATCGTCGCGGCGTCAGACATCGAAGACCTCCGCCAACCTGAGGCGGTCGACTTTGCCGCTGGTCAGCAGTGGGATCTCGGCAGCAGGAAGCGTGGTGAAGCGGCGCGGGATCTTGTAGGCCGACAGCTCCGGCTTCAGCAGTTCTGGCAGCGACTCCAGATCCGGATGCACATCCCCCTGCACGACGACGGCGCCCACCAGCTGTCCGCGGTCGGAGTCGGGGACACCGACCACATGGGCGACGGCGCCCCCGGTCACCTTCGCGATGGCGCGTTCCACTTCGGCCGGTGACACATTGGCGCCGGCGGTCTTGATCAGCGCGTCCCGCCGGCCCAGGTAGTAGTAGAACCCGTCGGCATCGGTGCGGACCAGGTCCCCGGTGTGGAACCAGCCGTCGGCGTCGAAGGTTTCCTCCCGGCTGCGCTTGTGGTAACGCTGCATCAGGTACCGTCCGCGTACCAACAACTCACCGGCCTTGACGCGGCACTCGAACCCGGGCGCCGGCCTGCCGAAGCTGCCGCGCCGGTGTTCGGGCTGGTCGGTGTCGTCATCGCTGATCAGCACCACGCCGCCGGTTTCGGTCAGCCCCAGCATGTTGTGCCGCAGCTCCGGGTCGCTGGGACGCGACGCCGGGTTCATGATCGGGTACAGGTTGCCGCGGCGCAGCGTGGACAGGTCCCGGCGGGCCAGGCTGGGATGCTGCGTCAGCGCGGAAATTCCGCTGACAAAACCGTTTGTGACAGTGGGTTTCTCGGCTTCGAGCAGGTCCAGTGCGGCCTCCGGGTCGCTGGCATTGGAGCACAGCAGCGTCGACCCGGCCAGCATGCTGGCCAGCAGCGCGAAGGCGAAGCCACCGATCCAGAAGAACGGTGAGTTGCAGAACAGGACATCGGACGCGGTGAGCCCGCGGATCTCGTTGAGATTGCGTTGGTGACCGAGCAGGCCGGCGTGGGTGTGCACCACCCCTTTGGGAGCGCCGGTCGAGCCCGAGGTGTAGATGATGGCCAGCGGATCGCTGCCGTCGACATCACTTTCGAGCGTTTCCAGTGCGACCGGGCCGTCGACACCGGCCGCATCGGCGCCGAACACCACCTGCCGCAGCTGTGGCGCGTGAACGCTGAACAGCGTTGCCTCGTCATCGATATCGGCATCCGGGAGTGCCTCGGCAAGCCGCTGCCGATAGTCGTGGGACCGGTAGGACGTGGCGGCCAGCAGAATCCGCACATCGCTGTGGGCCAATTGGCGGCGCAGCTCCGGCGCGGTGGCGAAGGTGGGGAAGGGCACCACCACCGCGCCGATGCGGGCCGCGGCCAGCATGCCGACCACGAAGGCGGCACCGTTGGGATACAGCAGGCCGATGTGCGTGCCTCTGCCGGCCCCGAGTGCAACGAGCCGGCCGGACAAGCCCGCGGAACGCTGTGCGGCGTCGGCGTAGCTGATCCGCTCCGTGTCGCAGACCAGCAGTGCGTGGGAGCCACGCGAACGGGCTTGAGTGCACAGGATTCCGGGCAGCGTGACTGCCTCTTTAGAGGGCATGCTGTCCCTGCGCGCCGATGAGCGCCTGCACCGCGCCCAGGTCGGCCTTGCCCGAGGGCGTGCGCGGCAGCGCGTCGACGATCGCGATGTCGGTCGGTATCTCGTAGCGCGCCAATCGGGTGCTCAGAAAGGCGACGAGCGTCTCGGCGTCGGCGGCAGCACCCGTGCGCAGTTCGACCGCGGCGACCGGGGTTTGGCCGAGGCGGTCATCCGCACGCCCCACGACAGCAGCGCCTTTGACCGCCGGGTGGGCCTCCAGTGCGGCGCGGACATCATCGGGCATCACTTTGAATCCACCGCGAATGATGGCCTGATCCGCCCGGCCCAGGATCCACAAGAAGCCGTCGGCGTCGATGCGGGCCAGGTCGGTGGTGCGCATCCAGTCCGCGTCTGGTCCGAGCTGTCCCGGTTTGACCTCGAGCAGTCCGGGCTCATCGGGTCCCAGTGGAGACCCGTCGTCGCCGACCACCCGCAAGTGCGCCCCGAGGCTGGCCCGGCCCACGCTGCCGCGCTTGTCACGCCAGAACCGCTGGTAGTCGGCGAGTGTCCAGCCGGCCACCCCGCCGCCGAACTCCGTTGCCGCATAGGAGGTGAGCACCGGGATGCCGAACTTCTCGGTGAACGCGTCGGCGTCGTCGGCCGACAGCGGCGCGGTACCCGAGGTGACCGCGCGGATGCTGGACAGATCCTCGCGGCTCAGTGTCGAGTGCAGCACCATCCGCAGCGCCGCGGGCACCAGCGACACCGCGCGCGGTCGATACTTGCGCACCGCATCGGCCCAGCGGTCCAGCTCGAAGCGGTCCAGCAGCACAAACGGTCTCGCCTCGGTGACGCACTGCAGGATCCGGAACACCCCGCCGATGTGCACCAGCGGGGCGTTGACGATCGCGACACCGCTCCGCAGCTCCGTCGGTGCCGGACCGAGCACACTGTGCGCCAACATGTCGTAGCTCAGATCGATGCGCTTGGGAGGCCCGGTCGTCCCGCTGGTGAGCATCCACACCGCCACGCCGGGACGGCCGGAATCCGGGCCGGCTTCCAGGCCGGGCGTAGCGGCCGCGGTCACCTGCGGCTCGGCATCCACGTCGGAGAGGGACACCGTCGCGGTGTGCGGTGTCGCCGTGACCAGCGCAGCCAGATCGTCCGGTTCGCCGATGATCAGCGGCAGCTCGAGCGCGGCGATGTCCGCGCGGGTGCGTTCGTCACCGCGCGACGGATTGATCACCACCACGCAGCCCCCGGCCAACAGCACTCCGAGCAGCGCGGCCAGCTGCGGGGGACGGTTGCGCAGCAGGATCCCGACCTTGCCGCCACCGGTCAATTCCGCGATGCGCCGTGCCGAAACGTCCAGCTGCGACCAGGAGAACCACTGGCCGGCGTACTCGAAGGCGGGCGCTTCGGGCTGCAGGTCGAGCACCGCGGCGATCCGTTCGCTGAGTGGGTGCGTCATCAGCGGATCCGCGGCGCGGTCGCAGGGCGGGTTGACTGCGCGTCGAGCTCGGCCTTGCCCAGCGGGTTGCCCAGCCGGGTGTAGATCAGCCCCTGGTCCAGTGCGGCGCGGTACGGCTTGTCGAGCGACTCCCAGATCGCCTTGACCGTGCCCTGGGTCGCCGACGGCGGTTTGGCCGCGATGATGGCCGCGATCTCATGTGCTCGCGCCCAGAGTTGTTCGGGCGCTGTCACTTCGGAGACCAGGCCGATGCGCAGTGCGGTCTCGGCGCTGACTCGCTCGTCGTTACCCATCAGCGCGATCCGCAGAGTCTCGCCCAACCCGATGCGGCGCATCAGACCGATCGGTTCGAGTGCACTGACCAGCCCGGCCGAGACGTGCGAGTCGAAGAACGTCGCCTCGGTCGAACAGATCACCACGTCGGATTCGTTGACGAAGTAGAACGCGCCCGCGGTGCAGATGCCCTGCACCGCGCAGATCACCGGCTTGAACATCTTCTGCCACTTGGGGCTCAGCGCCTCGCCGGGATCCTCGTGATTCCAGACATTGTCGGGCTGCCCGTAGGAGGACTTGATGTCCAGTCCGGCGCTGAAGGCGCGGTCGCCGGCGGCTCGCAGCACGACGGCGTTGACGTCCGTGTCGAGTTTGACGATGCGCCACGCGGCGGTCATCTCCTCGCACATGGTGCGGTTGAAGGCGTTGAGCCGATCCGGCCGGTTCAGCGTGATGGTGGCGACCCGGTCGGTGCGATCGACGTCGAGGAGGATGGTCTCGAAAGTCATCGGTTTCATCGGCACTGCCATTCCGGTGCCCGCTTCTCGACGAAGGCTTTGGGGCCCTCCAGCGAATCCTCGGTGTGCAGGTTGCGCTCCCGGAACGCTTCGGCGAGCATCTCGGCCTCGTGCAGCGGCAGGTCGAGGCCCTTGAGGATCGCCAGCCGGGTTCCGCGCACCGCCAGCGGAGCATTGGAGTTGAGGATGCCCGCGATCTCGTGCGCACGCTCCAATAGACGGTCGTGCTCCACCACCTCGCTGATCATCCCGAGGTCGTAGGCCCGCTGGGCGTCCATCCGCTCGTGGCGGCCCATCATCGCCATCCGCAGCGCGACCGAGCGGGGCAGTACCCGGGCCAACCGCACCACCTCGCGGCCGGCGACCAGCCCGATCGAGACGTGCGGATCGAAGAAGGTGGCACGCTCGGAGGCGATCACGATGTCGCCGGTGGTCACCCAGTCCAGGCCGGCGCCGCAACATATTCCGTTGATCGCGGCCAGGACCGGCTTGGCCATCGTCCGGAACGGCGGCGTGCCCTCCTGCGGGGCCTCCCACTGCTCGTAGGTGGACAGGTACGGCCGCTCGTTGATCACCTTGCCATCGCCGGGAATCGCCTTGACGTCTGCGCCGGTGCAGAACGCCCGCCCGGTACCGGTCACGATGAGCAGCCACACCCGGTCGTCGTTCTCGGCCTCGGCGTAGGCGGCCCGCAGCTCGGTGACCATGTGCGGGCTCAGCGCGTTGAGCGCCTCGGGGCGGTTCAGCGTGATCGTCGCGGTGTGCCCGTCGAGCTCATAGGTGATGGTGTCGAACGTCGGCATAGCCGGATCCCTTCTGGTCAGCGGCCGGTGAAGCCCGGCGGACGCCGCTGGGTGAACGCTGCGAGTCCCTCTTTGAAATCTGCAGTGCGGCAGCTGAGTTCGAGGTTGAACAACTCCTGCGTCATGGCTTGCGGCAGCGTCGCGTGCTGCCCGTAGTGCAGTCCCTGCTTGGTCAGGCCGATCGCGACCGTGGGTCCGTCGACCAAACGTCCCAGCAGTTCTTCGGTGACAGAGTCGACCGCTGTCGGTTCCACCGCCTGATGTATCAATCCCCAGTCTTGCGCCGAAGCTCCGCTGACCTTCTCACCGAGCAGCAACATGCGTTTGGCTCGGGCCAGTCCGACCAGGCGCGGCAGCAACCAGGTGGCGCCCGAGTCGGGGCTGAATCCGCGCGCCAGGAACGGCTCCCAGAAGACGGCGTCGGTCGCGGCGACGGTGAAGTCGGCGGCCAGCGCCAGATTGCAGCCCAACCCGACCGCCCACCCCCGGACGCTGCACACCACCGGCAGCTGGATGGTGTGCAGCAGTTCGATCACCCGATGCGCGGCGTGCGGGATGCGCCGAACCAGATCACCGGTGCGGGGTCGCTGGCCGGTCGAGTTAGTGGCGACCCAGTCCGCTCCCGCGCAAAAGTCCGCACCGGAGCCGGTCAGGTGGATGACGCGCAGGGCATCATCACTGGCCGCCCCGGTCAGGGCGTTGATCAGCGCCTCGGTCATCGGCGGGCTGAGCGAATTGCGGCGATCCGGACGAACCAGGGTGAGCCGGAGCAGCGCACCGTCGCGCAGCACCGCCACCGAGCCGTCGGTCGCGGAGCCGGACCCGGGATCGGGGGAATCGGCCACTGTGGTGTCCATCCTTCAACGGTATATCGTGAGGGCTACAGTAGGCGATACGATTGGCGCGATTCGACCGGGATTCGACGGGGGAAGGGCCCATGGCGGACGGTTCAGGCACCTCGGCGGTTTCGGCTGGCAGCGACCGGTTCGGCGAGCAGCCGCTTGAGCAGACCGTTGCGGCGGCCGGCGCCCTGCGGCGGGTGGCGGGCATGCTGCTCGCACTGGAGCACCCGCACCCGGTGGTGGACGAGATGCTGGAACGATTCACCGACTGGGAACGGCAGCTGGCTGCCCACGCGCCGGCTTCGCCGACGCCGCGGCTCGAGCAGGACGAGGGCGGGCGGGTCTATCTCAACCATGCCTTCGACGTCGGCGCGTTCAACCCCTGCTTTCCGGAGTACCGGTTCGACCACCTGGATGCCGAAACTGCCGCCGGGCGTGTCAGTTTCCCGGTGGTGTACGAAGGTCCGCCCGGGCTGGTACACGGCGGGTTCCTCGGGGTGTTCTTCGATTGCGTGACCCAGCATCACAGCTGCGCGGCGGGTCTGGCCGGCCGCACCCGTTCGCTGTTGGTCACCTACCGTCGCCCGACGCCCATTCTCACCGAATTGGACTTCGACATCGTGCGGAGTGAGGTCGAGCGCGGGATCGCCTTGACCGCGCGGCTTCTGCATCGCGGTGAGGTGCTGTGCACCGGCGAGGTCACCACCGCTGCGATGACGCCGGAGCAGGTGAGTCCCAACCGATTCGGCCGCAGACGGCCCAGTGAGGAGTCCAAGCGATGAGCGATGGCACCGATGGCCGCGTGCACTTCGATGTCGATCCCGACGGCCGGATCGCCACCATCACCTTGAACAACCCCGGTCGCCGAAATTCCTACGATGCTGCGATGCGAGACGCGATCGCCCGTTATCTGGACCGCGTCGCCGAAGACGATGACGTCGTGGTGGTGCTGCTTCGGGGCGCCGAGGGCGTGTTCAGCACCGGCGCCGACATGAACAACGCCTACGGCTGGTACGGCGAGCGTGGCGAAGCGCCGGGTTTGGCGGCCAAGGGCCGCCCGAGCCAGCGCCGGCGGCTCACCGTCGACCGCAAGGCGTTCGGCTTTTACCACAACCTGATGGGCTTTCCGAAGGTCACCGTGGGTGAGATCAGCGGCTACGCCCTGGGCGGCGGTTTCGAGATGGCACTGATGACCGACATCTCGGTGATCGCGCGCGACACCAAGATCGGCATGCCGGCCACCCGCTTTCTGGGCCCGGCCCTGGGCAGTCTGCACATGTTCTTCCATCGTCTGGGCCCGGTGCTGGCGCGGCGACTGCTGTTGACCGGCGACATCATCGAGGCCGGCGCGGTCGAGCATCTGGGCGTGTTCACTGAGACGTGCGATCCGGCGGCGGTGACGGCGCGGGCGCGGTACTGGGCGTGCAAGGCGGCCAAGATGCCCGCCGACGGGGTGGTCATCGCCAAAGAGGCGTTCCGGCTCGTCGAGCAGAGCCAGGCGTATCAGGGCGAAGAGGTGGCCAGCTATCTGTTTCACGCCTACGGCACCAACCTGCAGTTCGCGCCGGGCGAATTCAACTTCGTCAAGACGCGCGCGCAGCACGGCACCAAGGAGGCGTTTCGGCTGCGTGATGAGCACTTTCACGTGCCGGAGCCTTGAGTCGCTCCGGCGGGCCCACCCGCCGCGCACCGGGACCTTTACAAAAACAACGGATAATGTAAGGTCAAAGAATGCCTACGCCTGTCATCGTCGGTGCCGTCCGCACGGCCATCGGACGCTCATTCAAAGGAACGCTGGCCAACACCTCCGCGGAGACGCTGATCACCACGGTGGTGCCGGAGGTGATTCGCCGGGCCGGCATCGCACCCGCCGATATCGACGACATGATCTTCGCCGAATCCCACTACGGCGGTGGCGATATGGCCCGCTTCGCCGCAGCTGCCTGCGGGATGGAGTCGGTGCCCGGCCAGGCGGTCAACCGGCACTGCGCCGGCAGCCTGACCGCGATCGGCAACGCCGCCGCCCAGATCGGTTCCGGAATGGAGCGGGTGTTGGTCGCCGGTGGTGTGCAGACCCTGTCGATGCTGCCGGTGATGAAGATGCGCATCCCGGGCCCGGAGCTCAGCTTCGCCGAGCCGTGGATGCCGCCGACCCACCCCGAGACGGTGGATGCGCCGACGCGTGACATGTCGATCACCGTGGGGTGGAACACCGCTCAGGCGGCCGGGATCAGCCGCGAGGAGATGGACGCCTGGGCGGCCCGGTCGCACCAGCGTGCGATCGCCGCGATCGACGCGGGCAAGTTCATCGACGAGATCGTGCCGCTGAAGGTCCAACTGCCCGACGGCACGGTGACCGAGTTCAGCGTGGACGAGCACCCGCGCCGCGACACCACACCGGAGAAGCTGGCGGGCCTGAAGGTGCTGCACCCAGAGATCGAAGGATTCTCGATCACCGCCGGCAACAGCAGTGGCACCAACGACGCCGCGGCTGCGGTCGCACTTGTCGACGCCGACTACGCGCACGCCCAGGGGCTCAACGTCCTGGGCACGGTGAAGGCCTGGGCGTCCGCGGGCGTCGCGCCCCGGGACACCGGCCTGGGAGCGGTCAAGGTGATCGGCAAGGTCTTGCAGCGGGCGGGTCTGGCCCCCGGCGACGTCGCGTTGTGGGAGATCAACGAGGCGTTCGCCTCGGTGCCGATCGCGGCGTGCCGCGAGTACGGCCTCGACGAGGAGCTGGTGAACTTCTCCGGCAGCGGCTGCAGCCTCGGGCACCCGATTGCTGCCTCCGGAGCGCGGATGGTGACCACCTTGGCCTACGAACTGCAGCGGCGCGGTGGCGGTATCGGCGTGGCCGCGATGTGTGCCGGCGGTGGCCAGGGCGGCGCGGTGGTGATCGAGGTCTAACGGGCCTTCGGGGTGCTGGCCGCGGCGCCGGAGCGACGCCGCGCCGGCTTGTTGTTCTCCTCGATCAGTCGCTCGGCGTGGTCGAGGATGCAGTTGAGCCCGTATTCGAAGTTGGCGTCGTCGGCCGCCCCGATCCGATGACCCTGCTGGGTGGTCTGCGCCAGCAGCGGTGTCACCTCGGGGTCGATGACGAGCGCCTCCTCGAAGTCCGACGGTCCCTCGGCGTCCGATGCGCGGTTCTTCTCGTAGAGGCGACGCAGCACCACCGATCCGCGGATATGAACCGAGATCGTCGAGTAGGTGTCGAAGGCGTCCTGCGGCGACAGTCCCGCTTCCACCAGGCTGGCGATCGCGCGCTCCACCTCTTGGACGCCCAGCTGCGCGGCGCGGGGACTCAGCGCGGTCCGAATCAGGATGAGATCGCACAGGATCGGGTTGCCCAAGAACGTCGTCCGCATGCTGTGGGCGTGGTTGCGCAACGTCTGGCGCCAGTCCTTGGCCTTTACGTACGGGGTGGCGAACACGTATTGGCGCAGCGCCCGGCTGGTCATCGCGTTGAGGAGGTCGTCCTTCTTGCGGAAGTACCAGTAGATGCTCGTGACACCGACGCCGAGGTGTTTGCCGAGCAACGGCATGCTCAGATTGTCGACCCCGATCTGTTCGGCGAGCTCGAACGCGCCGTCGATGATGTCGTCGGGATTGATGGATCCGCGCTCGCGCCGCTGACGCTTCTCGGCGACAGGCTGCTTTGCCACTGCGGGTACCTCCAGTTCTGGCCGCGCGGCCGGTTTGTTGCCGTCAAACCTACCTGTGCCCGTCGTCGTCCCCGGGAAGTGAGCTTCTCTTACCGTAAAGCATATGGTAAGCATTTTGGTATAACTTGTCACAACGCTCGAGGGGTTGCCCGTGTCAGATGAAGTGCTCACCGAACGTCGTGGACGAACCCTCATCATCACGATCAACCGTCCGGAGGCCCGCAACGCGGCCAACAAGGCGGTCGCCGAAGGCTTGGCCGCGGCCTGCGACGAGCTCGATGACACCCCGGAGCTGTCGGCCGCGGTGCTGACCGGTGCCGGCGGCAATTTCTGTGCCGGTATGGATCTCAAGGCGTTCGCGGCCGGCGAGCTGGCCTACGTCCCGGGACGGGGGCTGGGCTTCACCGAGCGCCCGCCGCGCAAGCCGCTCATCTCCGCCGTCGAGGGTCACGCGGTGGCCGGCGGCACCGAGCTGGTGCTGGCCACCGACCTGGTGGTGGCGGCCAAGGACGCGAAGTTCGGCATTCCGGAGGTCAAGCGGGGGCTGGTGGCCGCCGGCGGTGGCCTGTTGCGGCTGCCACACCGCATCCCCTATCAGAAGGCGCTCGAATTGGCTTTGACGGGTGAGAGTTTCACCGCCGAACAGGGCGCCCAGTGGGGCTTCGTCAATGTCCTGACCGAACCGGGTGAAGCACTGGCCGGGGCGATTGAGCTGGCCGAGCGGATCACCGCCAACGGGCCGCTCGCGGTGGCGGTGACCAAGGACATCATGGTCCAGTCCGCGGACTGGTCCTCCGACGAGATGTGGCAGAAGCAGGGCGAGCTGATCTCGCCGGTTTTCGCGTCCAACGACGCGAAGGAAGGTGCCATCGCCTTCGCGCAAAAGCGCGCACCCAACTGGACCGGGACCTGACCCCGGCGCGCAGCTTTTTTGAACTCGTAGGTCGAAACGTGAGGAGCAGTCATGTCTTTCGCAGGTGAAGTGGTCCTGGTTACCGGAGGTGCCGGCGGCCTGGGTGAGGCCACGGTCCGCCGGTTGCACGAAGCCGGTGCGGCGGTCGTCATCGCCGACGTCGCCGACGAGAAGGCCACCAAGCTAGCGAATGAGCTGGGCAACAAGGCCGTCTACGCGCGCACCGATGTCCTCAACGACGACGACGTGCAGGCGGCGCTGGCCAAGGCCGACGAACTCGGCACGCTGCGTTACGCGGTGATCGCCCACGGGGGCTTCGGCGTGGCGGACAAGATCGTCGCCCGCGACGGCAGCCCCGCCCCGATGGAGGGCTTCACCAAGACCATCGCGCTGTATCTGACCGGCACCTATAACGTGCTGCGGCTGGCGGCGGCCAAGATCGCCACCACCGAGCCCGGCTCAGGCGGCGAGCGGGGCGCGATCGTGATGACGTCGTCGATCGCCGGCATCGAGGGGCAGATCGGCCAATCCTCATACGCGGCCGCCAAAGGCGGGGTGATCGGGTTGACGCTGTGCGGGGCCCGGGATCTCAGCTCGGTCGGGATCCGGTTGAACAGTATTGCGCCGGGCACCATCCGGACGCCGGCGATGGAACGCGCCACCGATGCGATGCTGGCGAAATTCTCCGAAACGGTGCCGTTCCCCAAGCGGCTGGGCACCCCCGACGAGTACGCCAACCTGGCGCAGCACCTGCTGGAAAACACCTACATCAACGGCGAAGTCGTGCGCATCGACGGCGCGCAACGCTTCCAGCCGCGCTAACGCGTGGACCTGGGCCTGCAAGACGCGCGCGCTGTCGTCGTCGGCGGCGGCCGCGGCATGGGGTTGGCCACCGCGCGGTGCCTGGCCGACGACGGCGCCCGGGTCGCCGTCGTCGCGCGCTCGGCCGCCGACCTCGACCGGGCGACCGACGACCTGACCCGGCGCGGCAGCCCCGACGCGGTCGGATTGGTCGCCGACGCCACCGACGAGCAGCGGGTAGGGGAGGTCTTCGCCGAGTTGGGGAGGCGCTGGGGCGGCGAACTCAACATCCTCATCAACGCGGCCGGACCCGACGTGCAGGGCACCTTCGACGATCTCACCGACGAGCAGTGGCGCCGGGCCATCGACCAGGGTGCGATGGGCATGGTGCACACCGTGCGAGCCGCACTTCCCTTGCTGCGCAAAGCCGAATGGGCTCGGATCGTCAACTTCTCGGCGCATTCGACGCAGCGGCAAAGCACCGTGCTGGCCGCCTACACCGCCGCCAAGGCGATGGTCAACAGCGTCTCGAAGAACTTGTCGCTGCTGCTGGCCCCCGATGAGATCCTGGTCAACGTGGTCTCTCCCGGCAGCGTGGCTTCCGAGGCACTGGTCGGCTGGGCACGCTCCGTCGGGCTGGACGGTGAGGACCCGTACCGATTGATGGAAGCCATCACCGAGCACTTCGGCCATCCGGCGCACCTGCCGCGGGCCGGACTGCCGGATGAAGTCGGGTCCGTTGCCGCCTTTCTGGCCTCGCGGCGCAACTCCTACATGACCGGCGCCAACGTCAACGTCGACGGTGGCTCCGATTTCGTCTGATGCGCCGCCCAGCGACCCGCCTCTGACCTGCTGACATAGCGATTTTCGGGCGGAGGACGAGGGTTGCGGAATGTGCTACCGAAAGGTATACAGTAAGAGTTATTCCAGTCGGACTCCGAAGGGCGCCCAGGGCGAGGAGGTGCGGGTCGATGACCGCTGCCGACGACGGCGCGCTCGTTGCCACGAGTGCCTCGGACGACCCTGCGGTGCGCTACGAGGTGCGGGGCGGCGTCGCGGTGATCACCTTCAACCGTCCGCAGCGGCTCAACTCCTGGGGGCCTGACATCGCGGCTGGTTTCTACACGGCGATCGATCGCGCCGAGGCCGCCCCCGCGGTACGGGCGATCGTGGTGACCGGCAGTGGTCGCGGATTCTGTGCGGGCGCGAATCTGGGTCCGGCCACCAACTCCGAGGCATCGGAGCCCGACGTATCCACCACCGATGTGGCCCAATTGGTCGGGGAGCGTCATCCACACTTCCTGACCGAATTGCGCAAACCCGTCATCGCCGCGATCAACGGCGCCTGTGTCGGCATCGGGCTGACCCACGCGCTGATGTGCGACATCCGCTTCGCGGCGGCCGGAGCCAAGTTCGCCACCGCGTTCACCCGCCGCGGACTGATCGCCGAATACGGGATCACCTGGATCCTGCCTCGGCTGGCCGGCTGGGGTGCGGCGATGGATCTGCTGCTGAGCGGGCGGACCTTCCTGGCAGAGGAGGCCCGCGAACTCGGCCTGGTCAACCACGTCGTGCCGCCCGACCGACTGTTGGAGCGGGCCATGCAATACGCCGAAGACATCGCCACCAACTGCTCGCCGGCGTCCCTGGCGGTGATCAAGGCGCAGGCCTACCGCGACGCCCTCGATGATGTCGCCGCGGTGAGCGCACGTGCCGAGAAGTTGATGTACGAATCGCTGGCGCGGCCCGACCTCATCGAGGGCATCACGAGTTTTCTCCAGAAGCGGCCGCCACAATTCCCGCCGCTGAGTGAATGACTAACGCAGGGAGAGGGCTAAGTTCATGACGCTGGATTACAAGGCGATCGACGTCGACAACCACTACTACGAGCCGGTGGACTCGTTCACCCGGCACCTGGACAAGAAGTTCAAGCGTCGCGGTGTGCAGATGCTCAACGACGGCAAGCGCACGCAGGCGGTGATCGGCGACCGGGTCAACCACTTCATCCCGAACCCGACGTTCGACCCGATCATCGTGCCGGGCTGCCTGGATCTGCTGTTCCGCGGCGAGATCCCTGAGGGCGTCGACCCCGCGTCACTGATGAAGGTCGAGCGGCTGGCCGAACACCCGGAATACCAGAACCGTGACGCCCGGGTGACGGTGATGGACAGCCAGGGCATCGAAACCGTGTTCATGCTGCCGACTTTCGCCTGCGGCGTCGAAGAGGCCCTCAAACACGACATCGAAGCGACGATGGCCTCGGTGCACGCCTTCAACCGGTGGCTCGACGAGGACTGGGGTTTCGACCGGCTCGATCACCGGATCATCGCGGCGCCGATCATCTCCCTGGCTGATCCAGTCGCCGCGGTGGCCGAAGTCGAGGAGGTGCTGGCCAAGGGCGCCAAGATGGTGCTGGTGCGGCCCGCGCCGGTACCCGGTGCGGTCAAGCCGCGCTCGCTCGGCGATCCCAGCCATGACCCGGTCTGGGCTCGGCTCGCCGAAGCCGGGGTGCCGGTCGGATTTCACCTGTCCGACAGCGGTTATCTGGCGATCGCCGCCCTGTGGGGCGGCCAGTCGACCTTCGAGGGATTCGGCGCCAAGGATCCGCTGGACACGGTGCTGCTCGACGACCGGGCGATTCACGACACGATGGCTGCGATGATCGTGCACCAGGTGTTCACCCGGCACCCGAACCTGAAGGTAGCCAGTATCGAAAACGGCTCGTACTTCGTGCACCGGTTGATCAAACGGCTCAAGAAGGCCGCCAACAGCCAGCCGCGGTACTTCGCCGAGGATCCGGTCGAGCAGCTGCGCAACAACGTCTGGATCGCTCCCTACTACGAGGACGACCTTCCGCTGCTGGCCGAGACCATCGGCGTCGACAAGATTCTGTTCGGCTCGGACTGGCCGCACGGTGAGGGACTGGAAGATCCGGTGGCGTTCACCGAGGAGCTGTCCGCTTTCAGCGCCGGTGACATCCGGAAGATCATGCGCGACAACGCCTTGGACCTGCTCGGCGTGAACGTGCGGGCATAGGTCGCCGTTGCCATGAGCGAGTGGACCATCGGCGCGGTCCTCGACGAGATCGCCGTGGCCGTTCCCGACCGGACCATGACGATCTGCGCGGACCGGCGCAGCACGTTCGCCGAATCGGCGGAGCGCACCCGCCGGCTGGCCAACTTCCTGGCCGGACGTGGACTCGGTGTCCGGCGTGAGCGCGCGGACCTGAGCAACTGGGAATGCGGCCAGGACCGGATTGCTCTGCTCATGCACAACGACCTCTACCCGGACATGGTGATCGGCTGCCTCAAGGCGCGGACGGTGCCGGTCAACGTCAACCACTACTACGCGCCGGCCGAGATCGCCGACCTGCTCCGCTATCTCGGGCCCCGCGGCATCATCTATCACCGGGCGCTGGGGGCGAAGTTCGCCGACATCATCGCTGCGGCCGGCATTGACCTGCTGATCTCGATCGATGACGGCAGTGACGCCCCCGAGTCGGCGGGTGCGATCCGGCTCGATGATGCGCTGGCGCAAGGCGGCACCGATCACACGACGACGGGTTCGCCCGACGATCTGATGATGATCTGCACCGGCGGCACCACCGGACGCCCCAAGGGCGTGCTGTGGCGGCAGAGCGACATCTACGTCTCCTCGATGGTCGGGGACGACCACGCCTCCGCGGCGGAGATTCACCAGAAGGTGAGCAACGCCGGTTCGCCCTGGTTCGCGCTGTCACCGCTGATGCACGCGGCGGGCATGTGGACCGCGTTCTCGGCGTTCCTGAGCGGTCAGACAGTGATTCTCAACGACACCCGCACCAAATTCGATCCGCGCGCGGTGCTGCGAACGGTTGAGCGCGAGCGCGTCGGGCTGATGACGATGGTGGGTGACGCCTACGCGGCACCGCTGGTGGAGGAACTGGGCAGGGGAAGCTATGACCTTTCCTCGCTGTACGCGATCGGCACCGGCGGTGCCGCCACCAACCCGAAGTATCAGGCGGCGCTGCTGGAGTACCTTCCGCAGATCACCCTGATCAACGGGTACGGCTCCTCGGAGACCGGAAACATGGGTTTCGGCCGCAGCCAGCGCGAGTCGCGGCGCGACACGTTCGACCTGCGCACCGGCGGAGCCGTGGTCTCCGAGGACCGCGCCAGATTCCTGAAACCCGGTGAACCTGAGGTCGGTTGGGTGGTGCGGACCGGCCGTATCCCACTCGGCTACTTCGAGGATGCCGACGCCACCGAGCGCACCTTCTGTCAGATCGACGGCCAGCGGGTGGTGATCTCCGGCGATCGGGCCTCGATCGAGGAGGACGGCACGCTGCGGTTGTTCGGCCGCGACGCCCTGGTGGTCAACACCGGCGGGGAGAAGGTTTTCGTCGAGGAGGTCGAGGAAGTGCTGCGTGCCCACCCCGCGGTGGCGGACGCTCTGGTGGTGGGTCGGCCCAGTGCTCGGTGGGGCGAGGAGCTGGCCGCGCTGGTGGCGCTGCGTCCGGACGCCGACGCCACCGGGGAGCTGCTCGCGGCGCACTGCAGGGCGTCACTGGCGGGATTCAAGGTACCCAAGGAGTTCCTCGTCGTGCCCGAGGTCCGTCGGCTGGGCAACGGCAAGGCCGATTACCGGTGGGCGAAAAGCCAAATGAACGAAAAGGTGGCCACAGGGTCATGAGCGCAATCGATTGTCTGGTCAACGTTCACTTCGGCGAACGTGAACAGCCCGCCTGGATGGCCAAGACGCGGGACGACTACTTCAAGGGCCCGAAGTCGATGTTCGAGCCGGCCGACATGTCGGCGCTGCTCGACGAGATGGACGCCAACGGGGTGACCAAGGCCGTGCTGATGGACAACCTGGCCACACCGTCGGTGACTGCGCGAAAGTTCGTGCAGGCCAGGCCGGACCGGTTCGTGCTGGCGATGGGCGGGCTGAATCTGCTGCGCCCGGTTCCGGCGCTTCGCGACCTCAGCGCCGTCGTCAAGGACCTGCCGGTGGTCTACGCCGTGGTGGGACCGAGTTTCTGGGGCGACGGCCAGTACCCCCCGAGTGACGCGGTCTACTACCCGCTCTATGCCAAGTGCGCCGAGTTGGATCTGCCGCTGTGCATCAACACCGGCATCCCGGGACCGCCGATCCCCGGTGAGGTGCAGAACCCGATCCACCTGGACCGGGTCTGCGTGCGCTTCCCCGAACTGCGGCTGTGCATGATCCACGGCGCCGACCCGTGGTGGGACGTCGCGATCCGGATGCTGATCAAATACCGCAACCTGCGGCTGATGACCTCGGCATGGTCGCCGAAACGGTTGCCGGAAAGCCTTTTGCACTTCATGCGAACTCGCGGCGCCGACAAGATCATCTTCGCCTCGGACTGGCCGGTGCTGCGGATGAACCGCGTGGTGCCCGAGGCGCTGGGGCTGGATCTGCCGCCCGAGGTGATGGACAAATACCTGTACCGCAATGCACACGAGTTTTTCTTCGGCGACTACGAGGAGCACTGATCAATGGACCGATACGAGCTGCGCCGGCTGGACTACAGCCTGACCGAGGACCATCAGGCGCTGCAAGCCGCCTACAAGCAGTTCTTCACCACGCACTGCGATATCGAAACCGTCCGCGCCGCCGAGGAATCCGGGTTCGACAAGAACCTGTGGGAGCGGCTCTGCGCGATGGGCGCGACCACGATGGCGCTGCCGGAATCGGCCGGCGGCGACGGCGCCACCCTGGTGGACCTCACCCTGGTCGCCGAGGAGATCGGCCGGGCGCTGGCCCCGGTGCCCTGGATCGATCACGTTTGCCCCGCACGGCTGTTGGCGCGGCTTGGTGCGGTGGATGCCGACGTCGTGCGCGGTAGCCAACTGGCCGCATTAGACCCGCATCAGGACACCATTGTCGGGCCACGGCTGCTCCCCGCCGGTTCCATCGCCGATGCGATTGTCCTCCGCGACGGCGACGAGATCGTCAGCCTGACGTTCGACACCCGGGCGACGACGGTCGAGAACATCGGCCGGCTGCCAATGGCCTGGATCGACCCGGCGGCGGCCGACAGCCGGACGGTGCTGGCCGGCGGGGCCGGCGCGTTGGCGGAATACCAGCGGGCCCTGGATGAATGGCGGCTGCTGACCGCCGCCGCCTTGGTGGGCATGGTGGAGCAGACCATGACCATCGCCGTGGAATTCGCCAAGACCCGCTACACCCTCGGGGTGCCGATCGGGACCTTGCAGGCCATCTCCCACCCGCTGGCGAACATGGCGATCACCGTCGCGAGCGGGCGCAACCTGGCCTATCGAGCCGGATGGTTCATGGACAACGAACCCGACGAGCGGCCGGAGCTGGCCGCGTCGGCGTTCGTGTTCATGGCCGAGGAAGCCGCCAAGGCCGCCACCATGGCGGTGCACATCCAAGGCGGCCTCGGGGTCTCGGCGGAAGCCGCCGCCACGGCATATCTGGTGCGGGCCCGTGGCTGGCCGCTGGCCGGTGGCGACCCCGGCGTCAGCGCCTGCCGCATAGCGGAGCTCATCGCCGTTCGTGAAACAGCCGTTCGTGAAACAGCCGTTCGTGAAACAGCCGTTCGCGAAAACGCCGACCGCGCAGCCCTTTAAGACTGGAGCATCATGGACTTCTCCCGACCGCAACTGACCGACGACGACCAGGCCTTCCTCGACGAGGCCCGCACCTTCCTCGCCACCCACGTGACCGAGGAGGTCAAGCGCCGCGACCGCGAGACCGGCGACAACTTCGACGAAGGCGTGCACCTGGCGCTGGGTACCGCCGGCTATCTGGAGGCCGAATGGAAGACCGAAGCCGACGGCGGCTTCTCCCGGGTGCGCCGGCGCATCTGGGAACTGGAGAAGCGTCGCGCCCACGTACCGTGGGTGACCTGGGGAACCACCGCCATGGTGGCCCGCTCGGTCGACAAGTTCGGTTCGTCCGAGCTGCGTGACGAGGTGCTTCCGGGCGTCTTCAGCGGCCACGTCCGGCTCTGCCTGGGCTACACCGAACCCGAAGGCGGCTCCGACGTCGCGACCTGCAAGACGCGCGCGGTCCGCGACGGGGACAGCTGGATTATCAACGGCTCCAAGATGTTCACCACCGGCGCGCACAACTGCCAGTACGTCTTCTTGATCACCAATACCGACCCCGATGCGCGAAAGCACAAGAGCCTGACCATGTTCCTGGTTCCGCTGAACACGCCGGGCATCGAGATCCAGGGGCTGCGCACCGTCGACGGTGATCGCACCAACATCGTCTACTACAGCGATGTCCGGATTGATGACAAATACCGGCTGGGTGAGGTCAACGGTGGCTGGACCGTGCTGCGCGAACCGCTCAACGTCGAGCACGGCGCCGTCGACGCCGATCCCGATGGGCTGCAGGATGTCTCGATCATGATGCACCAGGCGAATTTCATGGCCGAGGCCGTCGACAAAGCAGGTGCGGTCGTCGGGCGGTCGGGGCGCATCGACGACGGCTCGGTCGCCTACCGGCTGGGCCGCGCCGCGGCGCGGGTGGAGGCGTCACTGTCGGCGCCGTCCATCTTCGGGCGGGTGGCGCTCGCCCAGACGATGCGCGATATCTCGCCGGATCTGATGGACCTGCTGGGAAGCGCGTCGGCGCTGCCGATCGGCACCGACGGCTCCATCGATGAGGGGGCTTCGGACTACATCTACCGGTTCGCCCCGCTGGTCGGCATCTACGGCGGCACGCTGGAGGTGTTCCGCAACATGATCGCCCAGTACGTGCTCGGCCTGGGCAAGCCGAATTACTCGCCGCCGGTGGCCAAGACGTCGTAGCTCAAGACGTCATGATCCGGCGGTGATAGCCCGACGGTGACTCGCCGGCGAATTTGGTGAACGCGCGGGTGAAGGCGCTCAGGCTATCGAAGCCGACGGCCGTCGCGGTCTGCGCGACACCCTGATCGGGGGCGGCCAGCAACGCCATCGCCTGCAGCATCCGGGCATGCAGCAGATAGGTCCGCCACGAGATGCCGATCACCGCTTCGAACTGGCGGCGCAGGGTGCGCTCGGAGACCGCGACGGCGTGGCTGACCTGCGCCGCGGTCACCGACGACAGATGCGCCTTGGTGTAGTCCATCGCGGCGCCCACGATCGGGTGATCGGAGGTGGGCAGGCTCAGCGGCGCCTCGTGGTCGAGCGCCTCGGAAACCAGGTGGCCCAGGGTGGAAAAGAAGTCGTCGGAGACGGTGTCTCCGTCGGCCCGCTCGATCGGCCAGCGCAGCGAGTGCAGCATCATCTCCCGGATCAGCGGCGAGACGGTCAGGATGCGCGCCCGGTCACCGCCGTGCCGCACCAGCTCGGGGTCGAACATCACCGCCACGGTGCGCACCTCGGGCCGCATGGTGGCCTGATGCTCCAGGCCGGCCGGAATCCAGGCCGCCTGCTGCGGGGGTAGCAGATAGTGCGCCGCGGCCGTCTCGACTTCAACCACGCCGCCGACCGCGTACTCGATCTGGTGCATGTCGTGGGAGTGCCATCCGGTGATCAGCTGCCGGCCTTCGTAGAGATAGCTGCCGGCCTTTGCGCGGCCACCCCGGCGCAGATCGATGTTGGCCGGTTCTGCAAACTCTGTGGCCGATCGCGCGGAGACGGTCATGATTTTCCAGGGTACTAGTAGAGGCATGAACATCGACGACTTGATCCTGGTCAGCATCGACGACCACGTGGTGGAGCCGCCCGACATGTTCCTGCGCCACGTCCCGGCCAAGTACAAGGCGGAGGCGCCGATCGTCGTCACCGACGACAAGGGCGTCGACCAGTGGATGTACCAGGGCCGGCCGCAGGGGGTCAGCGGGCTCAACGCCGTGGTGTCCTGGCCGGCCGAGGAGTGGGGCCGCGACCCCGCCGGTTTCGCCGAGATGCGCCCCGGCGTCTACGACGTGCACGAGCGGGTCCGGGACATGAGCCGCAACGGCATCCTGGCCTCGATGTGCTTCCCGACCTTCACCGGCTTCTCCGCGCGGCACCTCAACATGACCCGTGAGGACGTCACGTTGGTGATGGTGTCGGCCTACAACGACTGGCACATCGACGAGTGGGCGGGCTCCTATCCGGGCCGGTTCATCCCGATCGCGATCCTGCCGACCTGGAATCCCGAAGCGATGTGCGCCGAGATCCGCCGGGTGGCCGCCAAGGGCTGCCGGGCGGTCACCATGCCCGAACTGCCGCACCTGGAAGGACTGCCCAGCTACCACGACGACGAGTACTGGGGTCCGGTGTTCACCACGCTCTCAGAGGAGAACGTGGTGATGTGTTTGCACATCGGCACCGGCTTCGGGGCGATCAGCATGGCTCCCAACGCCCCGATCGACAACCTGATCATCCTGGCGACCCAGATCTCGGCGATGTGCGCCCAGGATCTGTTGTGGGGTCCGGCGATGCGCAACTACCCGGATCTGAAGTTCGCGTTCTCCGAGGGCGGTATCGGCTGGATCCCGTTCTACCTGGACCGCAGCGACCGGCACTACACCAACCAGAAGTGGTTGCGCCGTGACTTCGGTGACAAGCTGCCGTCGGAGGTGTTCCGCGAGCACTCGCTGGCCTGCTACGTCACCGACAAGACCTCGCTGAAGCTGCGCCACGAGATCGGCATCGACATCATCGCCTGGGAGTGCGACTATCCGCACTCGGACTGCTTCTGGCCGGATGCCCCCGAGCAGGTGCTCGCCGAGTTGGAGGCCGCCGGCGCCGATGACGCCGACATCAACAAGATCACCTGGGAGAACTCCTGCCGCTTCTTCGGCTGGGACCCGTTCGCTCAGACGCCGCGCGAGCAGGCGACGGTGGGGGCCTTGCGGGCCACCGCGACCGACGTGGACACCTCGATCCGGTCGCGGGCCGAGTGGGCGCGCCGGTATGCGGAGAATCAGCTGGCAAAGGCGTAGCCCTTGTCTACGTCGAATACTCGACGTATCGTTCGAAAGTATGACGGCGGGACTGGGCAAGTACGGGCCGTGGGCGCTGATCGCCGGCGCCTCCGACGGCGTGGGCGCCGCGTTCGCCGACGCTTTGGCCGCCGGTGGCCTCAATGTCGTGCTGGTAGCGCGCCGGCAGCGGCTGCTCGACGAGGTCGCCGCCGGCATCGCAGAGCGGCACCGAGTGCAAACCCTAGCGTTGGCAGTCGATCTCGTTGAGCCGGAGGCGGCACGCACACTGCTTCAGGCAGTCGAGGGCTTGACCGTCGGCTTTCTGGTCTACTGCGCCGGCGCCGACCCCGACTTCAAACCCTTTCTGGACAACATGATTACGGCGGCCGAGGCGATGGTGCAGCGCAACTGCGTCGTGCCGATGCAGCTATGCCATGCTCTCGCGCAACCGATGGTTCAGCGCGGTGCGGGCGCCATCGTGATCGTGGGCTCGGGCGCCGGGTTCGTCGGCGGACCCAACATGGTGGCCTACGGCGCGTCCAAAGCCTTTGACATGGTCTTCGCCGAGGCGCTGTGGAGCGAGCTGCAGCACACCGGCGTCGACGTGATCGGCCTGATCCTCGGCAAGACCGACACCCCGGCGCTTCGCGGGCTGGAGTACGAACGCGGCCAGATCACGTCGACAGACCAGGTCCCGGCCGGGGCCGAGCCCGCCGAACAGGCGGTGTCCGCAGCGCTGGACAACCTGACCAACGGGCCCACGGTGTACGCCGGCGATCAGATCACCGGTGCGGCGCAGCTGCTGGCCTCCCTCGGCCGCAACGAGGCGGCCGCCTTCATGGCGCAGGCGATCAACGCCGCAATGGGCAAGTGAGGCAGGAGGAGTCATGCCGAAGGTGTCGGTGATCACCGGTGGCGCGGGCGGCATCGGTTCGGCCACGGCGAAGATCGTCGGGCGGGATCACGCGGTGGTGCTCGGTGATGTGCGGCAAGACCGGTTGGAGGCCGCGGCCGCCGCACTGAAGGACGTCGAGGTCACCGTCGTCAACTGTGACGTCACCGAGCGGGACGCCGTCGCGCGGCTCTTCGACACCGCGGCCGGGATCGGACCGATCGCTTCGGTGATCCACACCGCGGGCGTCAGCCCGAGCATGGGCGACGCCGACTATGTCATGCGCACCAATGCTCTCGGGACGCTCAACGTCAACGAGGTCTTCTACGGCGCGGCCGGCGAAGAATCGGTGATCGTCAATGTGGCATCGATGGCCGCGTACCTGTTGCCGGAGCAGCTGATCCCGGCCGGACACTTCGCGCTGGCGCTGACGGATCGTCACGCCTTCATGGCTGCCATGGCAGGCGTGTGCGACCCGATTCCGGATGAGGCGCGCTCCGGCTTCGCGTACGCGGTGAGCAAGGCGTTCGTCCGGTGGTACAGCAGTTCGCAGGCCGAACGGTTCAACGGCCGCGGGCTGCGCATCGTCTCGGTCTCGCCGGGCTCGACCGACACCGAGATGGGCCGGCTGGAGGAGCAGGCCGGTGCCGGGGCGCTGGTCGTCGACGCCGCCGTGCCACGGTGGGGCAAGCCCGAAGAGATGGCGGCATTGTTGGCATTCTGCGCGAGCGACGCGGCGGGCTACCTCACCGGCACCGACATCCTCAACGACGGCGGAGTGGTCGCCTCGGTGCGCGAGCGCGCCCGACTGGCTGCCGGAAATGCTTGATATGACTGCGGATACCGGCGAGCCGGGCACTCCCGTTTCTTCGCCCCCGACCGAGCGCGTGATCAGGATCCTGGAACTGTTGGCGTCCGATCCCGAACGCAGCTTCTCGCTGTCGGAGATCGCCCGGCTGCTGCATATCAGTCACGGCACCTGCCATGCGATCGTCACCACCTTGGCGGCCCGGCAGTGGATCGTGCGCGACCGGCGTTCGGGCGGTTACTCGTGGGGGCCCGCGCTCGCCGCGCTGACCCGGCCGGTCAACAGGCAGGCGTTCCGCCCCGAGTTGCAGCGGCTCTCCGACGCGGTCGGCATGCAGGTCGTCCTGGGCGCCCGCCAAGGGCCGACGGTGGTGGTGACCGACACCGTCGGCGAATCACTGGCGGCACCGCTGGTCAGCGTCGGGTTCCGGATGCCGATAGTGGCCCCGTTCTGCCGGGAGTTCGTCGCCGAGGCCGGCGAGCAGGTCAAACGGGAGTGGCTGGGCGGATTGGGCGCCCCCTCACCGCGGCTGCGCCGGCGGCTGAGCGCGGTGCTCGATGAAGTGCGCAGCCGCGGCTACGCGATCGAGCGGATGAGCCGCGAGTATGTCCGGGTCTATTCGGCGCTGCAAGCACTGGCCGCCGAGGGAGAGCCCGACGAGATCACCGCGCGGCTGGCCAGCGCCTTCGCCGATCTGACCGTGGTCGACTATCTGCCCGGTGAGCTCGACAGCGCCGAGCACCGGGTCGCCAATGTGGCCGCCCCGATCCACGACCCCGACGGCACGGTCACCATGTCGGTGGGGGCGTCCCCGTTCGCGACGATGACTCCGGTCGAGGTCAGCGATCTCGGCGCGGCCGTGCGGGAGACCGCGACACGCATCGAATCATTGTGGGCGGCAAGGAAGGATCCAGCATGACTGACCAGGCGGCCGCGAAAGCCGACATCACCGAGGTCCTGCTGCGGTATGCGACCGCGATCGACACCAAGGATTGGGAGCTGTTTCGGACCTGCTTCACCGACGACGTCGATGCCGACTACGGCGAGATCGGCCACTGGCCCGACGTCGACTCCATCACCGCGTTCATGGCGACGGTGCATGAGGCGATGAGCGACACCAAGCACATGCTGCACAACATGGTCATCGATGTGAGCGACGCCGGTCATGCCACCGCGGTGACCTACGTGCACACCGTGCAGGCCCTGGCCGCCGATCCCCAGCAGTGGGTGGATGCGGTCGGACAATACCGCGACGAGCTGGTGCTGACACCGGACGGCTGGCGCATCGCGCGGCGGTGTTTCACTCAGACGCGAATGTTGAGCAGCTTCGATCTCCGTGCCGCTCAATCGGGTTGAGGCGCATGGTGCAGAAGAAGTTGGTGATCGGGGCCAGCGGGTTTCTCGGCTCCCACGTCACCCGGCAACTCGTCGCCGCCGGCGAAGACGTCCGTGTGCTGATCCGCCCCACCAGTTCGACGCGCGGTATCGACGGCCTCGACGTCGAGATCCGGCACGGCGACATCTTCGACGAGGACGCGGTGCGCTCGGCGATGAGTGGATGCGACGTCGTCTACTACTGCGTGGTGGATGCGCGGGCCTGGCTGCGAGACCCGACACCGTTGTACCGCACCAATGTGGAGGGCCTGCGGCATGTGCTGGATGTGGCCGTCGATGCCAACCTGGAGCGGTTCGTGTTCACCAGTTCGATCGGGACCATCGGTCGCGTCGATCACGGTTTGGCCGACGAGCGCACCGCCCACAACTGGCTTGAGGCGGGCGGTGATTACATCCGCAGCCGGGTGCAGGCGGAAAACCTGGTGCTGGCCTACCACCGGGACAGGGGGCTGCCCGCGGTGGCGATGTGTGTCGCCAACACCTATGGGTCCGGCGACTGGCAGCCCACCCCGCACGGCGGACTGGTCGCCGCTGCCGTCCGCGGCAAGCTGCCCTTCTACATCTCCGGTGCGCAAGCCGAGGTCGTCGGCATCGATGACGCGGCCCGCGCCCTGATCCTGGCCGGGGAACGTGGCCGTGCCGGCGAACGCTACATCGTCTCCGAACGGTTCATGAGCGCTCACGACATCTATCACGCTGCTTGTAGCGCAGTCGATGTCGCGCCGCCCAAGTACGGCGTGCCGCTCGCGGTGATGTCGGCCTTGGGACGGGTCTCGCAGGTCGTTGCCCGCCTGCGCCGCCGGGACACGGCGCTGACCGTGCTGTCGATGCGACTGCTGCACATCATGTCGCCGATGAGTCACGACAAGGCCGTCCGGGAACTGGGCTGGGCGCCTAAGCCGACCACTGACGCATTGGCCGAAGCCGCCGTCTTCTTCCGTAGCAGACGGCGCACGACGAAGCTGGAGAGCTCGTGAGCGTGGCACTGACCCTCGAACAGCGCGAACTCGGCGAGTCGCTGCGGCGGTTCGCCGCCCGGCACGCCCCGATCGCCGACACCCGCAAGGCCTTCGACGCGCTGGCGGCCGGTGAGCTACCCACGTGGTGGGATGAGCTGGTAGTGCACGGGTTTCACGCCATCCACCTGCCCGAGTCGGCCGGCGGCCAAGGTGGCGGGCTGCTCGACGCCGCCTGCGTTCTGGAAGCCGCCGGGAAGGTGTGCCTTCCGGGGCCGCTGCTGTCCACAGTCACCGCAGGTGCGGTCGGACTGCTCGCTGAGGCGACGTCGGCCCGGGAGGCGCTGCTGGGCGGGCTCGCTGCCGGCGCGCCGGCGACGGTGGTCCTACCGCAGCACGCGAAGCTCACCGCACATCGGGTTGATGGCGGGTGGCTCATTGACGGTGCCTGCGAACTGATCTCGGGTGCCTGCTCGGCGCGGCTCGCGCTGGTTTGCGCTGACCGCTCCGACGGCACGGCGATCTGGCTGGCCGTCGACCTGTCGCGGTCGGAGGCCACGGTCGCCCCGGTCGCCGGCACCGATCTGCTCACCGACCTGGGCGCCATCACCCTTACCGGCTACCCAGCGAGCGCGGCCGACGTCTTGAGCGGTATCGACCCCGGTCGCGCCGAATGGCTCACGGTCGGGTTGGCCGCGGCGGTGTCGGCCGGAATCGCCGGATGGTGCGTCGAGGCGGCCACTGCACATCTGCGCACCCGCGAACAGTTCGGCAAACCGATCGGTACCTTCCAGGCGCTGCAACACCGGGCGGCGATGCTGCTGGTGAACAGCGAACTGGCCAGCGCCGCCGCCTGGGACGCCGTCCGCGCGGCCACCGACACCCGCGACCAGCATCAGATGGCCGCCGCCGCCGCGGTGGTGGCGGCGATCACCCCGTGTCCCGATGCCGTCCTGGACACGCTGACGATGTTCGGTGCCATCGGATTCACCTGGGAGCACGACCTGCACCTGTACTGGCGTCGTGCCACCAGCGTCGCCGCTTCGGTCGGGGCCGCCACCGGGTGGGCACGGCGCCTCGGCGAGCTGACAACCACGCAGCAGCGCGATTTCACCGTCGATCTCGGCGGTGCCGAAGCCGAGTTCCGGGCCGACATCGCCGCGACGCTCGATGCCGCCACTGCACTGTGCAACGACGGGCCTGGACGCCAAGGCGACTACCCACACTTCGAAACCGGCCCGCAGCGTAGCTTGATCGCACAAGCCGGACTCATCGCCCCGCAGTGGCCGCCGCCGTCGGGCGTCAACGCCACCCCGTTGCAGCAGCTGATCATCGCCGAGGAGTTCGCCAAAAGGCCTGACTTGGTGCGGCCGTCGCTGGGCATCGCCGAATGGATCCTGCCGTCGCTGCTGCAGGCGGCGCCTGAGGCGCTGCAACAGCGGCTGATCCCGCCGACGCAGCGCGGGGAGCTCGCCTGGTGTCAGCTCTTCAGCGAGCCCGGAGCCGGATCCGATCTGGCCTCGTTGACCACCCGCGCGGTCAAGGTCGACGGCGGGTGGCGCATCAACGGCCACAAGATCTGGACATCGTGTGCTCAACGTGCCGACTACGGAGCACTGCTGGCCCGCACCGATCCTGCTGCGGCCAAACACCGCGGTATCGGCTACTTCATCGTGGATATGCGCTCGCCAGGCATCGAAGTCGAGCCGATCGTGCAGGCCACCGGCGCGGCCGAGTTCAGCGAAGTCTTCCTCACCGACGTCTTCGTTCCCGACGACATGTTGCTCGGTGAGCCCACCGGAGGCTGGCAGCTGGCCATCGCCACCATGGCCGAAGAGCGTTCGGCCATCAGCGGATACGTGCAGAACGATCGGGCCATCGCATTGCGGCGCATCGCTGCCGGCCACGGTGAACAGCGCGACGACGCGGTGCGGGCACTGGGCGAGCTGGACGCCTACACGAATGCGATCAAGGCGCTCGGGGTGCGGGAGACGATCCGGCTGCTGGGCGGGCAGGGCCTCGGGGCGGCATCGAGCATCGCCAAGGTGGCGATGAACCTTTTACTGCGCCGCACGTTCCGGGCGACCCTGGCCACCGCCGGGCGCCTGGCGATGGCCGCCGACTCCGACCCGGCTGTCGTCGAACCGTATCTGTTGTCGCCCGCCGAGTTGATCGGTGGCGGCACCAACGAGATTCAGCTGAACGTCATCGCACAGATGATCCTGGGCCTTCCCCGCAAGTGACCGCATTCAGACAGAGGACAGCACATGGGACTACGTGGAGAGGCCGCGATCGTCGGCTACGTCGAGCTGCCGCCGGAGCGGATGAACAAGGCGGCCCCGGCCCCGTTCACGCTCGAGCAATGGGCCGAGTTGAGTGCGGCCGCCCTGGCCGACGCGGGCCTGCCCGGCGAACTCGTCAACGGAATCGTCACCTCGCACCTGGGCGAGTCGGAGATCTTCGTTCCCTCGACCATCGCTGAATACCTCGGGATTCCCGCCCGATTCGCTGAGATCGTCGACCTGGGCGGTGCCAGCGCTGCCGCCATGGTGTGGCGGGCGGCGGCGGCGATCGAGCTGGGAATCTGCGATGTGGTGCTGTGCGCGCTGCCGGCCCGCTACATCACCCCGATGTCGGAGAAGAAGCCGAGGCCGTTGGTCGACGCGATGTTCTTCGGCTCGTCGAGCAACCAATACGGCTCGCCTCAAGCGGAATTCGAAATCCCCTACGGCAACCTCGGCCAGAACGGCCCCTACGGGCAGGTGGCCACCCGCTACGGCGCGGTCTACGGCTACGACGAGCGGGCCATGGCCAAGATCGTCGTCGACCAACGCGTCAACGCCAACCACACCGACGGCGCCATCTGGCGCGACACGCCGCTGACGGTGGATGAGGTGCTGGCCAGCCCGGTGATCGCCGACCCGCTGCACATGCTGGAGATCGTGATGCCCTGCGTCGGCGGGGCCGCCGTGGTGATCGCGTCGGCCGACATCGCCAAACGCGCCCGCAATCGCCCGGTGTGGATCAAAGGGTTCGGTGAGCACGTGCCGTTCAAGACCCCGACCTACGCCGCGGACCTGCTGGCCACCCCGATCGCCGAGGCCGCCGATACCGCCTTCGCGATGACGGATCTGACCCGCGCGGACATGGACATGGTCTCCATCTACGACTGCTACACGATCACGGTGCTGCTCTCGCTGGAAGACGCCGGATTCTGCGAAAAAGGCAAAGGCATGCAGTTCATCACCGATCACGACCTGACCTTCCGCGGCGACTTCCCGCTCAACACCGCCGGCGGCCAACTCGGGTTCGGGCAGGCCGGCCTGGCCGGCGGCATGCACCACGTCTGCGACGCCACCCGCCAGATCATGGGCCGCGCCGGCGCAGCGCAGGTGACCGATTGCAATCGGGCCTTCGTCTCCGGCAACGGCGGGATTCTGTCCGAACAGACCACCCTCATTCTGGAAGGGGATTGAGCGCCGATGACCACCTTCGAACGCCCGATGCCGGTCAAAACGCCGACCACCGCACCTTTTTGGGACGCCCTGGCCGAACACCGCATCGTCATCCAGTACTCGCCGTCGGCGGGGAGCTATGTCTTCTACCCGCGGGTACGGGCGCCGCGCACCCTGGCTGACGACCTGGAATGGCGGGAGATCTCCGGGATGGGCACGCTGTACTCCTTTACCGTGGCCCGTCGGCCGGTCGGCCTGCACTTCGCCGACGCCGTGCCGCAACTGTTGGCGATCGTGGAATGGGATGAGGGGCCACGGTTCTCCACCGAACTGGTCAACGCCGACCCCGACGACCTGGTGGTCGGCATGCGGGTCAAGCCGGTGTTCTGTGATTACCCCGACCACGATGTGACGATGCTGCGCTACGAACCCGTGCCGGAGGTGGGTTGATGGCTGACGATGCTGCGGTGCTACTGGAGATCGAGGCGATCAAACGGCTCAAGTCGCGCTACTGCCGCTACTTGGACACCAAGGACTGGGGGGCCTGGCGCGCCTTGCTCACCGACGACTTCGTCAGCGATACCGCGCGGGCCGGCGGGAAAGTCATCAGCGGCGCCGACGATTTCGTGGCCTTCACCCGCAAGAGCCTGCGCTCCCAGGCCACCGTCCATCAGGTGCATGCGCCCGATATCGAGCTGACCTCGCCGACGACAGCCAAAGGAGTGTGGGCCCTGGAAGACGTGGTGCGCTTCGGCCCCGGCGTGAACCTGCGCGGGTACGGCCACTACACCGAGACCTACGAAAAGATCGACGGCCAGTGGCGGATCAAGACCTCGACGCTGACCCGGCTGCGTGAGGACGTGTTCAACGGGTTGGTGGCGGTGTATGTCTCGCCGCGTATCCGTGCGGTGGTCGGCCGAGTGGCCAAGCGGCTGATGAGCTAAGTGCTCAGGCGCCCGCTGCCACCGGCGGCTTGGCGGCCTCCGGATCCGGGTTTGCGATCGGCAGCCCCATGAACCGGCGGGCGTTGTCGCCCATGAAGTCATAGGTGCGCCGAACACCCATGTCCTCGGCGTAGCGCCAGAATCCCTTCGGCTCGGCCAGGCCCTCGGGGTGCGGGTAGTCCGATCCGAACAGCACCTTGTCCCAGCCGACCGTTTCGACGACATCGGAGATACAGCCCTCCCAGAACGGGCTGACCCAGATGTTGCGCCGGAACACCTCATGCGGGTGCTCGGGGAAGTTCTGCGGCATCTTCTTGTACAGGTCGCCGAAGTCATGAAACAGCGGCGCGATCCATGAGCTGCCGTTCTCCACGCTGGCGATGCGCAGCTTGGGAAAGCGGGTCAACGTGCCGTGGCAGATCAGGGCGATGATCATGTCGGCGATCTCCCGGTGCCCCAGCACCATCCAGCGGAAAGCGCTCTGCGCCATGAAATTCTGGGTATAAGGCGGCTCCCACCGGCCGACGTAGTCGTCGAGCGGCGGGAAGCTGGCATGCAGCACGATGGGCAGGCCGGCGGCTTCCACGTCACGCCAGAACGGATCGAACTCCGGCAGCGCCGGTGACCGCCAGCCGTGGACACCGTTGACCGGCCCGGGTTTGATCAACGCAACAGCGGCACCGTGGGACAGGATGTACTCCAGCTCGCGCTGGGCGCCGTCGACCTCGGAGAGGTTGATGATCGGCGTGGAGAACACCCGGCCGTCGTAGTTGTAGCTCCAGTGCTCGGCCATCCACTGATTCAGCGCGTGAATGATCGCAAGGGTGAGCTCCGGGTCATCAGCGGAGGAGTGTTCCACCAGGCTGGCCAGCGTCGGATAGTTCAGCGCCTCCAGCACTCCCTGTCGGTCCAGTTCTTGCACCCGATCGGCGGGATTGCGGGTGGCTGCCGGCGCCTCGATGGCAGCCCCCTGCATCTCGCGCAGGGTCAGGCCCTTGGTGTTCTCGCCGGCGAAGAACTTCTCGTGCGCACCGGGCGCGGCGACCCGCTCGAAGGTCGGATTAGGGATGAAGTCACTGACGCGATTGTTGATGATGATCCGGGTCTGGCGGCCAATCTGGGCGAATTGGACTGCCCGCGAATACTTCTCCGGGAGGTACTTCGTCAACGAGTCAGGGGTCTCATACATGTGCTGGTCGGCATCGAAGATCGGTGCGTCACGAAACTGGCTCATGGCTGGTTCCTTTCTCTCCGCGAGCAGACATGAAAGCCCCCAAAATCACGGCGAATTAGGGGCTTTCACGTCTGCCCGCGGTAATTAAGTCGTCAGGATGGTCGCCGCCGCGGTGCCCGGTGCGCCGTAGAGCTGGGCGAACCCGACCTTGGGTTCCCCCGGCACCTGGCGGCCACCGGCTTCGCTGCGCAACTGGCGCACCAGCTCGTGGATCTGGCGCAGCCCGGAGGCGCCGATCGGCTCGCCGTTGGCGATCAGTCCGCCGTCGGTGTTGACCGGCATCGATCCGGAGATCTCGGTCGCACCCTCGGCGAGCAGCTTCTCCTGATCGCCGTCGGCGCAGAAACCGCACTCGGCCATGTGGATGATCTCCGCGCCGGCGTCGGTGTCCTGCAGCTGGATCACGTCGACGTCTTCGGGTGCCACCCCGGCCTTTTCGAATGCGGCACGCGCGGCGTACACCGTCGGCGCGACATCCTCGGTAACGGGGGCGAAGGTGGTGTTGACCTCGTAGGCCCCGTAGCGACGGGTACGCACCTCCACCGCACGCAGATACACCGGCTTGTCGGTGTAGCGGTGCGCGATATCGGCCCGGCACATCACCACGGCGGCCGCACCCTCATCCGGCGCGCAGAACATGTACTGCGTCAGCGGATAGTTCAGCATCGTCGAGCCCAGGATCTCCTCTTCGGAGATGGGCTTGCGCCGGAACGCGTTCGGGTTTAATGCGCCGTTGCGGAAGTTCTTGGCCGCGACCTTGGCCAGCGTCGCTTGCGAGATGCCGTGATCATGCAGGTACCGGTTGGCTTTCATGCCGAAGAACTGGGTGGTCAGGTACTGGCCGTTCTCGGCGTACCAGCGCGGCATGCCGACCAGCGCCGGGTCCTCGGTGAACGCACCGCGCGGGTGCTTGTCCAGGCCGACGGCGACGCCGATGTCGTAGTCGCCCAACCGGATACCGTCCGCGCACACCTTGGCGGCGCTGGCCGCGGTGGCACAGGCGTTGAACACGTTGGTGAACGGAATGCCCGACAGCCCGACCATTCCGACGATCGCATCCGGGTTCGCCACCGTCCAGCTGCCGCCGGTGGCGGCGCCGATGTCCGCCCAGGCCACTCCGGCATCGGCGACCGCGGCGAAGATGGCGTCGACGCCCATTTCCATCGCCGACTTGCCTTCGAAGCGCCCGAACGGGTGCAAGCCGACCCCGATGATGGCGACGTCGTTCATCAGCGCTGACCCGTCGGCTGGAAGGCGAAAGTGACGATCTCGTTGCCGTCGGCGTCGGCGGCGAACGGCACCATGGTCAGCTGCACCGGCATCCCGAACTGCAGCTTGTCGGGATCGTTCTCGGTGAGCCGGCCTTCCACCCGGACGACATCGCCGAGCTGCACCAGGCCGACGCCGAACGGCACGAAGTCCTTACCGGTGGGGCCCAGATACGGTGGGCCGGGAGGGAAGCCCTGCGTGGTCCAGGCCACCAGGGTCCCGGTGCGGGGGAGCAACTCTCGCGTCATCTGGTCGCCGCTGCACTTCGGGCACCGTGGCTGGGCCGGGAAGACGGTGGCGTTGCAGGCCGCGCAGCGGCTGCCGACCAGCTGGGGGGCCTCATCCGGCCACGTCGAGATGTCGGGTGCTAGCGCCTTCTGCATGGGGCCTCCGCCTAACGGGTCTACTAACTGTAATACTTACAGTAAAGTATGATCGCCCGAGTTGGCCAGCGGGCTCCCGGCACCGCTCGCGCGATCACGGCAAAGGCTCCAGGTATGACAGAGAACGACGGACCCGCGGCGACGAGGCGGCGCGCCCTCGTCATGGGCGCCAGTGGCAACGTCGGTGCCTGCGTCACCCGCCAACTGGTCGCCCGCGGGGATGACGTGCGGGTGTTGTTGCGTCGTTCGAGCTCCACCAGGGGGATCGACGGGCTTGACGTGGAGCGGTGCTACGGAGACATCTTCGACACCGAAGCGGTCACCGCCGCGATGGCCGCCCGCGACGTCGTGTACTACTGCGTCGTCGACACCCGCGCTGAGCTTCGTGACCCCGCGCCGCTGTTCAAAACCAATGTCGAGGGTTTGCGCAACGTCCTGGACGTCGCGGCGCAGGCCGACCTCGACAGGTTCGTGTTCTTGAGCACCATCGGGACCATCGCGGTAGGCCGCAACGGCGAAACCGTGGATGAGCGAACGCCGTTCAACTGGGCCGCCCAGGGCGGTGGATACATCGCCTCCCGTCGTGAAGCCGAGCGCCTGGTGCTGTCCTACGTGGCCGACCGCGGCCTGCCGGCCGTCGTCACGAACGTGTCGAACCCGTACGGCCCGCCCGACTGGCAGCCGCGGCAAGGCATGCTCGTTCAGTTCGCCGCGATGGGCAGGATGCCGGCGTACGCGCGGGGCGTGGGCTCTGAGGTGGTCGGGATCGATGACGCCGCCCGGGGAATGTTGCTGGCCGCGGAGCGGGGGCGCATCGGCGAGCGCTACATCATCTCCGAGCGGTACATGAGCCAGCGTGAAATGCTCACCATCGCCGCCGAAGCCGTCGGAGCCAAACCGCCGCGCTTCGGCATACCGATGGCGGTTCTGCATGTCCTGGGCCTCCTTGTCGGTGCCGCGGGTGCCGTGCTGGGGCGTGACTTCCCGTTCACCGCGACCGGGGCGCGATTGATGGCGTTGACGTCTCCTGCCGATCACAGCAAGGCCACCCGGGAATTGGGCTGGCACCCGGAACCGACCGAGGACGCGATCCGGCGCGCCGCGAAGTTCTACCTGGAGCGCAGCAAGCCATGATCCCGTTCGTAGTTCGTCGTGACAACGACCTGGTGCCGAACGCCATCGCTCACGGCGGGTGGGGGCCGACGCTGGGAGGCCAGGTGGTCGGCGGACTGCTGGCCCGCGCCATCGAGCACCACGTCTGCGACGGCGACCTGCAGCCGGCGCGGCTGACCGTCGAGATCCTGCGCCGGGTGGCCAGCGCACCGCTGCGGGTCACCGCGTCGGTGGTCCGCGCGGGGTCGCGGATGCGGGCCATTGACGCCGCAATGACGCAGGACGGCGAGTTGGTGGCCCGCGGCTCGGCGCTGTATCTGCGTCGCGGCGTCCAGCCCGACGGTGACTTCTTCACCACCGCGGTGACGCTGCCGCCGCTCCCGGAGGAGCCGGCACGCTTCGACGAATCGGTGCCGATGTTCATCCGGGCCTACGGCAGCGACGACGGCGAGCGCTTTCCGTGGCAACACTCGGGCCCGCGGTACGCCTGGCTGCGGGAGATCCGCGATCTGGTCGACGGCGAGGAGCTCACACCGTTCGTCCGGGCGGCGATGGCCGTTGACGTCACCGCCTCGTTGACCAATTTCAGCACCACTGGTTTGGCCTTCATCAACGCCGATTACACCCTGACCCTGAGCCGGCTACCGGTGGGCCCCTACATCGGGTTGGCGGCACTGACTCACTACAGCGACGCCGGCGTGGCGACCGGAAGCGCTAGCTTGTTCGACGCCCTCGGCCCGGTCGGCAGCGGCGTGTCGACCGCGATCGCGAACTTCAACTTCGACCCGGGCAACCGGCGGGAGAACCCGACGCCCGGCTAGGCGATAGCGCCGGACTCCTTGAGCTTTTCGATGCGGTCCCAGTCCATTCCGAGTTCCATCAGCACGACCTCGGTGTGCTCGGATGCCTGCGGGGCGCGGGTCGTCTGCAGCGGTTCATGGTTGAACTGGACCGGGCCGCGGACCACCTTGAACGCCGGGCCGCCATCGCCGGCCTCGACCTCGACGACCATGTCGTTGGCGATCGCCTGCTCGTCGGAGCCCAGGTCGACCAGACTCTGAAAGGGCGCCCACTGGCCCTTCATCGTCTTGAGGTGCTGACGCCAGTACTCGAAGGATTTGGCGCCGATTGCCGCGACGATCAGCTCGCTGGCCGCGTCGGCGTTGTCCATCAACGGCAGCACGTCGGAGAAGCGGGGGTCATCGGCGGCTTCGGCAATGCCCAGGTGCTCGAAGGTGTCCCGAATGTATCCGGTCGGGCTGACGATGCACAGGTTGATGGTGCCGCCGTCGGAGGTGGTGTAGTTGCCCAGGAACGGATTCGCCGGTGAGCCACCGGATTGCGGCATCAGCGCACGCATGGCCTCGCCGGTCTCCATGCCCTGGGTCACGCTGGCGCCGGCCGCCCACCACGCGGTGGACAGCAGCGAGACGTCGACCTCGAGCGCTTCGCCGGTGCGCTCGCGATGCAGCAGCGCCGCGGCGATACCGCCGGCGATGTTCATGCCACCGACCGAGTCGCCGAACGCGGGAATTCCCTGGGACAGCGGCGCACCCAGCTCCTCCGGGCTCAGCGCGTGGCCGACGCCGCTGCGGGTCCAGAACGCGGTGCCGTCGAAGCCGCCGATGTCGCGTTCGGGGCCCTTGTCGCCGTAGGCGCTGCCGCGGGCGTAGACGATGTTCGGGTTGGCCTGGCGGATGTGCTCGACGTCGAACTTGTTCTTCTGCCGGGCCCGCGGCAGGTAGTTGGTCAAGAACACGTCTGCGGTGGCGGCCAGCTCGTAGAGCACCTGCTGCCCTTCGGGTGTGGAGACGTCGATGCCGACGCTGCGCTTACCGCGGTTGGGGTGCTCGATCAGCGGATGCCGGTCGGGGTCGAGCTCGAAGCCGCCCATCCGGATGAACCCGCGCTGGGTATCGCCGCGCACCGGGTGTTCCACCTTGATGACGTCGGCGCCCCAGTCGGCCAAGATCGCCCCGGCGGCGGGGACGAACGTGAACTGCGCGACCTCCAGCACCCGGAAGCCATCCATCACCTTGATCAACTCAGCGGCTCCTGACATGAGACCAATTGAAGTAATCTACTGTAATGGTTACGGTTGGGCATCCGAAAGGGGCGAGGTGAGCGACGTCGGACAGCGGGCCAACAGTGTTGAGATTGGCGAACGGGCTGCTGCGGCGGCGGAGTCGCGCATGCTGATCGACGGCAAGTTGGTGGCGGCGACGTCGGGTGCGGAGTTCGACAATCGCAGCCCGGCCACCGGGCGGTTGTTGGGGGCCACCGCGGCCGCCGACCAGAGCGACATGCACCAGGCGATCGGTGCGGCCCGGCGCGCCTTCGACGACTCGGATTGGTCGACTGACCGCGAGCTGCGTAAGCGGTGCCTGGGGCAGTTGCAGTCGGCGCTGGAGGCGGAGAAGGAAGAGCTGCGCACCGAGCTGATCGCCGAGGTGGGCTGCCCGGTGATGACGACCCAACTGGCACAGCTGGATTGGCCGTTGGCGGACGCGCTGCGCTACCCGGGCCGGCTGATCGACGAGTTCGAGTGGGAGCGGCTGATCGAGGGCGGCGGGCTGTTCGGCGACCGCAACGTCCGCACCGTCGTCAAGGAGCCGGTCGGTGTGGTCGCGGCGATAACCCCGTCCAACTTTCCGGTCGAGGTGATCCTGAACAAGCTGGGGCCGGCGCTGGCGGCCGGCAACACCGTCGTGCTCAAGCCCGACCCGAACACCCCGTGGAACGCCACTCGGTTGGGGCGTCTGGTCGCTGAGCACACCGACATACCCGCCGGGGTGGTCAACGTGGTGCCCACGCCGTCGAACGAGGTCGCCGGACTGCTCGGCACCGACTCCCGGGTCGACATGGTCTCGTTCACCGGATCCACCGTGGTCGGCAAGCTGCTGGCCCGCAACAGCGCCGACACCATGAAGCGGACGTTCCTGGAGTTGGGCGGCAAGTCGGCGCTGATCGTGCTCGACGACGCCGACCCGGCCAAGGTCATCCCCGGTGCGGTCGGCGTGTGCGTGCACGCCGGGCAGGCCTGTGCGGCTACCACCCGGATGCTGGTGCACCGCTCCCTGTTCGACGAGGTGGTGGCCGCGGTGACCGCGGCGTTCGCGGCGGTCCCGGTGGGTGACCCCGCGCTACCGCAGACCCTGGTGGGCCCGCTGATCAGCGCGCAGCAGAAGCAGCGGGTGCTCGACGCGATTGCACAGGCTCGGCTCGACGGGGCCGAGATCACCACCGGCGGAGGGGGATACGAGGACCTGCCCGCTCACCTCACCGGTGGGCACTATGTGCAACCGACGGTGATCGTCGGCGTCGATAACAGCGCGGCCATCGCGCAGCAGGAGGTGTTCGGGCCGGTGCTGGTGATCTTGCCGTTCGGCGACGACGACGAAGCGGTGCGGATCGCCAACGACAGTGCATTCGGGCTGGCCGGTGCGGTGGTCTCGGCGTCATCGGAGCGGGCCATGGCCGTGGCCCGGCGGGTGCGCACCGGGGCGATCGGCGTCAACGGCGGCATGTACTACGGCGCCGACGCGCCCTTCGGGGGCTACAAGAACAGCGGCTGGGGCAGGCAGTGCGGGATCGAGGGGTTCTCGCAGTACCTGGAGACCAAGACCATCGGTTATCGGAAACCTCGGGGGGCGTAAGGCAGCCCGCGCGGTTCGGTCATCGACTGTGCGGTTTGGTACGCCCTCATCGGTGGGTCGCGTACGAAACCGCACAGTCGGCGAGATCTACCTGAACGTCACCGGCAGCGAGCGCGGCGACCGGAACGGCTGACCGTAGATGTGTGGATTGTCGTCGGTCACCAGCGTGATATCGCTGAGGCGGTCCAGGAGGCACTCCATCGCGACCCGCATCTCCATCCGTGCGAGATGCAACCCCATGCAGGTGTGCTCGCCGGCGGCGAACGTGATGTGCGGAATCCACTTGCGGAAGATGTCGAACTCCTCGGAGCGCTCCCACCGCGCCTCGTCGCGGTTGGCCGACCCGATGCAGACGTCGACGACGGCGCCGGCTGGAATCGCGACGCCGGCCACCTCGGTGTCGCGGATTGCGGTGCGCTGCACGGTAGTCAGCGGCGTCTCGTAGCGCAGCCCCTCCTCGATGGCGGGGCCGATCAGGTCGCGGTCGGCTTGCACCGCGGCGAACTGTTCGGGATGGGTCAGCAACAGGTAAAGCAGGTTGCTGGTGGCCCGGTAGGTGGTCTCCAACCCGGCCGGCAGCAGCAGGCGAAGGAACGAATAGATCGCCTCGTCGCTGAGCTTTTCCCCGTCGACCTCTGCGGTGACCAGGTCACCGATGATGTCCTCGGTCGGATGGGACTTGCGCTTGTCCATCTGCGCCAGGAAATACTCCTTCAACGCCGCCGAGGCGGAGAACGCGCGCTCGTAGTTGACGGTGTAGCTGATCAACTCGATCGCGCGCTGACGAAACCACGGCAGGTCCTCTTCGGGCAGGCCCAACAGCTTCGAGATGACCCGGGTGGGGAACTCGAAGGTGAAACCGGCCACCAGGTCGGCAGAACCCGCCTCGATGAACTCGTCGATCAGTCTGTTGCAGATCGGCCGCACCACGTCCGGCTCCCAGTGCACCAACGATTTCCGCTTGAAGGCCGACGACACCAGATTGCGGTGCTTACGGTGTGGCTCGCCCTCCATCGCCAGGATGGTCGGTCCGAGGAACAGCCCGATGGTGACGTCATAGATGTGCGAATTGAAGGAATCCGCTTCCCGGAACACTTGGTTCACGGCGTCGAAAGAGACGGCGGCGAACTGCGTTTCGGGTCGCATCGACGCCGGGGTCTTGGAGTAGTCCATGACCGTTCCGGGGAAGACGCCGGCGCGCGCGCGCTTGCTCTCGAAGTACGGATAGGGGTTCGCAAGGTAGCCGGCCGGCTTGTCGAGTGCGGCGGCGACGTCGTCGACCTGGCTCTCCACGGCTGGTCTCCCGTCTCAGGTGAAGTAATCTACTGTAAGCATTACAGTAAATGATCGGGTAGGTGTTGCGCCAGCGTCAGGCGAGGCTGATCGGCATCCGCTTGATGCCGTGCACAAAGGTGCTGTGCAGGTACTCCGGTTCGCCGAGCGTGACCTCCGGCAGCCGGGTGAGCAGCTCATAGAACAGGTGCCGCAGCTCCATCCGGGCGACGTGGGTGCCCAGGCAGTAGTGCGCTCCGCCGCCGCCGAAGCCCAGGTGCGGGTTGGCGGCACGGGTGATGTCGAATTCGTGCGGCCGGTCGAACACGGTCTCGTCGCGGTTGGCCGAGCAGTAGAACAACGCGACCTTCTCACCGGCCTTGATCTCGGTCCCGGCCACCTCGGTGTCCACCACCGCGTGGCGTGCGAAAGCGATCACCGGTGTGGCCCACCGCACGAATTCCTCGACCGCGGCGTCGATCCGGTTGTCGAAGTCGGCCAGCAGCCACGCGCGCTGCTCGGGGTGATCGACGAGGGCCTTGAACGCGTGCGTGGTGGTCTGCTTGGTGGTGTCGTTGCCTGCCGAACCGAGCAGCACCATGAAGGAACCTAGTTCCTCATCGGTGAGGCGGTGGCCGTCGACCTCGGCATTGACCAGCTCGGTCATCAGATCGTCGTGCGGCTCGTTGCGGCGCCGCTGCGCCAGCTCGACGCCGGACCCGGCCAGCACGCCCAGCTGCGTCATCACGTGCACCGCCCGCTCCTCCAGCGAGGCGTACTCGTCGTCGCTGCCGCTGAACAGGCATTCGGCGGCGTAGGCGACCTTCTCCTGGTCGGCTGGGTCGATGCCGATCATGTCGGAGATGGTGCGCATCGGCAGTTGCCCGGAACAGCTTGTGACAAAATCGATCTGCTCGCCGTTGCGCAGCTGCGACAGCAGCTTGTCGACGATGTCGCGGGCGTTGGTCTTGATCTGCTCCTCGATGCGGCGGACCTGTCTGGGAGTGAATCCCGAGCTGATCAGCTTGCGGTACCGGGTGTGGTCGGGCGGGTCCATCGCCAGGAAGAACGTCATGTTGCGCTGGATTTCGGCCGGCATCGGATCGACGCTGACCCCTTCGCTGGAGCAGAACAGTTCCTCGTGCTGGCTGATGAACTTGATGTCGGCGTGCCGCGTTGCCGCCCAGTAACCCGCCTCCTCGGTAGGGAAGGCGGCCGGCATCGGTCGGTGCCAGGTCAGCCCCTGCTCGCCGCGCAGCGTCGCGAATGTGTCGTCCCGGGTGCGAAAGTCCTTGCTCCAGAAGGCCGGATCCGAGATGTCGAGCGAGTGATACGGGTACGGCGACGTCGGTGTGTTGGCTGACGAACTCAAAGTCATGGTGTCCTCTCGAAGGTCTCAGGCGGTGATGGGGGCGCCGGCGGTGATCGAGGTGATGAAACCGCCGTCGATGAGAATGTCCTGGCCGGTGATCCATCCGGCGTCGGGTGAGCCGAGGAAGTCGATCAGCGGCACGATGTCGTCGACGACGGCGTGCCGGCCGACCATGGCGCACACGGTGTCGAGTGTTTGCTTGCCCATCGACTGCTCGAAGTCGGGCAGGATCGGTGTTTCAACCGGGCCGGGGCTGACGGTGTTGATCCGCACCCCGTACTTGGCGCGTGCGGTCGCGGCCAGCCGTTTGGCGTAGAGGATCATCGCCTGCTTGGAGGTGGTGTACACCGGGAACGCGGGGTCCTGGCCGGCCTGCCAGCGCAGAACCGACTCCGCGTCGGTGGCCTTGAGCAGTCCGTCGAGCACTTCGATGCGCTGCTGCCAGCCCAGCGCGGCCGTGGAGGCCACCGCGACCACCGCGCCGCCGGTGCGCAGCCGGGGCAGCATGCCCTCGGTCATCAGGCGCATACCGAGGTAGTTGACCGTCAGCACGTCGGCGGCCGGTGCGGTTCCGGGTGCGCCGGCGACGTGGGCCAGCAGATCCCAACCGTCGCCGACCCGGCCGGTGAACTCGGCAATGGCGGCGGCATCTCGCAGGTCGCAGCAAACATGTTGCGAAGCCGGTGTCGACTGGGGGCGCACGTCGACGGCCAGAACGAAATCGCCGCGTTCGTGGAAGTGCGCGGCGGTGGCAGCGCCGATCCCCGACCCGGCGCCGACGACCACCACCTTGCGCTGCGGGTTGTTCATCCTCGCCAGCCTTCTGGAGTACCCGAAAAGTCGACAGTAAGCACGACTGTAACGAATTCGGCGCCGGCGGACAATGCTACGGTTGGCCCTACCGACAGCCCCACTGAACATCCGACCGGGGCGGCGAAAGATGCGAACAGGAGCCGAGAATGGCCGAGACCATCGGGTTCGTCGGAGCCGGCAAAATGGGCGAGCCGATGGTGCTGCGCCTTATCGGTGCGGGCTTTTCCGTGCAGGTCTACGCGCGCCGTCCGGAGGTGCGCGAGCGGCTGGCGGCGGCCGGCGCAGTGCCGGTGGAGTCGGTCGGCGCCGTCGCACGCGATGCCGGGGTCGTGATCAGCTGCCTGTTCTCCGACGCCCAGTTGAGCGAGGTCGCCACCGGTGCCGACGGGCTGCTGGCCAATGCCGGCCCCGACACAGTCGTGGTCTCGCACACCACCGGAACGGTGAGCACACTGACGAACCTGATGGCGGAATTCCCGGACGGCCCGGTGCTGGTGGATGCGCCGGTCAGCGGCGGCGCCCACGACATCGCCGCCGGCAAGCTGACTGTTCTGCTCGGCGGTCCCGACGATGCGGTGGCTCGCGCGCAGCCGGTGCTGGCCGCCTACGCCGATCCGGTCATCACCACCGGAGGCCTGGGCACCGCGCTCAACCTCAAGCTGATCAACAACGTGCTGTTCGCCGCCAATGCGCAACTCGTCGCTGCCGCCGTCGAACTGGGAAAGAACCTCGGAGTGTCCGACGCCAGTCTGTTCGCGGCCTTGGAGCAGTGCAGCGGCGGCAGCCGGGCCGCAGGGTATGTGCAGTCGGCCGGGGGAGTGGAGAGCTTCGCCAAAGTCGTTGCGCCCTTCATGCGCAAAGACGTCGCGGCCTGTATCGAGGCGGCCGCCGACCGTGGCGTCGAGTTGGGGCAGCTGCGCACGGTGGCCGAGTCCGGACCATTGGACCTGTCGTGACCGACCTGCTGAACCTGCTGGAGAAACAACGGCAGTCGTTCGTCGCCGACGGCCCGCCCGCCGCGGCGGTGCGGCGCAATCGCATCGACCGGTTGTTGGCGATGGTGCTGGATAACACCGACGCCTTCGTCGACGCGATGGCCGCTGATTTCGGCACCCGGTCCCGGTCGGCGTCGCTGGCAACCGAACTGGTCGGCATGATCCCGGTGATCGAACACACCCGATCCCACGTCAAGCGGTGGATGCGGACCGGCAAGCTGATGCGCGCGGCGCGCCTGGCGGGACTGCGCGCCGAGGTGCAGCCGAGCCCGCTGGGCGTGGTGGGGATCATCGGGCCGTGGAACTTCCCACTGCAACTGGTGGTGCTGCCCGCGGCCGCGGCGTTCGCGGCCGGCAACCGGGTGATGATCAAGATGTCCGAGATCACCGCGCACACCGCCGAATTGATGCAGCAGACCGCGCCGAAGTACTTCAGCGAAGACGAACTCGCCGTCGTCACCGGCGGTGCCGACGTGGCTGCCGCGTTCGCGGGACTGCCGTTCGACCACCTGTTCTTCACCGGCTCCCCGTCGGTGGGCGCACTGGTGCAGCGCGCCGCAGCCGAGAACCTGGTCCCGGTGACATTGGAGCTGGGCGGAAAGAACCCCGTCGTCGTTGCCCCAGGCGCCGACATCGCGCGATCGGCGAAACGGATCGCCTCGGCCCGGATGGTCAACGGCGGGCAGGTCTGCGTGTGCCCCGATTACGTTCTGGTGCCCGAACGCGAGATCGACTCGTTCATCGAGGTCGCCCGTGCGACGCTGCGGGAGATGTTCCCGACCATCGTGGCCAACGGCGACTACTGCTCCAGCGTCAATGAGGCCAACTTCGATCGCGTCGTGGGCCTGATCGAGGATGCCCGCTCGCGGGGTGCCACCGTGGAGGCCGTCGCCCCGGATGATGAGGTGCTGCCCGATCGCGGCTCCCGCAAGATCGCTCCGACGATCGTGCGCGACGTCGACGCGACGATGCAGATCGCCGAGGAGGAGATCTTCGGTCCGGTGCTGATGGTGCAGGGATACCGCAGTCTCGACGAGGCGATCGATGAGATCAACGCGCGTCCCGCGCCGCTGGTCGCCTATTGGTTCGGCCCCGGCGACAAGGACTTCCGTGACTTCGTGCGGCGCACCAGAAGTGGCGGGGTGGCCCGCAACGACTTCGCCGCGCAGATGATCCCGTCCGGCGCGCCGTTCGGTGGCGTGGGGCGCAGCGGCATGGGCGCCTACCACGGCAAGGCGGGCTTCGACGCGTTCAGCCACTACCGGACGGTGGTCGGTTCCGATCTGCCGTTCAGCCTCACCGGGTCCGCCGCGCCGCCGTTCAAGCCCGGGATGCGCCTGTATGCCGACACGATGTTGCGCAGGGCGCGCAATCGGACGCACCGTAGGCTGGCGAAGCGCGGCTAACCCTGTTCGGCCTGCTCGCGCGCCCATCGGTAGTCGGCCTTGCCGGCCGGGCTCCGCACGATCGTCGGCCGGAAGACGATCGCCTTGGGCAGCTTGTAGCGAGCCAGCGATCCACCGGCGTGCTCGACGAGGTCGGCGGCTGTGGCGGCCACCCCTTCGGCGAGGGCCACCACGGCCACCACCTCCTGCCCCCAGCGTTCGCTGGGCCGGCCGGCGACCACCACGTCGACCACGGCCGGATGTGAGGCGATCGCCGTCTCGACCTCTTCGGCGAAGATCTTCTCCCCGCCGGAGTTGATCGTCACCGAATCCCGGCCGAGCAACTCGATCGATCCGTCTTCCAGGTGTCGGGCCCGGTCGCCGGGTACGGCGAAGCGCATGCCGCCGATCACCGGGAACGTCGCCGCCGTCTTGGCGGCATCGCCCTTGTAACCCAGTGGGACATAGCCGCGCTGACCGAGCCAACCGAGACCGTCGTGTCCGGGCTCCAGCACCGCCGCGAGATCCTCGGCCACCACGCAGGTATCCGGTCCGCCGGCGAAGGTCCCGGTGGAAACCGCACCCGAGGTCGACATGTGACGCATCTGGGCGCCGGTCTCGGAGGATCCGACCCCGTCGATCACCATGGCACCGGGCAGGGTCTCGATCACCTGCTGCTTGACGTAGGGCGTCAGCAACGCGCCGCCGTTGGCCACCACCATCAGCGACGACACGTCAGCGGTTCCCTTGCGGATCGCGTCGAGCAGTGGCCGGGCCATGGCGTCGCCGACGACGGTCACCGACAGCACCTTCTCCCGCTCGATGGCACGCACCACATCGTCGGCGTCGAAATGGTCGACAACCGAAGGGAAAACCAGGGTTTGGCCGGTGTTGATCGCGGTCATCACCGCCCACTGCGCGGCGCCGTGGATCAGTGGTGGCAGGATCATCAGCTTGATGCCGGGGTTCTCCCGGGCCGGCCCCACGATGTCGTCGATGGAGCTGACCTCTTCGGAGGTCATCAGGTTGCGGCCGCCGAAGGAGCCCATGAAGATGTCGTGCTGACGCCAGAGCACGCCCTTGGGCATGCCGGTGGTGCCGCCGGTGTAGAGCACATAGAGGTCGTCGGGGTCGGGCTGCACCGGCGGCGGCTGCGGTGAACTGTCGGCCAGTACCGTCTCGTAGTCCACCGCGCCCTCGAGCAGGGCGTTGCCGGAGTCGTCGGCGATTTGAATCAGCACCCGCAGTTGCGGCAGATCGGGGAGCACCTCAGCCAGGGTCGGGGCGAACGCGGCGTGATACACCAGTGCGGTGGCGCCGGAATCGGCCAGTAGGTACGCCAATTCGTTGCGGACGTAGCGGTAGTTGACATTGAACGGGGCCACCCTGGCCCGGAAGCTGCCCAGCAGGGTCTCGATGAACTCGTTGCCGTTGTAGGCGTAAATGCCGAGCAGGTCTTGGCCGGTCTCGTGTGCGGCCAGCTCCGATCGCGGCGTGTGACAGCCCAGGCCTTGCGAATGCAGGTAGGACGCCAGGCGGTTGGACCGATCGAGGATCTGCGCGTAGGTGTAACGCCGGTCGCCCTGGACCACCAGGTCGCGATCGGGAATTGCCGCGGCTACCGCCTCGGTGACGACCGGGACGGTGAATTGGCTCGCCACGTTTGCATCAGCTCCTCGGTGGTGGTGATCGTCGCCAACAGGGACAGGGTGTTCTCGATCATCGCAGCCCCGTACTCGGTCGGCACACCGGCCACCGCATCGCGGGGCAGAACCACCCGGTAGGAGGCGTTGACCGCGTCCATCACCAGGTTCGGGATGGCCACATTCAGCGAGACCCCCACGACGACAACCGTCGACACGCCGAGGTTGCGCAGCACCGCGTCCAGCTCGGTTCCGCCCATCGGTCCCACCCCGTGGCAGCGGCTCAGAACCAGATCCGATGGATCGGGACCGAATTCGGACAGCAGGCTGGCGCCGGGGCTGCCCGCAGCGATACTGACCGCGCGCCGGCCGGCGCCGAAAAGGCGCGCGTTATGGTTGGAGCCCCGCCCGTCCGGGCGCCGGTGCACCAGGCAATGCACCACCTGCACGCCGGCGGCCCGCGCCGCCGGCAGCAGCCGGCCGATGTTGGGCAGTGCCTCGCGGCGCGCCTCGTCGGCGAGCACCGGCAGGCCGGCGTCAGGTCCGACGACCGCGCCCTGAAGCTCCTGGGTGACGATCGCGGTGCGCTCAGGGGCTACCAGGTCCCCCAGCGTCATGCGAGGACGGTTTCGTCCGCCGGTACGTCGTAGAACTGCGTCGCCCATTTCCGCAGGGTCATAAAGGGTTTCGCGTCGGTCTTGGCCAGCGCCGGGTGCTCGATGTAGCGCTGGTAGCGCCAGATGCCCAGGTCGTCTTCCACCGTGGTCAGAAACTGCTTCTCGACGCGTTCGCGGATCTCATCCGGGGCCGTCGGGGACTCGTCGCCGGGGATTCGTGGCCACCAGATCGAATAGAACAGATCCGAGCGACCCTCATCGACCGGTGTGCAGGTGAATATCAGCCGGTGCTGCTGCACGCCTTCGAAGATGCTGATCGCCCCGCCGAGGCCGAACAGGTGCGAGTGGAACCGCAATGCCATCGCCTCGGGGTCATCGCTGTTCACGTCCGGAAAACCGGCGATGAAGTGCCATTCCCGGTCGGCCATCTTCCAGTCCAGCACCCGGGGTGTCACCGTGGCGTGGTGCACGTACTGGAAATGCGCGCTGTCGGCGGCGTTTTCGGCGACGATCTGCGGGTGGACCGGTTCGCCTTCCAAGCGTCGGGAGAACTCCGGATAGGCCCGGTAGTAGTCCTTCGGGCCGGCGGTGAACTGGGGGAACTTGCCGAAGATGTCCGGCATCTCCCACTGGGGTTCTCCGCCGTCGGGATGATGCCAGAGGAAAACGCAGCCGTACTGCTCCATGACCGGGTAGACGCGAAGGCGCAGCGCCTTGTTCGGCCGGTCCGGTTGGTAGGGGATGAATTTGTTGCAACCGTCGGGCCCCCACTGCCACCCGTGGAACGGGCACTCGACGCGCTCCTCGACCACCTTTCCGCCGTGGCCGAGGTGGGCGCCGAGATGTTTGCAGTGTGCCTCCATCACGTGCAGCTCACCGGACTCGCCGCGGTAGGCGACCATGTCCTCGCCGAAGTAGTGCAGGGCGCGGGTCTTGCCGACCTCGAACTCGGGTGACCAGCCGATCATGAACCAGCCGGTGACCTTCCAGGTGAACGGAACTTTCATCGCGTTTCCTCTCACGTGAGCTAACTGAATACCGTACCGTAGGGCATTCAGTAGCGAAAGAGCTGACGGGAGGCCGCCGAGATGTCGCACTCCGGCGAGGCGGAACGTTTCGACGCATTGGTCATCGGGGCCGGCTTCTCCGGTTTGTACGCCCTGCACAAGCTGCGCGAACTCGGACTGCGCACCCGAGTGCTGGAGATGGCCGAGGGGGTCGGAGGCACGTGGCTGCTCAACCGGTACCCGGGAGCACGCTGCGACATCGAGAGCATCGAGTACTCCTACAGCTTCTCCGAGGAGATCCAGCAGGACTGGGTCTGGACCGAAACCATGCCGGCCCAGCCGGAGATCGAGGCATACCTGAACTTCGTCGCCGACCGGCTCGACCTGCGCCGCGATATCGCGCTGCATACCGAGGTCGTCGCGATGACCTACGACGACGATGCCGCGATGTGGTCGGTAGCGACCGACACCGGCGAGTGTTTCCTGGCGCCGTTCGTGGTGGCCGCATCGGGGATCCTGTCGGTGCCACTGGAACCCGATATCGCCGGCATGAGCGGCTTCCAGGGGACCTCGCTGTACACCAGCCGGTGGCCCAAATCGGGCGCCGACTTGTCCGGCAAGCGGGTGGGCGTCGTCGGCACCGGGTCCACCGGCGTCCAGCTGATCCCGGTCGTCGCTCGAGAAGCCGCGCAGCTCTACGTGTTTCAGCGATCGGCGGCCTACACGCTGCCGTGGCAGGTGCGCCCCTTCGCCCCCGGCGAACTGGAGGCACTGAAGGCCGACTACCGCCGGATCCGGGCCGCCCAGCGAGAGCACCCGGTCGGCGCCGCGCGGCTGTCCGCCTTCTCGGTGCTGCTCGACATGCTGGGCCGGCCGCCGGTCAAGTCGGCGTCGCGGGACGAACAGCTACGCGCGATCGAGGAGCACGGGGTGATGGGCGCCCTGAATTGGGGCGACATCTTCTTCGACGTCGAGGCCAATCGGATGGCCGCCCAACTGTACGGCGAGGCGGTGGCCCGCATTGTGCGCGACCCGCGGACGGCGGCCGCGCTGGTACCGGCCCACCCGTTCGCCTGCAAGCGCCCGATCATCGATCAGGGCTATTACGAGACGTTCAACCGCGACAACGTGACACTGGTCGACCTGCGCGCGGAGCCGATCAGCACGGTAACGGCGACCGGTGTGCAGACCACACACGCGCACTACGACCTCGACGTGATCGTCTACGCCACCGGCTTCGACGCCATGACCGGCGCGCTGAGCCGCATCGACGTCCGCGGCCGCGACGGGGCGTTGCTTCGCGACGTCTGGGCGAACGAGGGGCCGGTGTCCTACCTGGGGCTGCAAGTCGCCGGATTCCCGAATCTGTTCACCGTCCAAGGGCCCGGCAGCCCCAGTGCGGCAACCAATTCGTTGCCGCACTGGAGCAGCACGTGGAGTGGATCGCCGACTGTATCGCCTACCTGCGGGCCAATGGCCACCGCATGATCGAGGCGCTGCCGGCGGCGCAAGCCGAGTGGATCGAACACACCACGTCCCTGGTCGCGCCGACGGTGCTGGTTCACCCGTCGTGCAATTCCTGGTACAACGGCGGAAACGTCCCCGGCAAGAAGCGAATGTATATGGGCTATACCGGCGGGATTCCGGAGTATCGCCGCCGCTGCGACGAGATCGCTGCCGGTGGCTACACCGGTTTCACCCTGGGATGACGATGGGATCGGCGCAACGCGTACCGCAGATCATCAGGGGACTCGGCGGGGTGCTGCCCCGGTCGGTTCAGGCGCTGAGCGTTTCACCGGACTGGGCGCTGGCCTCGCCCCGCGGGATGCGCCAGCTGGGCGAGGTGCTGCTCGACGAGCTGACGCTGACCGGTATGACGCTGTTTGCTCCCGCCCCGGTGCTGGCCCGGCCGATGTCGGAGTGTGCGTCGGCCGCCGAGGAGCTGTCCGGGTTGAGTGTCGAGGCCGCGCACACCGCGCCGAACCCGTTGCAGGTGGCCGCAGTTCGCCGGCGCCGGCTGGCGGGGCTCACCGTCGAGCAGTTGAGCTTCGGGCACGATCCCCAATTGCCGCCGTCGTTGGCCGAGTTCGCCGGCCCGGCGACCGCCGCCGTACAGGTGTGCCGGCACCACGGTGCTCCGCGGCCCTGGCTGGTCTGGGTGCACGGGGCCGGTCAGGGCAGCTGGCCGGACCTGCTGGTGGCGCGGGTTGCGCGACTGCACCGCCTGGGTTTCAACATCGCGCTGCCGGTGCAGCCCGGCCACGGAGTGCGCCGCCGCGCCTGGCCGCCCTACCCCGGACACGATCCGCTGGCCAATATCGCCGGCATGATGCGCGCGATCTCCGAAGTCCGTGCGGTGGTGCGCTGGGTGGCGCCGCAGGCCACCGCGGTGACGGTGGCCGGTGTCTCGTTGGGTAGTCCGGTCGCCGCGCTGGTATCGCACCTGGAGACCGACGTCGACGCCGTCGCGGTATATACCCCGATCGCCGGGCTCAACTCGATGATTGCTCACCACCTGTGGCGGTGGGGCCCGGCCGGGGTGTCGGTGTCCGACGCGTTGCACTCCGAGGTCGCCGCCGCATTGATGTCGGTGGTCGACCTGCTGCAGACCGACCCGACGCCGCCCGCGGAGCGCCGGCTGATCGTGGCGGCGCGACACGACCGGATGGCCTACCCGGAACCTGCGGTGGCCCTGCATGATCGGTGGGGCGGGCAGCTGTTCTGGCACGACGGTGGCCACGCCGGGCACCTCCTCTCGCGGCGGGTGCAGGTGCAGACGGAGCGATTCCTTCAGGAGGCGATCAGGTGACGCAACGCGTGCTCGACGAGCTCGGCTACTACCTGCTGGCAGGCGCCGGCGGTGAAGGCCCGGCCACGCTGATGGACGAGGCCCGCCGTGGCGAGGAGCTCGGGTTCGGCACCGCGTTCCTCTCCGAGCGGTGGAACGTCAAGGAAGCCTCATCGCTGGCCGGTGCGGCCTGCGCGGTCACCCGCCGGATGCAGATCGCGACCGCCGCCACCAATCACAACACCCGCCACCCGTTGATCACCGGGTCGTGGGCGACCACCCTGCACCGGTTGTCCGGCGGGCGGTTCACCCTCGGGCTCGGTCGCGGCGTGGCCGCCATGTATGCCGCGTTCGGCATCCCGGCGGTCACCACCGCGCAGCTGGAGGACTTCGCGCAGGTGATGCGCCGGCTGTGGCGCGGTGAGGTGATCCTCAACCACGACGGGCCAATCGGGCGCTACCAGGTGCTGTTCTTGGATCCCGACTTCGACGAAGACATCCGGCTGGCATTGGTGGCGTTCGGCCCCGACACGCTGGCGCTGGGCGGCCGGCTCTTCGACGACGTCATTCTGCACACCTATTTCACTCCGGAGACCTTGCAGCGCAGCGTGACAACGGTCAAGCAGGCCGCCGAGCGGGCCGGCCGTGACCCGGACAGGGTGCGGGTGTGGTCGTGTTTCGCGACCGTCGGCGATCACCTGCCCGAGGAGCTGCGGATGAAGAAGACCGTCGGCCGGCTGGCCACCTACCTGCAGGGCTACGGCGATCTGCTGGTGCGCACCAACGGCTGGGATCCCGCTGTGCTGCAACGCTTCCGGGAGGACCCGGTGGTGACCTCGATCCCCGGCGGCATCGATCACAAGGCCACCGCCGCGCAGATCGAGCACATCGCGACGTTGATCCCCGACGAATGGCTGGAGCCGTCGGCGACCGGGCCGGCTCGCCGCTGCGCGGAGCGCATCCGGGCCGAGTTCGGCTACGGCGCCGACGCGGTGATCATGCACGGCGCCACTCCCGACGAATTGGAGCCGGTGGTCAGCGCCTACCGCGACATCATCGACCGCCGAGCGTGAAGTTGGCTTCACGCTCGGCGCGGGAACGCGTCAGTCCAGGCCGCCGCGGATGGTGTCGAACGCGTCACCGAGGGCCTGGGGCAGCGCCAGCGATCCGTCGCCCAGCCAGTGTTCGTAGGCGCTCAGCGCAACGCCGAGCATCGTCCACGCCACCGTCTGCGGTCGCAGGTCGGTCGCGGCCGCCCCGACCCGGCGCGCCACGAATTCGGCGATGACGCCGCGCCAGCCCGCGTACATCGTCATCGAGTAGGCCTGCAGTTCGTCGGTTTGCAGGATTACCCGCATTCGCCGGCGATGCCGGGCCGTCTCGCCCTCGTCGAAGGTGTTGAACGCCAACAGCGCCCCGCGCAGGGCGTCCCCGAGCGGTGCGTCGGGATCGATGCCGTCCAGCAGCTCGCGCAGCTGCCGCAGGTGTGCGTCGAAGTCGCCCCAGGGGATGGCGTTCTTGGAGGCGTAGTACCGAAACAGCGTGCGGCGCGCGATGCCGGCGGCGTGTGCGACGTCATCGACGCTGACGTCGGCGAACCCGCGAGTGGCGAACAGATCGATGGCCACGTCGGCGATGTCCTCCCGCGTGGTCGAGCGGCGACGGCCTACCTTCGCCTGCACGTGCGATCCGGTCCCGGCCACTTTTCTCCCGACCCATCTTCCATATCGGCACTCGATGCCATATCCTTACCGGGATTGTGACCGATCTGACAGCGCGCTGTCGACCCACCCGCGAAGAAAGGCCCGGACCGATGGACAACCAGCAGACCGAAGCCAGCACCCAGACCGAGCTCGTCGTCGAGAACCTGGTCGAAGAAGTGTCCATCGACGGGATGTGCGGGGTCTACTGACCGTGTCCGTCGCCGCCGGGGCGGCGCGCGTCACCGAAAGCTTCAACCCGGACGTGGGCTGGCGTCTGCATCCGCAGGTCGCGGTGCGGCCGGAGAACTTCGGCGCGCTGCTGTATCACTTCGGGACGCGCAAGCTGTCGTTCCTGAAGAACCTCACCATGGTCACGCTGGTCAACTCGCTGGCCGAGCACCCCGACGCCAGGTCGGCCTGCCGCGCCGCGGGGATCGACGCCGCCGCCGAGCCGGCCTACCTGCGTGCCCTGGGCGTCCTGGCGGCGTCCGACATCCTGATCGCCGCGGAACCCAAGGAGACACCGTGACCGCACCCGCCGCAGCCCCGAGCTTGGTCGAGCATTTCGAGCACGGCCTGGACGCCCCGATCTGCCTGACCTGGGAGCTCACCTACGCCTGCAACCTGGCCTGTGTGCACTGCCTGTCCGCGTCGGGCCGGCGGGACCCGCGTGAGCTGTCCACGAGGGCGTGCAAGGACATCATCGACGAGCTGGAACGCATGCAGGTGTTCTACGTCAACATCGGCGGCGGCGAACCCACTGTGCGAGACGACTTCTGGGAACTGGTGGACTACGCCACCGCCCACCACGTCGGGGTGAAGTTCTCCACCAACGGGCTGCGGATCACCCCGGAGGTGGCGGCCAAGCTGGCGGCCAGCGACTACGTCGACGTCCAGATCTCCCTCGACGGAGCCACCGCCGAGGTCAACGACCCGATCCGCGGCAAAGGCTCGTTCGACATGGCGATCCGTGCCCTGGAGAACCTGTCCGCGGCCGGTTTCACCGACGCCAAGATCTCGGTCGTGGCGACCCGCCACAATATCGACCAGCTCGACGACTTCGCCGAGCTGGCAGCGCGATATGGGGCCACGCTGCGGATCACCCGGCTGCGTCCGTCCGGCCGAGGGGTCGACGTCTGGGACGACCTGCACCCCACCGCCGACCAACAGAAGCAGCTGTACAACTGGCTGGTCGCCAAGGGCGAGGGCGTGCTGACCGGAGACTCGTTCTTCCACCTGGCGCCGCTGGGCCAGTCCGGCGCGCTGGCCGGGCTGAACATGTGCGGGGCCGGCCGGGTGGTCTGCCTGATCGACCCGATCGGCGACGTCTACGCCTGCCCGTTCGCCATCCACGACGAGTTCCTGGCCGGAAACGTGTTGGCCGACGGCGGATTCGATCAGGTCTGGAAGCATTCCAAGCTGTTCAACGACCTGCGCAGCCCGAAGGCGGGCGGCGCCTGTGCCAGCTGCCCCCTGTATGACACCTGCCGGGGCGGCTGCATGGCGGCCAAGTTCTTCACCGGCCTGCCGATGGACGGGCCCGACCCGGAATGCGTCCGCGGGTTCGGCGAGGAGGCGCTGGCCGGCGAGCGGGAGAAGCCGCGCCCGAGCAGCGACCACTCCCGCGGAAAGCGCAGCAGCGCGCCGCGGTCGTTGACCCTGATCGCCCCCCCGAAGCCGCCTAAGCGGCTCTGCGATGAAAGCCCCATCTGACCCATGGCCCGTGATATCTGGTTCGAAACCGTCGCGATCGCTCAGGAGCGGGCGCGCAAGCGCCTCCCTAAGTCCGCGTACTCGTCGCTGATCTCGGCCAGCGAGAAAGGCGTCACCGTCTCGGACAACGTCGAGTCGTTCAGCGAGCTGGGTTTCGCCCCGCACGTGGTCGGTGCGTGCGAGAAGCGTGATCTGACGACCACCGTTATGGGCCAGGAGATTTCATTTCCGGTGATGATCTCGCCCACGGGCGTGCAAGCCGTCGACCCGGACGGCGAGGTGGCTGTCGCGCGGGCGGCCGCCGCGCGCGGCACCGCGATGGGACTGTCGTCGTTCGCCAGCAAGCCGATGGAAGAAGTCATCGCGGCCAACCCCAAGACGTTCTTCCAGATCTACTGGCTGGGGGGCCGCGACGCGATAGCCGAACGCGTCGAGCGCGCTCGAGCCGCCGGTGCGGTCGGCCTCATCGCCACCACCGACTGGTCGTTCTCGCACGGCCGGGACTGGGGCAGCCCCAAGATCCCCGAGAAAATGGACCTCAAGACCATGGTCAAGATGATGCCCGAGGCGCTGACCCGACCGCGGTGGTTCCTGCAGTGGGCCAAGACCATGCGCCCGCCGAGCCTGCGGGTGCCCAACCAGGGCCGGCGCGGTGAACCGGGACCGCCGTTCTTCCAGGCCTACGGCGAGTGGATGGGAACCCCGCCGCCGACCTGGGAGGACATCGCCTGGCTGCGGGAACTCTGGGGCGGGCCGTTCATGCTCAAGGGAGTGATGCGCGTCGACGACGCGAAAAAGGCTGTCGACGCCGGGGTTTCGGCGATCTCCGTGTCGAACCACGGCGGCAACAACCTGGACGGTACGCCTGCGGCGATCCGGGCCCTGCCGGCCGTCGCCGAGGCGGTCGGCGACCAGGTCGAGGTGCTGCTGGACGGCGGCATCCGTCGGGGCAGCGACGTGGTCAAGGCGCTGGCGCTGGGCGCCCGGGCGGTGATGATCGGCCGCGCCTATCTGTGGGGTCTGGCCGCGGCCGGGCAGCCCGGGGTGGAGAACGTCCTCGACATCCTCCGCAGCGGCGTCGACTCGGCACTGATGGGCCTCGGGCGGGCCTCGGTGCACGACCTGTCGGCTGAGGACGTGCTGATTCCGGCCGGCTTCACCCGCGCGCTCGGCGTGCCCTCCGACGGAGGCTAGGGCAAACGGCGGCGGCCCGCCGCTAGCCCGGTCAGGCCGCGTCCATCCGCGAACCCGCGGGTCCGCCCGTGATACGCCCGTGGCGGACGGGACACACGTGATGACCCAGGACGCACCGGGGGATCCGGCGGCCGGAAATTTCTCTGCTGTCGTCGCCAACAACTGGTGTACGGCAGATGAATTCGCTTACCATCGTCCGATGGCGGTTCGCGGCGACCTCGGCAGCTCTACTTCGAGCCAGGTCCACAGCCAGCTGCCGGGGCAATCGGTGACGCTGCTGGTACCGGTCGGGTCGACGGAACAGCACGGGCCGCACTTGCCGTTGGACACCGACACCCGGATCGCGCAGGCGCTCGCCCGAGCGCTCTCGGAGCGGCTGGACACGGCGCCGACCGGGCGCCCCGGGCGCAGCTGGCCGGTGGCGCCGGCGGTGGCATACGGCGCCAGCGGGGAGCACCAGAGCTTCGCCGGGACGATCTCGATAGGGACCGACGCGTTGAGCCGGGTGCTGCTGGAGTACGGCCGATCGGCCTGCTGCTGGGCGCAGCGGGTGGTGTTCGTCAACGGCCACGGCGGCAACATGCAAGCGCTGGCCGAGGCGGTGCGCCGGCTGCGCTCCGAGGCGCGTGATGTCGCCTGGTTGCCGTGCGCCGCCGCGGAGGCCGATGCTCATGCCGGGCACGCGGAAACCTCTCTGCTGCTTTATCTTTCGCCCGATAAGGTTCGATTTAACCGGGCGCAGCCGGGTAACAGCGCGCCCCTGGCGCAGCTGCTGCCGGCGATGCGCCGCGGTGGCGTCGCCGCAGTGAGTGCGGTCGGTGTGCTCGGCGATCCGACCACCGCCACCGCCGACGAGGGGCGCCGGCTGTTCGCCGAGATGGTCGACAACAGCGCCGTGGTGGTCGAGGCCTGGGCACCCGGGCCGGACGGGATGCTGCGATGACCCCGTCTCGCCTGCCTGACGGTTTCGCCGTACAGGTCGACCGCAAGGTTCGGGTGCTGGGCAGCGGGTCGACGCTGCTGGGCGGGTCACCCACCCGGTTGCTGCGGCTGGCGCCGGCGGCCCAGGGCATGCTGTCCGACGGGCGCCTGGAAGTACGCGACGCCGTCAGCGCCCAGCTGGCCCGCACCCTGCTCGATGCCACGGTCGCTCACCCCCGTCCCGCCGGTGGACCGTCGCATCGCGATGTGACCGTCGTTGTTCCAGTGCGGGACAACGTCGTCGGGCTCAATCGGTTGATCGCCTCACTACGGGGACTGCGCGTCGTAGTGGTGGACGACGGGTCGCAAGTCCCGGTCCGCCCCGAGGATCTGACCGCGGCGCACTGCTGCGATATCGAGGTACTGCGCCATCCGGAGAGCAGGGGACCGGCGGCCGCGCGCAACACCGGGCTGGGCGCGTGCACCACGGACTTCGTCGCATTCCTGGACTCCGACGTGGTGCCGCGCCGGGGTTGGCTCGAAGCGCTGCTGGGTCACTTCTGCGATCCCACCGTTGCGCTGGTCGCGCCCCGCATCGTCGGTATGGTCGCTCACGACCACCTGGTCGCGCGGTACGAGGCCATCCGTTCATCGCTGGACCTCGGTGGGTGCGAGGCGCCCGTGGTCCCCTACGGCAAGGTCGCCTACGTCCCGAGCGCGGCGATCATCTGCCGTTGTTCGGCACTGCGTGACCTGGGCGGGTTCGACGAGGCGCTGCGCTCCGGTGAGGACGTCGACCTGTGCTGGCGGCTGGTCGACGCCGGTAACCGGTTGCGTTACGAACCGATCGCGCTGGTCGCCCACGATCACCGGATCGCACTGCGGGACTGGGTGGCGCGCAAAGCATTTTACGGCGGATCGGCCGCACCGCTGTCGGCCCGGCACCCGGACAAAGCCGCGCCGATGGTGATCTCCGGCTGGGCGCTGGCAGGCTGGGCGCTGATGGCGCTCGGCTCGGCGCTGGGCCACCTGGCGTCCTTGGCGATCACGGCGCTGACCGGCCACCGGGTCGCCCGGTCCATGCGCGGGCCGGACACCGCACCCGCTGACGTGATCGCGGTGACCCTGCGCGGTCTGGCGGCTGCCGGACTGCAGATCGCCTCAGCGCTGTGCCGGCACTACTGGCCGATCGCACTGCTTGCCGCGTGCGTGTCGCAGCGCTGCCGCCGGGTGGTGCTGATAGCGGCAATCAGCGACGGAATAGTGGACTGGCTGCGGCATGCGCGCAGCGATGGCGACGACTCCCGGCCGCTCGGACTGCCCGCCTACCTGCTGCTCAAACGGGTCGACGACCTGGCCTACGGGGCGGGTCTGTGGGGTGGGGTGCTGCGCGAGCGCAACCTTGCCGCACTCAAGCCGCAGATCCGTAGTTAGGCCGCTTTGACGGCTCCGGTGGTGCACAGCGATGCCCTGGTGGTGGGGGCGGGCAGCGCGGGAGCGATTGTGGCGGAACGGCTGTCGTCGGATCCGTCCTGCATCGTGACGGTGCTGGAAGCCGGGGTCGGGCTAGTCGATCCGGACCTGGCGATGCAGGCGGCGAACGGTAGGCGCTTGCCGATCGGTCCCGGCAGCCGACTGGTGCGCCGCTATGAGGCGGCGCTGACCGCTCGGGACCCCCGGCCGGCGACGATCATGCGCGGCGCGACCCTCGGTGGCTCCGGAGCCGTCAACGGCGGCTATTTCTGCCGGGGGCTGCCCGCCGACTTCGCCACTTGGCCGCCCGGCTGGTCGTGGCCCGAGGTGCTGACGTCGTTCCGGGCGATCGAAACGGACCTCGACTTCAGCGGTGACCAGCACGGTGACCGCGGACCGATACCGGTCCAGCGTACGACCGAGATATGCGATGGCACAAAGCTATTCGTTGAATCCGTGCAGCGGCACGGATTCGGGTGGACCTCCGACCTGAACGACGCGACGATGACGTCATCGCCCGGCGTGGGTGCCGTGCCGCTCAACATCGTCGACGGCGTGCGCAACGGGCCGGGCGCGGCGTATCTGCTGCCCGCGCTCGACCGGCCGAATCTGGCGGTGCTCACCGAAACCCAGGCCGTCCGGGTGGAGATCGAGCGGGACCAAGCCCGAGCGGTGCAGGCGATCGGACCGGCCGGGCCGATTCGGCTGACAGCAGACCGAATCGTGTTGTGTGCCGGGGCGATCGAGTCGGCGCATCTGCTGATGCTGTCCGGGATCGGAGAGGAGGCGATGCTGCGCCAGGCGGGCGTCGCGGTACGGGCAGCGCTCCCGGTCGGCCGGCACTGCGCAGACCATCCGGAATGGCTGGTTGCGGCCGACTGGCCGGGGACGCGCGACCGCCCCCCGCTGGAGGCCGTGCTGTGCGACGACGATCTCGAAATCCGGCCCTACACAGCGGGGTTTGCCGCGATGATCGACGACGGCTGGCCGGCTCGACCACCGGAGATCGGAGTGGCGCTGATGACACCGCGGGCACGTGGCCGGCTGACGCTGGTGTCGGACGACCCGCGGGTGCCTCCGCGTGTCGAGCACCGCTACGACACGGAACCCGACGACGTGGCCGCACTGCGCCGCGGCGTCGACCTGGTCGCCCAGCTGCGGGGCATGCGGCCCGGCGCCGCGGAACCGCGCTGGTCGACGTCCCAACACTTTTGCAGCAGTGCGCCGATGGGCTCGGACGACGACGACGCGGCGGTGCTCGATAATCAGTGCCGGGTGCGCGGCATCGAGGGGCTATGGGTGATCGACGGCTCGGCGCTGCCCCGGGTCCCGAGCCGCGGCCCACACGCGACGATCGCGATGCTGGCGCACCGGGCGGTAGAGTTCGTACGTGGTCAGGAGCGCAGCCGGTAGCGCACCGGCAGGTGCTTGACGCCGCCGACGAACGTCGTCGAAATCAGTTGCGGCTCACCGGCCATCTCGATGGCATCCAGCCGGGGGAGAAGTTCGCGGAAGAAGCTGTCGATCTCCATTCGGGCCAGCGCGGAGGCCACGCAGAAATGCACGCCGTAGCCGAACGACAGGTGCTTGTTCGGGTCGCGGCCGACGTCGAAGCGGAACGGGTCGTCGAAGACCTCCTCGTCACGGTTGGCCGAAACGTAGGACAGATAGACCGATTCACCCTTGGCGATCGGCACCCCGCGCACCTGGGTGTCGGCGGTGGCGGTGCGCATGAACTCCTTGACCGGAGTCACCCACCGGATGATCTCCTCGACCGCCGTGGGCATCAGCGAAGGGTCGGCGCGAAGTCGTTCGCGTTGGTCGGGGTGCTCGATGAGCGCTTGCAACCCGCCGCCGATCGCCGCGCTGGTGGTGTCGTGACCGGCGGTGGCGATGATGACGTAGTAGGAGACGGTGTCGAGGTCCGACAGCGGCTCGCCGTCGATGCGGGCGTTGGCGATGGTCGAGGCAAGGTCTTCGGTGGGGTGGGCGCGCCGGTCTGCGGTGAGGGCGTTGAAGTAGGCGAAGAAGTCCAGCAGGACCGGCAGCTGTTCTTCCGGGGTGATGCCGCGCCGGTACTCGTCGTCGTCGCCACCGAACAGTTCCTGGGTCAGTCGCAGCATCCGCGGAAAGTCCGATTCCGGCAGGCCCAACAGCGACATGATCACGTACAGCGGGTAATTCAGCGCGATGTCCTGCACGAAGTCGCACTCCGGGCCGATTCGCAGCATCTCGTCGACGTAGCGTTTGGCGAGCTCATCGATGCGGGCCTTCATCGCGCGCATCGCCTTGGGCCGGAACCAGTCCGAGACGATGGCGCGCATCTTGTGGTGGTGCGGGTCGTCCATGTGGATCAGGGTGCGCAGCCCCATCCCGGACTCCAGCAGCGAGCGCTGCAGATCGTCGGCGTCGGCGGGGGCCAGCACCGGACGCGGCTCGTTGACCCACAGCAGGTTGTCGCGCTCGATGTCCATGATGTCGGCGTGCCGGGTGATCGCCCAGAACGGCCGGTAGGGCCGAACGTCCACCAACGACACCGGCGCGTTGGCCCGCAGGTGGGTCAGGGCCGCGTGCAGACGCGGTTCGTCGGCGTAGGCACTGGGGTCGGCGAACACCCGGGCGGCCTGGTCGATGATCGGTGCACTCACGGCGGCTCCTTAGCCCATTTTCTTGACACGTGTCAGCTTTACTCCAGTGTCGGCGATATTGGCCCGTCGTGGCGCCGCTTTGCGACGATCGGGCGGGTTTGATTCGGCGGTCCAGCTTCGCCTCTCCTCCGTGAGCCTTGCTAACCGCCGGATTAGGCTCATCGGTCATGTCGACCGGATCTCGTCGCCGTCGCGGCCTGCGGGCCGGCGTGATCGCCCTGGCGCTGCTCGTGGTGCTGGCCGGCGGGTGCGCGCGCTCCGACGGCGCCGCGACCCAATCGGGCATCGGCCCGCGTGCGGTTGCGCTCAACGCCGACGTGGTGCGTACCGCCGCCGGGCTGCTGCGGGGGACGGTCGCGCCGGATCATCGCCTGTTCCAAGGCGTCCCGTACGCCGCGGCGCCGGTCGGGCCGCTGCGCTGGCAGCCACCGGTGCCGATGCCGGCGTGGCAGGGCGTGCGCGACGCCGTCAAACGCGGCCCGTGGTGCATTCAGCCGGACGTGGCCGAGGTGGACCCGATCAGCGAGGACTGCCTGTCGCTCAACGTGTGGACGCCGACCGGTTCGGCCGCCGAGCCGTTGCCGGTCATGGTCTGGATCCACGGCGGCAGTTTCATGCGCGGCGCCGGCGACATCTACCACGCACAGCGGCTGTCGGTACGCGGCCGGATCGTCGTCGTCACCATCAACTACCGACTGGGCGCCTTGGGTTTCCTGGCCGACCCGGCACTGGGGGAGGCCGGTAACTACGGGCTGGCCGATCAGCAGGCGGCGCTGCGCTGGGTGCGCGACAACATCGGCGCGTTCGGCGGCGACCCGGCCAAGGTGACCATCGCCGGAGAATCGGCCGGGGGCATGTCGGTCTGCGATCACCTGGTCGCACCGGAGTCGGCCGGTCTGTTCCGGGCCGCGATCATCCAGAGCGGGCCGTGCCAGGCGCAGGTCGAGGTCCCCGAAGCCCGGCGGGTCAGCCGCGACTACACCGAAGCCCTGGGCTGCGCCGACCGGGGCAAGCCGGACGAGCAGGTCGCTTCCTGTCTGCGCGGTCTGCCGGCCGACCGGCTGACCAGACCGCTGTGGTACGCCCGATTCGGCACGGACCAGCTCAGCGGCCCGGCGGTGGGAACCCCGCTGCTGCCGGAGGACCCGGTGCGGGTGTTCCGCGATGGCCAGGCGGCCCGGGTGCCGGTGCTATTGGGCGTCAACCGCGACGAGTTCACCATGTTCGTCGCGCTGCGCTACCTGCGGGTGGGCCGGGAGATCGCCGGCGCGGAGTACCTCGACGAGCTGAAAGACACCTTCGGCTCCGGCGAAGGCGCCGCCGTGGCCGACCACTACCCGCCGGCACGCTTCGGCGACAGCATCTCCCTGGCCTATGCGGCGGCGGCGACCGACGACATCTTCGCCTGCCTGGCCGACCGGATGGCCCACGGGCTGGCTGGCGGCGCGCCGGTGTACGGCTACGAGTTCGACGACCCGCACGCCCCGGCGCCCGAGTTGTTCGACAACCTGCCGTTTGCAATCGGCGCCACCCACTCGCTGGAGCTGCGCTACCTGTTCGACATCGGCGGCGCCCCGCCCTTGAACCCCGCGCAGCGCCGACTGTCGGACCAGATGATCGAGTACTGGACCGGTTTCGTGGTCAGCGGCGCACCGATCGGTGTCGGCCAGCCCGACTGGCCCGAGATCGCGAGCGGATCCGACCGGCGGTGGATGTCGCTGCGGCCCGATGGCAGCCGGTTGATCACCGACTACGGCGCCGAGCACCAGTGTGAGTTCTGGGCGACTATTCGTTAAGTTCCGTCGCCGAGCGTGCGCTCAGTGCGAAAAATCGCTGCAGAAGTCGCCGTAGATGCACGTTCGACGGGGGTGGTGGGGCGACTCGACGGGGGGCGGTGGGGCGAGCTTAGGCCGGCGTGACCCAGGTGGTGATGTCGGCGTGCACGACCTCGGCGCCCGTCTTATCGGTGATGCTGACCGGCACGACCACCTCGGCACCTTCGGTGATCGCGGCGAAGTCCGGCGGCGCATCCAGGCGGGCGGTGGCCCGCAGCGACGTCGTCGCCCTGGCCAGGTAGGCCACGTTCATCGCCTTGGGGATCCAGCGGTGGCTGCGCGGGACGGTGGCCTCCATCAACATCCCCATCGCGACCTCGGCAGCGTTGCAGGAGGCGATCGCGTGCACCGTGTGCAGGTGGTTGTAGACGAACGGCCACTTGGGCACCAGCACCTCGGCCAGCCCGGGCTCCATCCGAACCACGTGCGGCAGCACCGACGCGAAGTAAGGGACCCGCGCCATGGTCGCGGCGGAGAACAGCCGGGTGCCGCCCGGGATCCCCGCCAGACGCCGCCATGCCTGATAAGTACTGGTAGTTCCGGTCACGCCGAGCTATCTTACCGGCAAGTAAGATCACCTGGAGACCGGCTTCGCGGCGACCGGCCCGGGGGGTGGGCGGTGAGACGACCGGGGATTTGGCCGCTGACCCGATCTGGGGCATACTGTTCAGGTTCGCCTGCGCCGGGGTTGCCCCTGGCTGGGCATACGACCAGCGTCCACCCGGGCGCGTCCGGTCCCACTCTCGCAGTACGGGGTTTTTTCACCGTGAACGAGGCCGTGTGCGGGCGACACGCCCGACCGCGGGGACCGGTGGACCAGGACAGGTAAACAGCGGCGGCAGCGCCCAGCGCAATGTCGATACGGGCCCTAAGCGGGCCTGGCATTGACAAAGACGCGCGGGGCACACGGGTTCGAAAGACGAACCCCTTTGCAGGAGTGAGGTAGTAGAAGCGTGGCGGGACAAAAGATCCGCATCAGGCTCAAGGCCTACGACCATGAGGCCATTGACGCCTCGGCGCGCAAAATCGTCGAAACGGTCACTCGCACCGGTGCCAGCGTGGTGGGCCCGGTGCCGCTGCCGACCGAGAAGAACGTGTATTGCGTCATCCGGTCCCCGCACAAGTACAAGGACTCGCGGGAGCACTTCGAGATGCGCACCCACAAAAGGCTGATCGACATCCTCGATCCCACGCCGAAGACCGTTGACGCCCTGATGCGCATCGATCTGCCGGCCAGCGTCGACGTCAACATCCAGTAGGAGCACCGAAAAACCATGGCACGCAAAGGTATTTTGGGTACCAAACTGGGCATGACGCAGGTGTTCGACGAGAACAACAAGGTCGTGCCGGTCACGGTCGTCAAGGCCGGGCCCAACGTGGTGACCCGCATCCGCACCCCCGAGCGCGACGGCTACTCCGCCGTGCAGCTCGCTTACGGCGAGATCAGCCCTCGCAAGGTCAACAAGCCGCTGACCGGTCAGTACGCGGCCGCCGGGGTCAACCCGCGCCGGCACCTGACCGAGCTGCGCCTTGACGACGAGGCTGCTGCCGCCGAATACGAGGTCGGCCAGGAGCTGACCGCCGAGATCTTCGCCGACGGCGCCTACGTCGACGTGACCGGCACCTCCAAGGGCAAGGGCTACGCCGGCACCATGAAGCGGCACGGCTTCCGCGGCCAGGGCGCCGGTCACGGCGCGCAGGCAGTGCACCGCCGGCCGGGTTCGATCGGCGGCTGCTCGACCCCGGGCCGGGTGTTCAAGGGCACCCGGATGTCAGGGCGGATGGGCAACGACCGCGTCACCACCCAGAACTTGGTGGTGCACAAGGTGGACGCCGAGAACGGCGTGCTGTTGATCAAGGGCGCCATTCCGGGACGCAACGGCGGGCTGGTTCTGGTCCGCAGCGCGATCAAAAAGGGTGAGAAGTAATGGCCGGCATCACAATTGACGTCAAGACACCGGACGGCAAAAAGAGCGGCTCTGTCGAGCTGCCCGCCGAGCTGTTCGACGCTCCCGCCAACATTGCGCTGATGCACCAGGTGGTCATCGCTCAGTTGGCCGCGGCCCGGCAGGGTACGCACTCCACCAAGACCCGCGGCGAGGTCCGCGGCGGTGGCCGTAAGCCTTACCGGCAGAAGGGAACCGGTCGCGCCCGTCAGGGTTCGACCCGGGCGCCGCAGTTCACCGGTGGTGGTGTCGTGCACGGCCCGAAGCCGCGCGACTACAGCCAGCGCACCCCGAAGAAGATGATCGCCGCCGCGCTGCGCGGTGCGCTGTCGGACCGGGCGCGCAACGGCCGGATCCACGCGATCACCGAGCTGGTGAGCGGACAGACCCCGTCGACCAAGAGCGCCAAGGCGTTCCTGGGTTCGATCACCGACCGCAAGCAGGTGCTGGTGGTCATCGGCCGGGCCGACGAGACGGGTGCCAAGAGCGTGCGCAACCTGCCGGGGGTGCACATCCTCTCGCCGGACCAGCTCAACACCCACGATGTGCTGCGTGCCGACGACGTGGTGTTCAGCGTCGAGGCCCTGAACGCCTACATCGAGGCACACACCGCCAAAACCGAGGAGGTTTCGGCCTGATGGCGACCATCACCGACCCCCGCGACATCATCCTCGCGCCGGTCATCTCCGAGAAGTCCTACGGGCTGATCGAGGACAACGTGTACACGTTCGTGGTGCACCCCGACTCGAACAAGACGCAGATCAAGATCGCGATCGAGAAGATCTTCGCCGTCAAGGTCGCATCGGTGAACACCGCGAATCGGCCGGGTAAGCGCAAGCGGTCCCGGGCCGGCTACGGCAAGCGCAAGGACACCAAGCGCGCCATCGTGACCCTGGCGCCCGGCAGCAAGCCGATCGACCTGTTCGCCGCACCGGCCTGACCGGAGTGAGAGAGAGACCTAACTGACATGGGAATCCGCAAGTACAAGCCGACGACCCCCGGTCGTCGCGGTGCCAGCGTCTCCGATTTCGCCGAGCTCACCCGCTCTCACCCGGAGAAGTCGCTGGTTCGGCCGCTGCACGGCCGCGGCGGGCGTAACGCCCACGGCCGGATCACCACCCGGCACAAGGGCGGTGGCCACAAGCGCGCCTACCGGGTGATCGACTTCCGTCGCCACGACAAGGACGGCGTCAACGCCAAGGTCGCCCACATCGAGTACGACCCGAACCGCACCGCGCGCATCGCGCTGCTGCACTACCTGGACGGCGAGAAGCGCTACATCATCGCCCCGCAGGGTCTTTCGCAGGGCGACGTGGTGGAGTCGGGCGCCAACGCCGACATCAAGCCCGGTAACAACCTGCCGCTGCGCAACATCCCGGCGGGCACGCTGGTGCACGCCGTCGAGCTGCGGCCGGGCGGCGGCGCCAAGCTGGCCCGCTCGGCCGGCTCCAGCATCCAGCTGCTGGGTAAGGAAGGCAGCTACGCCTCGTTGCGGATGCCCTCCGGTGAGATCCGCCGGGTCGACGTGCGCTGCCGCGCCACCGTCGGCGAGGTGGGCAACGCCGAGCAGGCCAACATCAACTGGGGTAAGGCCGGCCGGATGCGGTGGAAGGGCAAGCGCCCCTCCGTCCGTGGTGTGGTGATGAACCCGGTGGACCACCCGCACGGTGGTGGTGAGGGCAAGACCTCCGGCGGCCGGCACCCGGTCAGCCCGTGGGGTAAGCCGGAGGGTCGCACCCGCCGGCCGAACAAGCCCAGCGACAAGCTCATCGTCCGACGCCGGCGCACCGGCAAGAAGCGCTAGGAAGCGGAGAGAAAGCGATGCCACGCAGCCTCAAGAAGGGTCCGTTCGTCGACGACCATCTGCTCAAGAAGGTCGACGTTCAGAACGAGAAGAACACCAAGCAGGTCATCAAGACCTGGTCGCGTCGGTCGACGATCATCCCGGACTTCATCGGGCACACGTTCGCCGTCCACGACGGCCGCAAGCACGTCCCGGTATTCGTCACCGAGTCGATGGTCGGGCACAAGCTCGGCGAATTCGCCCCGACGCGCACCTTCAAGGGACACATCAAGGACGACCGGAAGGCTAAGCGCCGGTGAGCGTAACGACTGAATTCCCGTCTGCTGTCGCCAAGGCCCGCTTCGTGCGGGTGTCGGCCAGCAAGGCGCGCCGGGTGATCGACCTGGTGCGCGGCAAGTCCGTGACCGAAGCGCTGGACATCCTGCGCTGGGCGCCGCAGCAGGCCAGCCTGCCGGTGGCCAAGGTCATCGCCAGCGCGGCGGCCAACGCCGAGAACAACAACGGCCTGGACCCGTCCACCCTGGTGGTGGCCACCGTCTACGCCGACGAGGGCCCGACCGCCAAGCGGATCAAGCCGCGCGCGCAGGGGCGCGCCTACCGGATCCGCCGGCGCACCAGCCACATCACCGTGGTGGTGGAGAGCCGGCCGGTGAAGGGCGGCGGTTCGGCGCAGTCTGCCGGTGCCACCCGGGCGCGTCGTGCGCAGGCCAGCAAGGCCGCCTCCGAGAAGGCGGGTGCAAAGGCGACCGAGAAGGCTCCGGCCAAGAAGGCGCCGGCGGCCAAGGCAACCGAGAAGGCAACCGAAAAAGCGGCGGCCAAGAAGGCGCCCGCCAAGAAGGCGGCAACCAAGAAGGCGCCTGAGACGTCCGACGCGAAGGAGGGCTCGGAGTAATGGGCCAGAAGATCAACCCGCACGGCTTCCGGCTCGGGATCACCACCGACTGGAAGTCGCGGTGGTACGCCGACAAGCAGTACGCGGACTACGTCAAGGAAGACGTGGCGATCCGCCGGCTGCTGTCGAGCGGGCTGGAGCGCGCCGGCATCGCCGACGTCGAGATCGAGCGCACCCGTGACCGGGTTCGCGTCGACATCCACACCGCCCGGCCCGGCATCGTCATCGGCCGTCGCGGCACCGAGGCCGACCGGATCCGTGCCGACCTGGAGAAGCTGACCGGCAAGCAGGTGCAGCTGAACATCCTCGAGGTCAAGAACCCCGAGTCGCAGGCGCAGCTGGTGGCCCAGGGCGTCGCCGAGCAGCTGAGCAACCGTGTGGCGTTCCGTCGCGCGATGCGCAAGGCGATCCAGTCGGCGATGCGTCAGCCCAACGTCAAGGGCATCCGGGTGCAGTGCTCGGGCCGTCTCGGTGGCGCCGAGATGAGCCGCTCGGAGTTCTACCGCGAGGGCCGAGTGCCGCTGCACACGCTGCGCGCCGACATCGACTACGGGCTGTACGAGGCCAAGACCACCTTCGGCCGGATCGGCGTGAAGGTCTGGATCTACAAGGGCGACATCGTCGGTGGCAAGCGCGAGCTGGCTGCCGCCGCACCGTCGGCCGACCGTCCCCGCCGGGAGCGGCCGTCGGGCACCCGCCCGCGTCGCAGCGGCGCCTCGGGTACCACCGCGACCAGCACCGACGCCGGTCGGGCCGCTGAGAGCACCGAGACCACCGCTGCTGCGGAACCGGTTACCGAGGGTGCAGCGACCCCGGAGGCACAAGCGACGCAGAGCACGGAGAGCTAAATCATGTTGATTCCCCGCAAGGTCAAGCACCGCAAGCAGCACCACCCGAAGCAACGCGGCCTCGCCAGCGGCGGCACCGCAGTGACGTTCGGTGACTACGGCATCCAGGCCCTGGAGCACGCCTACGTCACCAACCGGCAGATCGAGTCGGCGCGTATCGCCATCAACCGGCACATCAAGCGTGGCGGCAAGGTGTGGATCAACATCTTCCCGGACCGTCCGCTGACCAAGAAGCCCGCCGAGACCCGGATGGGTTCGGGTAAGGGTTCGCCGGAGTGGTGGGTCGCGAACGTCAAGCCGGGCCGGGTGCTGTTCGAGCTCAGCTACCCCAACGAGGCCATCGCCCGCGCCGCACTGACCCGGGCGATCCACAAGCTGCCGATCAAGGCGCGCATTGTCACCCGAGAGGAGCAGTTCTGATGGCAGTGGGAGTTTCCGCTGGCGAACTGCGCGAGCTGAACGCCGACGAGCTCGTCGAGCGGCTGCGCGAGTCCAAAGAGGAGCTGTTCAACCTGCGTTTCCAGATGGCGACCGGGCAGCTCAGCAACAACCGTCGGCTCCGCACGGTGCGCCACCAGATTGCGCGCATCTACACCGTGTTGCGCGAACGGGAACTGGGCCTGGCGTCCGGTCCCGATGGTTCTGAAGGCGAGGCATCGTAATGGCAGAGGCTGCAAAGACCAAGGGGCCCAAGCGCACTCCGCGCACGGAGAAGCCGCGGGGCCGCCGCAAGACCCAGATCGGCTACGTGGTCAGCGACAAGATGGAGAAGACCATCGTCGTCGAGCTGGAGGACCGGGCGAGGCACCCGCTCTACGGCAAGATCATCCGGACCACCAAGAAGGTCAAGGCGCACGACGAGAACAACACGGCCGGTATCGGCGACCGCGTGTCGCTGATGGAGACCCGTCCGCTCTCGGCGACGAAGCGCTGGCGCCTGGTGGAAATCCTCGAGAAGGCGAAGTAACGCCGGCTACGCCGGCAGCCTGACCCGCGCCGGCGGTTGCTGCGCGGGCCCTGCCGGCGGTTGCTGCGCGGGCGGGCCGAGCGGCACCTGCAAGGTCTCCAGTTCGTTCAACTGCTGGGCGGGCACCGCCAGGGTGCGCCGCATCGGCGTCGGCAGGCTGGTGCGCAGCGCGGTCAATTGCCGTCCGTTGAGGCGGTTCAAGCCGGCCGTGATGTTCCTACGCAGTCGCTGCGCGCTGTGGTAGCGCACCAACACCGAAACGTCGGTGTGGTGGTTGCGTGCGGTCAGCCGGACGGTGACCGCCGTGGTGTCGGCCGCAGGGAGCCAGAGCTGTTCCAGGTTCGCCGTGCAGATGTCGCGCGGCGACATCCAGAACGTGGCCGCAAACTGCTTGGGGCCCTTGCGCTCTTTCTGCTTGAGCCGGCGACCCCGCCGCCGGATCCGGGTCGGCTGGAGACCGGCCAGCACAGCGGCATCGACGTCGGCGAACTCTTCGGCCGGGAGCACGCGCGCGACCAGGTGCCGCTCCTGCAGCTCGTGGGCGAGCCGCTCGGTGGCTGCCGCCAGTGTTGCGGCCACCGAATCGCGCACGGCCACCGCATCGGCGTTGTGCATCGGGTCCATCCGAAGGATCAACCAGGTGTCTCGAGGCCCACAGTCAACCGGGCTGTGCGCGTCATCGGCGGCGTCGCCGTCGGCGGCAGCGTCGGATGTTCGCACCGAGACGATGTCGATCCCGTCGAGTCGCACGTCGAACTGCCGCAGCGCGGCGGCGACGATGCCGGCCGGCAGTGCGGTCGGCGGCTGGGGGGCGCGCCCGCGGCGGGCGGCGGGCTCCGGCCCGGGCGGCTGGACGGCGATCACTGTGACCAACTGGCCCCGGTATTCGCGCACGCCGACGACATCCGGACCATAGCGGCGCTGGTGATCGAAACCGGGCGTACAGCCTTCGGTGAGGAACGGTGCCGGATTGGCGAATCGATCCAACACCCGCGCCAGCACGATTGCCGTCAGCGGGACCCGGCGGTGGGTGATCAACGCGGCCATCGTCACCACGGCGGCGACTCCGACGCCCGGCCACCAGGCGCGGGCCGCCGACCCGAGCTGATCGGGCCAATGGCCGGCAATCCGCAAGATCGCGATGTCGATGAGAAATACCGTTGTCACCCGCAGCCAGGACAGATTCAGCCCAAAACTATGCTGTGCCTTCATCCTTGCGCCTGCCTCATGGTCCCCCGGGGAGTTTGTGGTGGTCGATGCGGTGACCGGGCTTCCCGGTTTGGTTGCACGCCAAACATCCCAGACCTCCTAACCGGGAGACCTGGGATGTTTGGCCGGGCCGTCGACGACGGCCCGGGGTCTGAAGAGCATCAAATGCCGAGGAAGTCCGAAGGGTCGATGCTGCCGGCGATGTCCGCGGCGCCTCCGGAGGCGGCGTCAGCGGCGGTTCCTGCGGCGTCGGCTGCGCTTCCGGCGGCCGCGTCGGCTGCGGTTCCGGCGGCGTCGGCTGCGCCGCCGGCAGCATCGGCGCCCAGCGTGGATAGGCCGCTGAACGCGTCACCCGGATCGAGCAGTGCGGCCGCGTCGAAGTCGGTCGGAATGTTGAAGTCACCGAACGGTGTCGACAGGGTGTCGGTG